>NZ_VILA01000001.1:237759-515837 GCF_009712025.1 Dolichospermum sp. UHCC 0406
TTCCCCTGCTTCCCCTGCTTTCTTCACTGTCACCTGTCACCTGTCACCTGTCACCTATTTCGGTCCTAAACCAACAGTACCAGCATAGACGGCGCGATCGCCTAATTCATGCTCAATGCGGAGGAGGCGATTGTATTTTGCTACCCGTTCACTGCGACACAGAGAACCGGTTTTAATTTGACCGGCGCGAGTAGCTACAGCTAAATCAGCAATTGTTGTATCTTCAGTTTCACCAGAACGATGGCTAATTACTGAACGGAAACCGTTGCGAGTGGCTAAATCAATGGTTTCCAAAGTTTCAGTTAGAGAACCGATTTGATTCAATTTAATCAAGATTGAGTTAGCGGCTTTTTCTTGGATACCTTTTTGTAAGCGGGTAGCGTTAGTTACAAATAAATCATCACCCACTAATTGTACTTTTGAGCCGATTTTCTGAGTTAGTAATTGCCAACTTTGCCAATCTTCCTCATGTAAACCATCTTCAATAGATACAATGGGATATTGGTCAACCAACTGACCTAAATAATCAATAAACTCAACAGGACTATGGGGTTTACCATCATAAACATATTGTCCATTTTTGTAAAATTCACTTGCAGCCACGTCTAAGGCTAAAGCTACTTCTTCACCGGGTTTGTAACCAGCTTGTTTAATTGCAGCTACCAACAATTCTAAAGCCACTTGGTTAGATTCTAGGTTAGGTGCAAAACCACCTTCATCACCCACACCAGTCAGCAAACCTTTATCATCTAACACTTTGCTGAGAGTTGCAAACACTTCCGCACCCCAACGCAAAGCTTCTTTAAAAGAAGGCGCACCGATAGGAACAATCATAAACTCTTGAAAGTCTACGTTATTGGCTGCGTGCGCTCCACCATTGATCACATTCATTAAGGGGACTGGCAATAAATTTGCCAAAGGTCCACCCAAATAGCGATAGAGAGGAATATCTAAAGCTGCTGCACCTGCTTTGGCTGCTGCTAAGGAAATACCTAAAATGGCATTTGCGCCTAAATTAGATTTGTTAGGTGAACCGTCTGTAGCAATCATTGTCCGGTCTAACAATTCTTGGTTGAGGACATCCAACCCTAATAATTTGGGTGCTAATATCTCATTGGCGTTTTTTACCGCCGTGAGGACTCCTTTACCACCATAACGGCTTTTATCCCCATCCCGCAGTTCATGGGCTTCAAATGTGCCTGTAGAAGCCCCGCTAGGAACTTGTGCGAGTCCGACTGCACCACCAGCTAAATGTACTTCCGCTTCTAGTGTAGGTCTTCCCCGTGAGTCGAGGATTTCGCGGGAGACAATGGCTTCAATAGCGGTGTCTAGAAATTTAGTCATTCGTGGTTTGTCCTTGATTTTGAGTATGTCGTCAGGGTTAACCTTTACAGTTTACTAATAACCCAATCGCTAGTTTATGTGTTTCTGGGGGAAAATCGGCTGACATTAAAGAAGATTTCCAATCGTGACGGGTGATAATGCTCGCTGAGTATGGAAGGAAACATGGAATTTGTCAGAATCAGGATTTTTAGGATTAAAGGATGTACAGGATTATTTATTGATACTTTATTTTGTCAGAATCAGGATTTCTAGGATTAAAGAATGTACAGGATTCTTTATTGATAGTTTGCTTGTTTTGAATACATAAATTGCCATTTTTAATATTTATGTACAAAATTCTGTAAATCCTCACATCCTGGACATCCTGATTCAGACAGATATTCCTAAATCGGTATTTTGTCAATAAGATTTAGATGCGTTTCCCCTGGGTTTTATTGGGAAGTTTGAAAGCAGTAGATATGTGGTGTCATGTAACTGCTGTAGGGTTAACGGTAGCAGCTAATTCTGTTGCTGTCAGACAAACTAGCCTATTGATGGGTGTAGGATTCGGTTATCTGATATTTAAGGAAAAAAACATCAGAACAAGGTTGTTCGGTAGTGCAATTATGGTGTTAGGAATTTGTTTATTAACTTTCTCCTAATCTGTATCTTGTGGATTTAAAGCGATCGCTCTTGTTCAAGAGGGTGATGTGCCTAGCTCACCGAAGGAATCATATTTGAACCTACATTTCCATTTCACAAATATGGATATATTATGCACAAACAAAATTTTACAGATAACCTAAAAAAATTAATTGGAATGGCTTTTGAGTATCTTTTAGAAAGTAATAAAAATGCAAAAACTGGAAATACAATAGATCCAAAACCTACTAATGATTTATTTTGTTTGAATTGTGGTAGTACCAGCGTAAATCTTCACCCAAAACAAGGGGCAGAAAAATACACAGCAGACTGTAGAACTTGTCGACATCAAACACACATAAACTATTGCTGAAAGTGTCATACACAACTATTTAAACATGGCTATTATTGGGACTATCATAAAACATCTGTTTGGAGTAGCTTTGATATTCATTGTCCCAATTGCGGTATGGCATTTGCAGATAAACCGTGAAATTTGCAGATGAACTGATTTTTGACATCTGACGCACCGTAGTAATGGCTGTGTTCTAAGCCACAGAAAAATCTGTAAACTGCCGATATTCAGGACGAATAAACCCTAAAATAATATCATCCTTTCCTACTCCTAATTCCAATAATTCCGCAGTTATACCCCTTTCCGTACCATCCCATTCAATGCAGATTTTCCCATCAATAATTCGCAAATGAAACACCACTGCATGAACTCTACCTGTTTTATCCCAACCTGTATCCATTAACAAATAATTATCAGATTCTTGATCACAAATACATAAAGCCTCAATTTTTCCATGACTAGGTTTATACTTAGCGTGATTTCCAACAATACTAATTATAATTCTTCTGTATTTTTCTAACTTATCCATTGTACAATTACCTCCTGAATTGGATCGAAAATAATGTAATTAATCTGCTGTTGATCACTTAAAATATCTTGAATAGCTGGTTTAAGAAAAAAGTCTTGATAAGCAGCTTCAGGAATCGCTAAATATAATTTACGTTCTGGATTGATTCTTTTTATTAAACTAACATAAATATTATATTGTCCTAATGTTTTTTCTAATTCTGTAATTAAAGAAGGACTATTAAAAACTTTTATCTCAATCACAATCTTTTGCTGCATTTTCTGAGCAGCAAATAACTTTTCTGCTCCTAAATCAGCATATAAACGCAAGCCTTTATATTCTAGTATAAAGGGATCATCTGTAATTACCCATCCATCTTTGGTTAGAGCATTTTTAACTTGATTGTGATATAAATCGTACTGTGGCATTACTAAATCAAAAATATTAACTTTAGCTTAACAAAAACCACCTTCATCACCCACACCTGTCAGCAAACCTTTATCATCTAACACCTTGCTGAGAGTGGCAAATACTTCCGCACCCCAACGCAATGCTTCTTTAAAAGAAGGCGCACCGATAGGAACAATCATAAACTCTTGAAAATCAACGTTATTAGATGCGTGCGCTCCACCATTGATCACGTTCATTAAGGGGACTGGCAATAAATTCGCCAAAAGTCCACCCAAATAGCGATAGAGAGGAATATCCAAAGCTACTGCACCTGCTTTGGCTGCTGCTAAAGAAATACCTCAAATGTGCCTGTAGAAGCCCCGCTAGGAACTTGTGCGAGTCCCACTGCACCACCAGCTAAATGTACTTCTGCTTCTAGGGTAGGTCTTCCCCGTGAGTCAAGGATTTCGCGGGAGATAATGGCTTCAATAGCGGTGTCTAGAAATTTAGTCATTCGTGGTTTGTCCTTGATTTTGAGTATGTCGTCAGGGTTTAACCTTTACAGTTTACTAATAACCCAATCGCTAGTTTATGTGTTTCTGGGGGAAAATCGGCTGACATTAAAGAAGATTTCCAATCACGACGGGTGACAATGATCCCTGATTCTGACATATATTTCTACATTTTTGTATGTTATAATTTTCAGAAAATAGCAAAGATTATTTATGAATACAGTAGAAATTCGTCAACAAATTCAAGAATATGTTGATAAACTGTCACCAGAAAGATTATTAGTGGCTGTTGATTTTTTGGCGTATTTGGCAGATAAACAAGATAATGATGCTACTGAAGAGTTATTGAAAATTCAAGGATTTAAAGAAGATTTTGCTAAAGCGAAAGAAAATGTTAAAGAAGGTAAGGTAATTTCTGTTAATCAACTTAAACGAAAATATTAACTATACGGTTGTTATTGGCATTGATGCTCAAGATTTTTTTGAATCTGCTTCTGCTACTTTACAAAAGAAGTTAGACAGATGTTTTGAAATTTTAAAGATTGAGCCGCGTAATTATCCTAATATAAAAGCACTGAAAGGTGAATTCTCAGGTTATTATCGTTATCGAGTGGGTGACTATCGAGTGATTTATGAAATTGATGATAATTCAAAGCTGGTAACTATTTTGCTGATTGCACATCGAAGTAAAGTTTATGAGTAGTTGCAATAAATATTCGTCCCTTCCCACCGTAACTTATCTCATTTGTAAATACTCTTTAAATACAGCAGATAAATTAAATAAAACTTTTTCTTGGACAACTGTTTTCAGTAAATATTGAATGTGAGATAATTCTTCATCTTCAAAGTCCATATCTGCACATTTTTCTTGAGTGATTAAAATTAAACTACTTTGATGTTCAACTTCTGTTATCATTGTGAAAAAATTTTGATAATTTTTATATTCATTTTGATAACTTCCTGCAAATTGACCACTAGCAAAAATATTTTCCAGATTATCAATTAGGTATAAGTGCGATTACAGCAGAACAAGTAATTACTGTCAGGTCTGTACGTCAGAGACTAGGAGGAAAAACAACATCTGTACCAAGTTCTAATTTTGAGAATTCAGTTCCATCTTCTTCATCTTCTTTAAGTTATAAAACCGATGATAAAGCAGTAAAGAAGCTGTAGCCAAATTATTCAATCCGATTAGAAAATTAGATGCAGAAAAAACCCCTATCGCGTTGATATATAATTCTGAAAAATGCTATGATATAAGCCAATCCCAAGCATTGTTATCAATTTAATTACTACCAAATTTTCCCCATATTCAAAACAAACCCTGGTAAAACAGATTCAAAACTCACAGTGTCAGGATTTTCTAAACACTCTTCTATTTGTCCAGGACGATAAATATAAACTCGGCGATTTTTGCGGTCAATTAATAACCCTAATTGGATTCCTGGTTCTTGCATATATTCCTGCATTTTCTCTTTTAAAGGCTGCAAATTATCAGAATTTGACCTTAATTCAATGACAAAATCAGGACAAATAGGTGCAAATTTCTGTTGTTGTGCAGGTGTAAGTTGATTCCATCTTGCTAACTTCATACAGGAAGCATCAGGAGAACGTATTGCACCTGTGGAAAGTGTAAATCCCGCACTGGAAGAAAAGCCAATTCCTGAACCATTTTCATCTGACCAAATTGCTAACTGTCCAATAATATGAAATTCTCGATTTCCCGTTTCTGAATCAACAGGTGGCATAATTAATATATTTCCGAATTCATTCCTCTCAATGCGTAAATCACGGTTTTCTTGACAGAAATCAAAAAATTCTTCATCTGTCATTTGCATTGATGAGGGAAAATGTAATATCAAAGGTGATGAAATCATAATTATTTCCTCCATCTGAAATTAAAATCAATTTTATCACAATCTCTTGCTGAAATTGGTCAAGATAGAATTATCAACGATTTGGCAATCAAAAGCAGGATTAAACGCAAGTATCGTGAAAATTCCTGATCAGATATAAGATATAAAATATAAGAATTGAATAAAGGGTAAATATGCGATTACTACATACAATGCTGCGGGTAGGTAATTTAGAAGAGTCCTTAACATTTTACTGTGATGTACTGGGAATGAAGTTACTCCGTCGGAAAGATTATCCAGCGGGAGAATTTACCCTGGCTTTTGTCGGTTATGGAGAAGAAAGTGATCATTCAGTTTTAGAACTCACCCACAACTGGGGCGTAGAAAAGTATGATTTAGGTAGTGCCTATGGTCATATCGCCTTGGGTGTGCATAATATTTACGCTACCTGTGAGACCATTGGACAACTGGGTGGTAAAGTAGTCCGAGAACCAGGACCAATGAAACATGGTTCAACGGTAATTGCTTTTGTGGAAGATCCAGATGGTTATAAAGTTGAATTGATTCAATTAAAAACTCCAGAATAATTTAGGGTAGAGGGTAGGAAGATAACTTCTTTATCCATTACCCAATTCCCCCCTAAACTTAAATTACAAGTCTAAAATCTAAAATTTTACAAATGCAGCCTACAGATCCTGATAAATTTACTGATACAGCCTGGGAAGCGGTAACAAAATCCCAAGACGTGGTTCGTGCTTATAAACAACAACAATTAGAAGTTGAACATTTAATTCTCGCCCTTTTAGAAGAACCTACCAGCCTAGCTACAGCCATTCTCACCCGTGCGGAAGTTGATTCAGTCCGATTCAAACAACAACTAGAGGCTTTTACCCAACGTCAACCCAAGGTTGGAAAAAGTGATCAACTTTACCTGGGGCGAAATTTAGATTTACTTTTAGATAAAGCCGATGAAATTAGAGCCAAAATGAGAGAGGAGGAAATCTCAGAAGGGCATATAATTTTAGCGTTTGGTAATGATGAACGGGTTGGTAGAAGATTATTTAAAAGCTTAAATATAGATATTGCTCAAGTAGAACTTGGGGTTAAATCTGTTCGCGCTACTCCCAAAATCAAAGCATCTCCAAAAGCAGAAGCGGATGTGCAAGAGGAAGCTTTAAAAAGATTTGGACGAGATTTGACAGAACAAGCCAAAGCAGGAAAATTAGATCCTGTGATTGGGAGAGATGATGAAATTCGCCGGGTAATTCAGGTATTGTCTCGACGTAGTAAAAATAACCCTGTGTTAATTGGTGAGCCAGGAGTTGGCAAAACTGCGATCGCTGAAGCATTAGCCCAAAGAATGGTAAATGGCGACGTTCCTGAGTCTTTAAAGAATCGCCAATTGATTTCCTTGGATATCGGTAGTTTGATTGCAGGAGCAAAATACAGAGGTGAATTTGAAGACCGTTTAAAAAATGTCCTCCGTGAAGTTACGGAATCAAACGGGCAAGTAGTTTTATTTATTGATGAACTGCATACCGTTGTTGGGGCTGGTTCTAATCAACAAGGGTCAATGGATGCCGGAAATTTGCTTAAACCTATGTTGGCGCGGGGTGAATTGCGTTGTATTGGGGCAACTACCTTAGATGAATATCGCAAATTTATTGAAAAAGATGCAGCATTAGAAAGACGTTTTCAACAAGTATATGTAGATCAACCAACAGTAGAAAATACAATTTCGATTTTGCGAGGTTTGAAAGGGCGTTATGAAGTGCATCATAACGTCAAAATTTCCGATTCCGCTTTAGTGGCTGCCGCAACTTTATCAGCGCGTTACATTGCTGATAGATTTCTACCAGACAAAGCTATTGACCTAGTTGATGAAGCCGCAGCGAAATTAAAAATGGAGATTACATCCAAACCTGCGGAATTAGAAACCATTGACCGGCGCTTAATGCAGCTAGAAATGGAAAAGCTGTCATTATCTGGAGAAGAACAGAGTATTTCTCCAACTAGAGAACGATTAGAACGAATTGAACAAGAAATTGCCAGTTTAACAGTTAAACAGCAAATATTTAATGAACAATGGCAAGGGGAAAAGCAGATTTTAGAATCTATCAGCGGGTTAAAGAAAGAAGAAGATGCCATGCGGGTGCAAATTGAACAAGCAGAACGAGACTATGATTTAAACAAAGCCGCTCAATTGAAGTACGGTAAGTTAGAAGGTGTGCAACGAGAACGAGAAGTTAAAGAAGCGAAACTTTTAGAAATGCAAACCCAAGGTTCGACTTTGTTGCGCGAACAGGTCACCGAAGCCGATATTGCCGAAATTGTCGCTAAATGGACAGGAATCCCTGTAAATCGCCTTTTGGAATCAGAACGGCAAAAATTACTGCAATTAGAAAGTCATTTGCATGAACGGGTAATTGGTCAAGAAGAAGCCGTTTCCGCCGTCTCTGCGGCTATCCGTCGCGCCCGTGCGGGGATGAAAGACCCCTCACGTCCTATTGGTTCATTCTTGTTTATGGGACCAACTGGCGTGGGTAAAACCGAACTCGCCCGCGCCTTAGCTCAATTTCTCTTTGATTCGGATGATGCTTTGGTGCGTTTGGATATGTCCGAGTACATGGAAAAACATTCAGTTTCCCGCCTTGTGGGTGCGCCTCCCGGATATGTGGGTTATGAAGAAGGGGGACAACTTTCCGAAGCGATTCGCAGACATCCTTACTCGGTGGTGCTGTTAGATGAAGTGGAAAAAGCCCACCCCGATGTATTTAATATCTTGTTGCAAGTTTTAGATGATGGTAGAGTTACTGATTCCCAAGGACGGGCTGTAGATTTTCGGAATACTGTCATAGTCATGACTAGCAACATCGGCAGTGAACATATTTTGGATGTATCTGGGGATGATTCTAAGTATGATTTGATGCGTAATAAGGTGATGGAAGGTTTGCGAAGTCACTTCCGTCCCGAATTTCTCAACCGCATAGATGACTTAATTCTTTTCCACGCTCTTAATCGTTCAGAAATGGGGCATATTATCCGTATTCAACTCAAACGGGTGGAAAATCTGCTCAAAGAACAGAAAATCTCTTTCGAGATATCCCAGTCCGCTTGTGATCATCTTGTGGAAGCTGGTTATGATCCAGTTTATGGCGCACGTCCATTAAAACGGTCAATTCAACGCGAGGTAGAAAATCCTCTGGCTACGAAGTTACTGGAAAATACTTTTGTTTCTGGTGATACTATCATCATTGATAAGGTTGAAACTGGGTTAAGTTTTAGTAAAAAACTTTAAGCATTTTCATTAGTAAATAGGGGGCTTTCTATGGAATTGATTTCTTCTTTAGGGATTACAAGTTCGCAATATCTTTCCAAGGAAAGATTTATTAGTTATCATCATCAGTCGCGGTTATTGTTTTCCTTGGGTAGTCAAGTTAAAAATGTTCTAGAAATTGGTATTTTTAATTCTTTGCTTACAGAAATACTCCGACAAAGTAATTATAATGTAACTACGGCGGATATTGATCCTAGTCTCAAACCAGATATAATGTTGGATTTGACGGCGGACTTTATACTACCAAAAGATAAGTTTGATGCAATTGTTCTGTTTCAGGTATTAGAACATTTTCCTTATGAAAAATCTGAATTAGCATTGCAAAAACTCGCCGCAATTACTAAGAAATATTTGGTGATTTCGATTCCCAATGCTACTGAATATCTATCATTGCAAATCAAAACTTCTTTTCTACTTAAAGCCAGACATTTACTCTGGGAAATTCCCCAATTTTGGAGTACAACACCACTTTGTGATGAACATTATTGGGAATTGGGATTGAAAGGATATCCCAAAAAGCGGTTTTTGGAATCTGTTGCTAAAGCTGGTTTGATAGTGAGGGAAGAATATGTTGATCCTACTTTCCCATATCACTACTTTTTGATCTTAGAAAAAATATAAGTGCGATCGCTTGTCTAATACCAATTCTGTATAAAGATGCCCCAAATTTAGAAAGGAACGAACCACAGAGGCACAGAGAACACAGAGGAGGAAAAGACAAGGTTACAAAATTCAACGCAGCTTCATAAAGAAATGGTATAAGATCATGAGAATATCCTACTCGGTTTTCTTTTTGGTGGGACGTTTCCGTTCTGATTTCTTCTTGAAACCTACTGCTTGGGCTGCATCACTATCTGAACCAAATTGACCTTTTACTGCTTCTTTCATGGCTAAAACAGCATTATGGAACTCCCATTCTGCTTGTTTGGCTGCATCTGCGGAGGCTTTAAATAATGCTTGTTTTTCGGTTTCTTCTTGTTGTCTTGTCACCATTTCTGCATAAGCTTTTTGTAATGCTTCTGGTGTGGCTGCTACACGAGCAGTGGTATAACCAGTTACGGCTTTGAGTCCGTTGTAAGAATCTATATCTTGCTGGAGGTTGCTAGGGGTGATGCGGCGACTAGTATCTGGAGCTGGCATGATAACTTTGTTGTTAAAAATATTTGTATCAGTTTACTATACAATGTGTATTTATGGCAATACGTTATTTAGATTTTTTATTTGAGTAGATTTGGATTGCTAAACAATGCTTATGTATTGATATCTAATATTTTTGTTTTTTATGCAATGCTTAAAGAATAGATGACAATGGTTTAAAATTACAATTTAATCTTTTTAGCATTGTTAACATTAAGTCATCAGCTATCTGTTTATTGTGGTTTCTGTTGCTTTAACCAGGTTTCTAAATCAGCAACTTGTGAAAAATCTAACAAAGCATCTGCTAAATTTTCCAGTTGTTCTATAGACAATGATTGAATTTGCTCGATTAATGATAATTTAATTTCACCAAATCGGCGAATTGGTCATGGATAAAGCGGGTCACAATTGGTTCTATTTAGATTCTGAAGATAGATTTTGTTGATTAAGTTTACAATAACAGGTATTAAATCATAAAATAAAAACTATAATTAAGTAAGACTACAAATAAAAACAATCCTTAAATTACTATACAATAAACAGGTACTAAAAATAAAATGCCAAAAACAAACATCATTAATCCAGAACAGTCTTATACTTTTGCTGATTATTTTAAACTTAACTTTGCTCCACAAGATATTTTAGCTTATTTTAATGTTTCTCTTCAACGTCGCTCTTTAAAATTACCTCAATCTACTCATACTTTTGATCGTTTAACTGATCTAAAAGCACGTATTGAAGAAGTTTTACCTCGTCTTAGTTTGACTAGTGAAATGGCCAGAAGGGAATTTCTTATTGCTCCAGTTTTAACGGACGTACTGCACTATACTCAAGCTACGCTTAATATTGAATATCCGATTGTTGTTAATAATCAATTAAAAGGTTCTTTAGATTATTTAATGCAAAATTGCCAAGTTTTTCTAGTTGTTGAAGCTAAAAATGAAGACTTAGAAAAAGGTTTTTTGCAATTAGCAATTGAACTAATTGCTCTTGATCAATGGATTGAATCAGACAAGAATATTTTACACGGTGCAGTTTCTACAGGCAATATTTGGCAGTTTGGGCAATTTGATCGTCTGTCTCGTACAGTAACTCAAGACCTTGATTTATATCGTGTTCCGGCTGACTTGGAGGATTTATTACGAATTTTAGTGGAAATTTTGGAATCTTAATGATTTTTATACTACTTCATTTTAAAAATTATTTAAGATGGTTCTTCCTTGTCAAGTTCAGGATAACATATTTTAAATGAGATGTCAATAAGTTTATTACCTTTTTTCGGGAGTTAATGTTTTATTGTTTTGGTGTATTGGTTGATGATTTTTTTCGCGCAAAGTCGCAAAGGAGCAAAGGGTTATTTTGTCTATTTGCAAAATGGTTCTTCCTTATCAAGTTCAGGATAACATATTTTAAATGAGATGTCAATAGGTTTATTACCTTTTTTCGGGAGTTAATGTTTTATTGTTTTGGTGTATTGGTTGATGGTTTTTTTCGCGCAAAGTCGCAAAGGAGCAAAGGGTTATTTTGTCTATATTTATTTAACTCAAGCATAAGCTTATTCAGGATTTTAGTAATTTACCAAGCATTTTGACACTTACAATCCTGTAAATCCTTAAATCCTGGATATCCTGATTCAGACAATTTCATGATTGCATTACAAACCTGTTTTTATGTATTGCCATCAGATACTTCTGTTTGTTGTTGCAAAGACTCTCGAATAGATGACAATAGCTCAGGATTGCTTTCTATCATTTATAGCAAGGATAATGCTGTTTTTGTATTTAGTTCGGGAAAGTCTGCTTATTGAACTAACCTTTCAGCATCATTGTACTTTCCTTGAGATTCATACAATGCTGCTAAATTATTAAGACTAGTAGCGACGGAAGGATGGTCATCACCAAGTTGGCGTTTTTTGATATCTAAAGATTGTAAAAAAAGAAGTTCAGCATCATTATAGCGTCCTTGAGATTCATACAATCCTGCCAAATTATTGAGACTAGAAGCGACGGAAGGATGGTCATCACCAAGTTGGCGTTTATAGATATCTAAAGATTGTAAAAAAAGAGGTTCAGCATCATTGTACTTTCCTTGAACTCTATATAATGCTGCCAAATTATTGAGACTAGAAGCGACGGAAGGATGATCATCACCAAGTTGGCGTTTTTTGATATCTAAAGATTGTAAAAAAAGAAGTTCAGCATCATTATAGCGTCCTTGAGATTCATACAATCCTGCCAAATTATTTAGACTGGTAGCAACATCGGGATGATCATCACCTAATTGGTGTTTTCTGATATCTAAAGATTGCAAATAAAGAGGTTCAGCATCGTTGTAACGTCCTTGAGACTCATACAATCCTGCCAAATTATTTAGACTGGAAGCAACAAAGGGATGATCATCACCTAATTGGTGTTTTCTGATATCTAAAGATTGCAAATAAAGAGGTTCAGCATCGTTGTAACGTCCTTGAGACTCATACAATCCTGCCAAATTATTTAGACTATTTGCAAGAGCATCTTGTTGTTGAAATTGAGTTTGTAAAACTATTGCTTGATTCAAATATTTTTGAGCTAGTGCTAATTCCCTTTCTCTATCTGCTGATTTTCCTGATTTTACTCTTGCAGCATACAAATTACCTAGCTGGCTATAGAGAGTTTCTAGTTTGCTACTATTTGCTCCCCATTGGTTAATCGCTTCAGCTAAAGATGCTTCTAATTGTTCTGGGGAAAAAATCGAACTTGCTTGATTATCTAGAATTACCTCAGAATTGCAATTGATTAATAACTCATTTGTCACTAAAGACGGTTCAAGCTGAAAATGAAATACACCATTACGCCAACTCCAGAAATCAGGTGCTTGCTTGGCAATTTGAGCATAAATGCGTGATGGTATCCATAAAATAATCGGCATTTTTAGTTCTCGCAATGCTTCTCGCGTCCATTGCAAATAACCAAAAAACTTTTTCAACAATTCATCTTGATTGAATGATCCTAATTTTTCTGCACCTAATACTGTGGCTATGGCATTTTCTTTTAATGTAACTTGTTGTGTGATAGCTTGCTTTAAACTAGGTTCTTGACTATCAAGATAAACTCGATAAATATTGTCAATATATGCTAATTCTTTTTCATAATTAGCTATAATATTTTCACGCTGACGATCTGCATCACACACAGCAATGAAAATCTGTAACATCCCAATGCCAGCTTCAATTGAAACTAACAAACTTATATAAGTCTGTTCATTTGCTTTGATAATGGATTCATTGGTTAAGGTGTTCATTAAATTAACTCTTCTAACTTTAACTGTTGAATTACAAGAGGATGAAGATCATACCAACTCTCAGCATTTCTATATTCAATCACATAAACATTGTGGAGCAAATCAAGAAATTCTTGCTGTTTAGGATCATCAGGGCGATAATTCGTATATGTTTGTTGTAAAATCTCCCGGTCAGTTTTGCTCAAAGTAATTGTCATATCATTTCGCAAAATATCAAGTGCTTGCTGCAAAATTGTCGCATCAATTTGCACATCATCAATCGGTTCTAGCTTTCTGGCTTTTTTTCTTAACTCTACTAATACTAAACTACAACATTTTATCTCGTTCCCAATCTCAGACTGGGAATGCCATCATCGAGGCTCTGCCTCTGATATTATTGAAGTCAGAGACTTCTAGATTCATTCCCATACAGAGTATGGGAACGAGAAGACGAGAAATAGGAACGAGAAAATTATTGTTGTCTATATGACATTTTCTAAGATTAAAGCAATAGCCTGTTGTAATATCATTTCTTTATCTACCATTGCTGCTAATTCTTCAGTTTCATATTTACCTTCAAATGCTTCTTTGGCTGCACCATTTAATGACAACTCATAGGCATCTTCTAGGGTTTCTCGCAATTCTTCAGTTGTAAAGTACATTCCCCCAGATTTACGACGTTTGTTTGTGCGTTGAATTTCTTTCACTGCATTAGCAATAGACAAATTCCATGATCTAGTTGTTCGGTTTTCCGCAGCTTGCTTAATTAGATGCAGAAGAATAATTTTGCCAAAACTAAAAATCTTATTCAGTTTATCATCTTTGCTCATTTCAGTCATCTCTTCAACTAGCAGCAATGCACCAGGAATATTGCCATTAATCAGCAATTGTTGAAGTTCTAGTAATTCTTCCATAACTCAAACCTCCTGAATTAAATTTCTCACTTTAAAACTTCTACCCCAATATGGGTTAGATAAAATTCCTCACCCCGCAAGGAACTCAAGTTCCTTACTAATAGCGAAAGTTGTCTTTTGATAACTAAACACTAGGAAATTATATTTAAAGATTGCAAATAAAAAGGTTCGGCATCATTATATTATGTTTCATTTCTCTATAACTCTGCCAAACCCCTATATGCTAAGTAGTATAATTTCATTGATATAATTAGTTGATGCCAGGTGGCAAGTACAGATCATCTGCTGGTAATCTTCTTTCCTGAATTTCTTTTCTGCTCTCAGCTAAAAACGGTTCTAATCTTTCACCAAATTTTTGGTTGTATTCTTCCTCTGTGCGTTTAAATTTAAAGGCTGTATCTGCTCGTCGTTCAATTGATTCTACCAGTGCAGCTTGGACAATCCCCTGTGCTATTAGATTACCTCTGATAGTATGGTAGAGCCAGTATGCTGTAGCTAGTTCTACAGGTACAGATTTGATATAGCCACCATATTCTTCTACCTCTAGTCCTTTTAATAAGTTTTTATTCTTGTATGGCAAAGCTTGTGGGGATTTTCCTGACAAAAAACTTCGTAAGTCATTATTAGGTTTACCAATAGCAGAAGTAATTGATTCAACGTATAGTTTATAACTACCATCCGGCATTTGATAAACATCCACAGGGATAGATCCTAGCTTTATAGTGGCTTTTACTGCGGTTACAGCTTGTTCAAATTTTGACATATTCTATTTGATTTATAATGTGTGATTTCTCATTTTTGCATAATATAACTTATCAGTATCTTTCATGTTTACTAACCTGCAAAAATCACACCTATAAACTTTATTTCCTAATCCCCAGTCCCTTGGTAGTGTAATCCGAATCATAATGAAGAGGTATTCCTGACCCCAAAAGCGATAAAATCACGGAAAATTGATTTTCATAAAATATATCTGCAAGTAAAACCGACGGATAACTATGTTAGAACAAGGCAATATCAGTATTCATACCGATAATATTTTCCCGATTATCAAGAAGTCTCTCTACTCAGATCATCAAATCTTCTTGCGGGAACTGGTATCCAACGCAGTAGACGCTATCCAAAAGTTAAACATGGTATCCCGTGCTGGGGAATACAATGGGGAAATTGGTGAACCAGAAATTACCATTAGCATTGATAAAGACAACAAAACCCTCTCAATAGCTGATAATGGCATTGGAATGACCGCAGAGGAAGTCAAAAAATATATTAACCAAGTTGCTTTCTCTAGTGCTGAAGAATTTATTCACAAGTATGAAGGTAAGGCAGATCAACCTATTATCGGTCATTTCGGTTTAGGTTTCTACTCTTCCTTCATGGTAGCGAAGCAAGTAGAGATTGATACTCTTTCCTATCAAGAAGGCGCACAAGCTGTGCGTTGGAGTTGTGATGGTTCACCCAAATTTGTTTTAGATGAATCTCCTCGCACCACTCGTGGAACTACAATTATTCTCACATTGGAAGGAGAAGAAGAGGAGTTTCTCGAACCAGCACGAATTAGGAATCTTGTCAAGACTTACTGCGATTTCATGTCAGTTCCCATTAAAATGGATGGGGAAGTTTTAAATAAACAACAAGCTGCATGGCGTGAATCTCCCAGTAATCTTAAAGAGGAAGATTATTTAGAGTTTTACCGCTATTTGTATCCTTTCCAAGAAGAACCCTTGCTGTGGGTGCATTTGAATACAGATTATCCCTTTGTGATTAACGGGATTTTGTATTTCCCGAAAATGCGTCCTGATGTAGATGTTACCAAAGGACAAATTAAATTATTCTGCAATCAGGTGTTTGTCAGTGATAACTGTGAGGAAATTATTCCCCAGTTTTTAATGCCCATGCGGGGCGTGATTGATAGCACTGATATACCTTTGAACGTTTCTCGAAGTGCATTACAAGGCGATCGCACTATTAAGAGAATAGGAGATTATATCGCCAAAAAAGTCGGCGATAGACTCAAAGAATTATACCGCGATAACCGCGAACAATACGTAACAGCCTGGAAAGACTTGGGAACATTCGTGAAATTTGGCGTTCTCAACGATGATAAATTCAAAAAACAAGTTGAAGACATCATCATCTTCCGCAGTACAGCCAAATTAGAAGCCCCTGTAGCCGACACCGCAGCCGTTGAAGTTCAATCTACCGATGGTGATGTTTGGCAAGATGTTACCCCAGCAAACGCGACTAGCATCCCCTACACCACCCTGAAAGAATACTTAGAACGGAACAAAGAACGTCACGAAAACAAGGTATTCTACAGCACCGATGCAGCTACTCAATCCACATACATAGAACTGCACAAAAATCAAGGTTTAGAAGTCCTCTTTATGGACTCCTTCATTGATACCCACTTCATTAACTTCCTAGAACAAGAATATCGGGATGTTAAATTTACACGGGTAGACTCTGACCTCGATAATACCCTCCTCGATGACAAAACCAGCGAAATTGTTGACCCCACCACCAACAAGACCAAAGGAGAAGTCATTAAAGAACTATTTGAGAAAGCCCTCAACAAGCCAAAACTCAACATCCGCACCGAGTCCTTAAAATCAGATGACCCACAGGGAACACCACCAGCAATGGTATTATTACCCGAATTTCTCCGGCGGATGCGAGAAATGAGTGCTATGATGCAGCAACAAAACGCTGAATTTCCCGAAGAACATATTTTACTAGTAAATACTGCTCACCCGTTAATTCAAAACTTGGTTAATCTCAGTCAAGGCAGTATTATTCAAGGTGATGGTGAATCCCCATCCAGTCAATTAGTTAATATGATGTGTCAGCACGTTTATGATTTGGCACTTATATCGCAAAAAGGCTTTGATGCAGATGGGATGAAATCCTTTGTCGAACGTTCTAATGACGTACTCACCAAGCTAACAGAACAAGCCAGCAAATAGAAATTACTCTCGATTATTTCAATGTAGAGACGTTTCATGAAACGTCTCTACTACATATTTTGCTCATTACCTTTTTCAATGATTTCCAGTCATCTAGCCTGGTTTGCAGATATAATAGGAAGGTTGTCTTTAAATAACACTCTAGGAGATACTTATTATGTCCCGTCGTTGTCAACTAACTGGTAAAAAAGCCAATAACGCTTGTTCCGTTTCCCACTCCAACCGTCACACCAACCGTCTACAACACGTTAATCTGCAAAACAAGCGGGTTTGGTGGGCTGCTGGTAACCGTTGGGTGAAATTGAAACTTTCCACCAAAGCTATCAAAACCTTAGAATTCAAAGGTTTAGACGCAATGGCAAAAGAAGCAGGAATCAACCTCAACCATTACTAAATAGCAGGGAATAGGGAACAGGGAACAGGAAACAGGGGAAGGAAAAGTTTTTTGATTATACTTCTTTTCTTTCTTCTTTCTAACTCCTGACTCCTGACTCCTGACTCCTTTCATTAAACACTTTTTAACTTAATTACACCCCGATCAAAAACGCGATTATTAGTACCAATAGCACTCACTTCCATTCTATCTGCATACACATCATAGGCCGCAAAACTCAAATCACTGGTTGAATATTCTGTCCATTGAGAACGGCCAACCGGACGATTACCGGCACCAGCGCCACAGATTAAATAGGTAGTTCCATTAATAGCGCGAGTTCGTTCATAATTATGTTCATGACCATTGATATAAAGCTGAACATTGTATTTTTTAAACAAAGGAGTAAAGGTTTTAATAAAACTTTTATTATTCCCATAATGACCAGATGAATAAATAGGATGATGACCAAAAACAACTTTCCAAGGGGCTTTACTCAGACTTAATTCTTGATCTAACCAAATTAATTGATTTTTCCAATCAGCATTACCATTAGTATCTAAAGCAAAAAACTGAACTTTATTTTGACTAAATGTGTAATAACGTCCCTGCATATTAAAACCAGGATATTTAACTTGGGGAACACCATTATCAGTGCGAATATCATGATTACCTAAACAAGCATGAAACTTGACACCATTTTTTAGTAAAGCTTGATAGGGACGTTCAAAAACTTCATTTATTTTCTCAATTTCCCCATTATTATAGATGTTATCACCAGCTAAAATCACCAAATTATAAGGATTTTGCTGATGATAAAAATTCATAGCATTAGCTACAGCATATTGTCCTTTTGTGCCAGTTCCCGTATCAGCAACGGAGACAAAACGCAATAATAAATCTTTTTTGACTGGTTTAGCGGCTATTGCTGATTCTATGAGAGAATTTGTATTTAATAATTTCCCACCCAAAAATCCAGATCCTATGGTGCTGATTCCACTTAAAAACAAAAATTGACGGCGGTTAATATTCATAATTCATTAAATGTCACAATAATTGATTATAGTCAAAATATGTTTTCTCTGTTTTTGATTTACTAATTTGGGTAAAAGTTCCATGTCAGGAGAAAAACGTAGAAAATCAAGAAATGAACCCGCAGCTATACTTTATCAAAAAAATCAACCAATTTGGAAAACGACAATTATCCAAGTTTTGCGGGGAACAATTGGTGTTTTAGAAACTACAGTAGTGAAACTGGAGACAGAAACACCCGCTGATACTCAGAAAAAAACTAATTTTTTATCGCGTTGGGATGGATTTTTAAGGACATTCCGCTTATTTTTACCATCAAATATATCTAACAATGTATCAGATACGGTGCTGACAGGAATTTTTGCTGTAATTTTTGTGGTGACAATAGGGATAAGTACATTTACATTTATTCCTAAATCTGCTGAAGTTGCAACTGTTCCCCCAGTAGAGGAAGTTATCCCCCCAAAATCAGTTATAGAACCGGAAGTAATACCAACCCCAGTTGTCGAACCGGAAGTAATACCAACTCCAGTTGTCGAACCGGAAGCAATACCAACTCCAGTTATAGAACCGGAAGCAATACCAACTCCAGTTATAGAAACTGAACCAACTCCAATTCCAGTTGTTGAATTAACACCTGAACAAGCTTTACTAGCAGCAATTGAAAATCAGTTTTCAGAAATTAGCGTTTCTGTTAAGAATACCAAAGACAAAAATATTATTTCTCAACTCATAAAACCTCTTCAAGCTAATTTCCGTACTAGTGATTTAACTGTGAAAATTAGTGATATTTGGTATAACCTGGAAAAATCCCAACAGGATAAACTAGCTGCGGAAATATTACAACGTTCTCAAGAACTGAATTTTATCCATTTAGAAGTTGTTGATTTTCAAGAGAAAATAATTGCCCGGAGTCCAGTGGTGGGTAATGAAATGATAATTTTTAACCGCTGAAATTTGATAGATGTTTGTTTTATTAAGAAATGTTAATATCACAAAACATTTCATCTTGATTTCATACTGCCATGAAAAGCTATAATTACAGTTAAACACATAACTGGGTGAAAGTATTTGCAATAGTTAGGTTTGATGACTTTTACTATTAAATCTTCATATTCTCAAAGAAAAACAAGTTATGAAAAGCAAAAATTTAATTTATGGTTTGATTGGGTTAGTAAGTAGTAGTGCTGTGAGTGGATTATTACTCGTCAGTAACACACAAGCACAAAGTCCCAATTCTGAACACAGTTCTCATCATTCATCTAAACAAGCTAATCCCCCCAAAAAAGGGATGATGATGCAAACAGATCAGCATTTTATCGAAATGATGATTCCACACCATCAGCAAGCAGTAGAAATGGCTGATATCGCATTCACTCGCGCACAACATCCAGAAATTAAGAACCTCGCGGTTGCTATTAAAAAAGATCAAACCAGCGAAATTGAACAACTGCGAACCTGGTATAAGAAATGGTACGGTAAAGAAGTACCTGTAATGGCTATGACTGATCAAGGAATGATGGCAAATCATGGAAATATGGGACAACAGATGAACCCAGACATGATGAAAATGCCGATGAATTGCAAAATGCAGTGCATGAATATGGATTTAGAAACATTAAAAAATGCACCAGATTTTGACCAAGAATTTATCCGTCAAATGATTCCTCATCATCGGATGGCTGTACAAATGTCGCAGATGATTGCTAAAAAAACTACCAAACCACAAATCCGTAATTTAGCCAAGTCTATCATTAAAAGTCAAACAGCGGAAATTAGGCAGATGGAACAATGGTATCAAAATTGGTATAAGTCCCAGCCTCTGTAAAACATTGTGAAAACCGGACTCGAAAATTTTAGGGTGTTTTCGACTCGATAATTGAGGTAAATTTGATAAAGTTTCATATCTGATTCACCCTAATAATTAGTATTATTAAATATACCTTTTATATATGCGGTTATTATTAGTTGAAGATGAACATGATTTAGGAACTAGTATTCATCATGCTCTTACCCAGCGTGATTATATAGTAGATTGGGTTGAAGATGGACAAACGGCTTGGGATTATCTGAATACAGTACCACAAAGGTATGAAATTGCAATTTTAGATTGGATGTTACCCAAGTTATCAGGATTGGAATTATGTCAAAGATTAAGAGGGCAAAAAAATCAATTACCAATTATGCTATTAACAGCTAGAGATAGCATGAATGATCGGGTTACGGGTTTAGATGCGGGTGCTGATGATTATCTTGTTAAACCTTTTGGGATGGCAGAATTATTGGCACGGGTAAGGGCATTACAAAGAAGATTACCAAATTTCCAACCACCGCAATTACAAATAGGTTCATTAATGTTAGATTATAGTAATTTTTCAGTTGTGAATTTAGGATTAGAACCTTCTTTACCAATTATCCTTACAGCCAAAGAATTTCAACTACTAGAATATTTAATGCAGCATCCTCAACAAATCCTAACTCATGAACAAATTCGCGCTAGATTGTGGGATTTTGAAAGTGATACAGTGAGTAATGTTGTGGCTGCACAAGTGAGATTACTAAGACGCAAATTATTAGAATGTGGTTTTCCTAAAGCTATTGAAACTATGCGAGGTTTTGGTTATCGTTTTTGTGGATAATGGATGGTGTGTTACCAGGGTTGAGATCCCCGACTTCTGACATTAATTGATAATTTATTAACAAGATAAAAAAAGAAGTCGGGGATCTTATATTTACAAAATATCAAATTAGATGAATAATAATTCAATCTTTAATAATTCTCGGTTAAAATTAGCCTTTACCTATGCTGGTGTGATGGGTGCAACTTTATTAATATGTGGTTATGTTGCTCATATTGTGATGATTCAAGCTTTTACTCGCACTGTTGATCGAGAGTTAGAAGTTTTTGGCAAGGTATTTGAGGATAAATTAAAGACAGAGTTAAAAGTTCCTGGAGAATTATCTATTACAACTCAGAAATCTTTGCCAGGAATTTGTTTTAAACAAAAATCTTGTTTACCAATTAAATCAGAATCAGAGTTACTGGGTTTATTATCAGAAGGATATTATCTCCGGTTTTTAACACTATCAGGAGAAGTAATTGCAGCTATTGGTAATAATCCCGATGAGTTTCCTCCTAATCTACAAATTCATCATTCTTACGATATTCAAAATCGCAATGGTGAACTATATCATTTACATTTAATGCCCTTAAAAATCAAAGGGAATCAATTGTGGGGATACTTACAAGTAGGGCGATCTATACAACGATTAAATGACTATATGAATAGTCTACATTGGTTATTAGGATTGGGTGTTCCCTTTTCTATGATCTTAATTGGTGGTGCTGGTTGGTGGTTAGCAGGTTTAGCTATGCGACCAATTGAAAAATCCTATCAACAATTACAAAAATTTACGGCTGACGCAGCCCATGAATTAAGAACTCCGATTACATCTTTACAAACAATTGTCGAAACAAATTCAATTAATCAAGAAACTCAAAAAGCTTTGGAGAGACAAATCAAAAGATTAGTAACTTTAACCCAGGATTTGTTATTATTGTCTAGGGTAGAAAGTGGTTTACAAGAAGCAAAATGGCAGGAAATTTGTTTAAATGATTTAGTGGCAGATGTGGAAGAAGAATTAATGCCAGTAGCCATGAATGCCCAAGTTTTATTATCTAGTAATATTCCGATTGAATCTTATTTCTATATTCAAGGTAATGAAGGTCAAATTTATCGAATGTTGTTGAATTTAGTTAGTAATGCTATTAAATACACTCCTGAATCTGGGGAAGTAAAAATTAATCTGACAACTAATGATCATCAAGGTTTAATTACTATCAAAGATACAGGTATTGGTATTCCTACTTCAGATATTCCCCACATTTTTAATCGCTTTTATCGAGTTCATGCAGATCGTTCTCGTCATACAGGAGGATCTGGATTAGGTTTAGCGATCGCTTTAGCAATTGTCCAAAATCACAAAGGCAAATTAGAAGTACAAAGTGATGTAAATAATGGCAGTACATTTACTGTAATTTTGCCACTCTTTTCCAAAGTAAACAGCTAATTTCAACTAACATAGATGTAATCATGGCAATAGCAGCGGCCATTGCGCCATTCATACCTTTGTTAATAGCAAAAGTGGAAATTATTAATAAAGTTCCTGTTCCCAACCATGTAGATAGATTCACATGACCTGTCCGATTTTCACTGACTAAAAACCCCTGAATTGCATTCTGTAAGGCCACAAATAATGGCACAATTGCACAAATCAAAAGTACAGGTTTAATACTTTTAGCTAAGGTAAGATCATTGCCGATAAAACTTTGGACAATGCGATCGCCGATAGGTGTTACACTCATTAATAATAGTAGGCTGGAACAAGCAGCACCCACACTCATAGCAAAAGTCAGTAATTGCTTATCGCTCACTTGATGACGATATTTAATCACCATTTGCTGTACCATCCGGGTAGAATTGGCAATTACCAGAACTAATCCCCAAGCCGCAGACCAAGCAGCAATAGCAATTGTCGAATCTTCAGCGCGGGCAAGAATGCTAATTAATATCGCCCTTCCGCCCCAAACCACCATCATCGAATTAGCTAGGGGGAGATAGAATTTCCATACCTGTGCTAAATTGCGGGGTAAATTAGGTTGTTCTATTTGTGGTGGTAAAATTGCCCCACTGCGACGGGCAAAAATTGTCACAACGATAGCCTCGACTATCACCCCGCCCATAAGTCCCAAGCCAGCAATTACGCCCCCAGATAGTTGGTAGAAAAACCCGAATGTGAGGATTACGGCTAAAGTCAATAACCTGCAAATACTAGCTTTAGCCACAGCACCGGACTGACCATGATAAATTAATAGTCCTTGAAAATAACGCCGCCAAGCGATCGCAAATGGCCAACCTCCCATTAGTAATAATACTTGACTAACTGTAGCTAACATTGCCGAGGGAATACCCAACAGACTCACACCGACAAAATTAAATATGATCGGTAGTCCCAACAAACTTAATAAAAAAGTTAATCCTCCACCTACCAATAATGTAAATCGCCACAATGCCTTGCGTGAATCTTGAGAACCCGCTAAAGCATTAGCAGCGTGCAAAATCATAATAATTGGACTTTCAAAAAATATCGCCAAAGATTTAGCAATACCTACAGCCGCTAAGTTAATTTGAGCATCAGGAAGATGAGCCAATGTAGTAGTCATCATCGGATCACCACAGGCCATAGTTACATCACTGAGGGATAAAGGCAAAAATTCCCGCCATAAAGTCCCTAAACTAACTGATTGAGATTCTTGTAATTTCACTCTTGACTCCTACCAACAATATCCAATGGTACAGGTAGAAGATTAGTAATTGCTGCGGTGAGATGGGAATGTTGAAGGATGTTGATATTTTGTGCTGTTAACCAATCGGCATTGTAAACTGTTTCCAAATAGCGATCGCCCCGGTCAGGATTAAGTAGTAACATAGTTTGGGGTTTAGTAAATCTTCGGGCATCTGCTAAAGCAGCAGCCACAATTGCACCAGTGGAAGCACCTAAAAGCATACCTTCCTGTTTAGCCAAACCATGACAAACAGAAAACGCCAAACCATCATCCACGCTATAAGCCGCGTCTAACATTTGCGGGTCAAAATTGGGGGGAACGAAAGATAAACCCAGTCCAGTCATCTTATAGGGGTGTCTGGGAGTCCCAAAAATTGCCGATCCTGCCACATCTACACCGATAATTCTTGTTTGGGGATAATACCGTTTAAAATAGCGACTGATACCGCCTAACTGTCCGGCTGTACTGACTCCAATCACTATAGCATCCGGCGCACCGCCAAAAGCAGCTTCAATTTCCCGCGCTGTCCAAATTGCATGGGCATCAGTATTACTAGGATTTTTATGTTGACAGGGATACCAAGCACCAGCAATATTTGCAGCTAATTCCTGGGCTTTTGCCATTCTTGCTACCTGCATTGAACCCTGACTATCAGCCTCACTCAAAGGCACTTCTACCAATTCTGCACCATAAGCAGTAAGCATTCTTCGCATTGTTACAGGGGTTTTGGCATCAATCACAATCATCACCCTGTATCCCTTAGTTGCGCCTACAATTGCTAACCCAATCCCAAAGTTACCAGAACTAGATTCAACAATTGTCCCACCTGAGCGCAATAAACCTTGTTTTTCGGCTTCATTCACCAGATAAGCCGCATTTTTTTCCTTAATACTCCCACCAGGATTACAAGATTCTAGTTTGAGATATAAATGATGATCTTCACAACTTGGGTGAATTCGATTTAATCGGACAATGGGAACTTTACCTAATGCTTCTGTCACCGTGGCAAATAGCGGTGATGCTGGTAAGCTAGTTTTCAGGGTTAGTTCTGGGGAGCAAGTAACCATCATTAATAACCAAATACTGTTCATCTCTAAGGATGCCAACCTTAGATGAAATAGAGATGAAATCAGACACGCCAGGGAATAACGAACCACAGAGGCACAGAGGTCACGGAGAAATGAGGGTTATCTCGTTCCCAGTCTCTGGCTGGGAATGTGGGCTAGAAGGCTCTGCCTTCAATAAGATTAGAGACAGAGCCTCATCAACTGCATTCCTAGTCAGAGTCTAGGAACGAGATATGGTAAAGATTTGAGCTTAAATTGACACCAATGAACATTGCTAAACTCTTACAGATACAGCAGTTTCCGCTCTTATGAGGTACAAAGTTGAATCATGAAACTCTTGTAGTGCGGGCATCTTGCCCGCTAGATATGTACCTCATAACACCGGGAAGTGCTGTAAGTTTAATTTTCTAATGTAGAAATATAAGCTTTAACTAACAAATCAATTCCGGTAATTGCCCCACCCACAACCACAGCATTAGCCCCCAAATCTAAGGCTTTTCTCGCCATTTCTGGTGAAGAAACACCTCCTTCACAAATCACAAAAGTATCAAGATTTTCGATGATTTGGGTGAGTAATTCCCAACCAGGAGGAGAGAAATTTTTAGTTTGGGCAGTATAGCCAAATAGAGTAGTTCCCACAAGATCTGCACCTGCATTCACAGCTAATTGTGCAGCTTCATAGGTATCTACATCTGCCATAACTGGCTGATTTAATTGCTGATGAATCAAATTAATAATATCTGCTAACTTTTCATCACCAGGACGATTTCTAGTAGTAGCATCTATGGCAATAATATCAGCACCTGCTTCAGCTACGGCCACAGCATGATGAAACTGTGGTGTAATATAAACATCAGAACCTGTGATTATTTGTTTCCAAAGTCCGATAATGGGAACTTGGACTTTTTTCCGCACCGCTTCGATATGAATAGGTGTGTCAATTCTCACTGCTACAGCCCCATTATTCACTGCTGCTTGTGCCATTGCGGAAATTACATAAGGATCATGTAATGGGGAGTTTACAGGCGCTTGACAGGAAACGATTAATCCTTTTGGTAAATTAGTCATGTTTGATATTGTCTAAAAGTTGTAATAAAATACTGTCAGTAATGCTTTATTTCTTGAATAATGCTGAGTAATTCAGTTGGACTATAAATAGGCAAACTAGCAGTTTTAAAATCCTTGCTATTTCGAGTTACAAAACCATCAACACCCGCATAAATGCCTGAATGATATAAAACAGCATCCTCAAAATCAGGAAAATCTGAATTTATCGCCGCTTTCAATATCACATCATTAACCTCCGATATCGCAAATAAATTAAGCAATTGATTAATAGAAACCTTGGCTGACTGCTTTCCTATTGATTTAGTTAACAAATAATCAATCGTAGTTATCGTTGTCGCACAAAGATAACCTTGAATAATTTGCTGCTCAACAGCATTAAATAAATTAATAGAGAAGCTAACGAAAGGCTCACGCTCTAGCAAAATATCAAGAACAATATTGGTATCAAATACAATTTTCAAAGATACTTCTCCTCTAAATGTTTTTTATAGTCTGCTACATCAACATGATAACCTTTCAATATACCAACTAGCGATCGCGTAATTGGCAAAATTTCATCATTGCTAGTTTGGTGTAACAATTCTCTCTGTTCAACTAATAAATCATGGGTGGCTCGTCTGCTTTGCTCTTCTAATAATATTTTTTCCACAGCTTTCTGTATTAATAGCTGCATATCAGGCATTTCCAAAAGTTGTTTTCCCAATTCATCAGGTAACTCAATTTTAACTTGCATAAAATCCTCCATTAAAACGGCGGTTTAATTCCTAATTCTTCACAGAATAATCCAATTATAGCATCTGTGACCTGACTTTCTTGTTCAATGGCTTCTTTAGGTTATGGGGGTATTCTGTATAGTTAAAGTTTACCCATTGTTGATCTAGACTGTGCGATCGCATTCTTTTAATGGCGCGACTCAGAAAGAATTAGTCTTCACCAAAGTACAAATATGCTGGCATAGTGGTATGTCAATTGTATTGTCGTACATGAACATAAGCTCTAAACCTACTATTTAAATTTTATTTCATTGTAAATACCTATTTTGTGTATTATTTATATAATAATCTCATCCTCTCTTGTATATGCCAGTAGAAGCTAAAGTTTATCGAGTTCTCATTGCTAGTCCCAGAGATGTTGAAAAAGAAGAAAAAATCATCAGAGAGCAAAGTTATAAATGGAATGCTGCCAATACTACGGGTATGAAAATAATTTTAATAGTTATTGGAGCTAATGATGTTTTTGATACTGAACTGGGAGAAATTATTAAATCCTCTAGCGTTCAAGGTCAATTTCTCAAACAAATTTACAAAGGTAAACAGGATGAGCTAGATGTAGATATTGAAACTGCTCTTCAAGAATACATTGGTAATCGCAACTTAGACCCTGATAAAAAACGTGGGAAAGCTTGGCGTTATCCCATTGGCACTACAATCACGCTTGGTTCTTATGAAAAACGCTATTTCCTAACTGCCTACGGATAGATGAGAAATAATTTAACAGTCAAGTCAAATTCTGATTATATTTCAACTTCGCTAGATAACCTCTGGCAAGAAGTTCGTCTGAAATCCCACGGGACAGATGTAGTAATACCAATTATAGGTTCTGATCTGGCTCGTAGTGGTTTTTCTCGAATGCAGCTATCTAAGCTGATAATAACTTCATTCGTAGTGGCATCAAAAAGAGAATTTATTACCAGAAAACTGACGTTAATGATTTATCCAAAAGATTTAGATTCTATAGATTTTTATGAACTTGAGGACTTTATTAAGTCAATTTGCTTTTGAGCTTTATATGTCCGAGATGCTTGTTCATTAAATTAATATCTATATAAATTATTCCCCCAACCAAAGGGGGAATACTAATGTGAAAGCAGAAGTTTAATTTCTTTGCATAAATTCCCGCAATTCATCAAGACTATTGACAGTTAAAATGCTCCTTTGGATGTTTTTTAACCGTTCTAAATCAGCAACCTGTGATATTTTGGGCATAAATTGTAAACCTTCTTGACTAAATTTTATCTCTAAACTTAGTTCAATAGATGACAGTATAGCTTGTCTTTCACCCCGTTTTTCACCTTCTCTGAAAATCTGTTGATACCAAGGAGACTCTTGTAATATTGCCATATCCCACCTCATAATTTGTTGAACTAAGGCGCTATCTAATACGAAGGTAGCAAAAAAAGCCATAACTGTTTCCAACTGGCTTAATTTTTCATCAGCACGAAGCATTTGCAATGCTTGTCTAACTGTTGATTCTTCTCCACCACCTTTGAGAATTGGTACAAAGGGAAGCAGCGAGGGAATAGGTTGACTCAAAGCTATTTTTACATCAACTTCCCAAAGATTTATCACATGATAGTCTTGTCGCGCTTGTAAGCCAGCAAACTCTGATTCATAGCGTTTGGGAATTTCTGTTTCACTTTCTTTGAGAATGTTAATTAATACAGGGTATGTGGGAAGATCATATTTTTCCTCTGCTAATGCCGCATAAGCCCGCATTCTTTTGGGCATTTCTGGCTTATACCGTAATTGTAACTCATTGAGAACAAGGAATTCGCCGTACTGGGGACTGGTGGCTTTGACTAATACATCACTTTCTCTGCTTATCCATTGAAATTCGGAATTAAGAATTTCTCCGGTGGTAATGTCGGGGATTTGTGTCACCCATTTTACCCAATTTTCGGGACTGAGGCTGATTAATTTTTTAGTGCTGATATCGGCTTTTTTGACCATCAGGGATTACTATAAATTACTGAGTATGGTTTTAAATTTATCAGATAAATTTGCAAGCTGTTATCAATGTTAAACTAATATTTACTGATGAATTTATTTATTGCCTTATTTAAAAATAACGTAAAAAAGCCCAAGTTTTAAACTCAAAATTTCCATTATTAATTACCAACTATGCACAGAATCAGCGCCACACCAGGCGGATTAAATCAGTCTGAAGGTTTATTTTTCCTCGAACAAACTCCCGCCCCTTTCGTGTTGATTACAGCAGCCGATACTGATATTCAAACCCTAGCGGCTGTAGTTCCCAAATTACCTAGAGAATTCCCTGAACTCCGAGTAGCCAACTTATTACAACTACAGCAACAAATAAGTATAGATGCTTATGGTGAGCAAGTTTTAGAATCTGCCCAAATAATTGTGCTTCGTCTCATAGGAGGAAGTTCCTACTGGGCTTATGGTTTAGAAGTAGTCCAGGAAATTGTCCAACGTAATGGCACAACTTTGATTGTGATGCCAGGGGATGACGGATTTGATCCTGATCTTATTTCCAAATCTACAGTTTCTCAAGAAATTGTTCAGAAAATTTGGCAATACTTTCAAGAAGGTGGCATAGAAAATTTCTTCAACGCGTTGCAATTTATCACTGATACAGTCCTATCAACAGCATTTAATCCACCAGCACCCCAATCTGTTCCCCGCGTGGGATTGTATGAGAGGAGTCAGGAGAAGAAAGAAGAAGAAAGAAAGAATCAGCCTAAAGTTGGGATTTTGTTTTATCGCGCTCATTATTTAGCAGGAAATACCAAAGTTATTGATGCTTTATGTAATGCTTTAATAGAGAAAAATTTACAACCTGTACCTGTTTTTGTTTCTTCATTACGTGAACCTGGTGTCAGCGATAAGTTATGTGAATTGTTTGCAGAAGAAAATAATAATCATGTTAGTTTATTGATGAATACTACTAGTTTTTCCCTAGCAAGTTTAGAAACAGAAACACCACAAACTGAAATTTGGGAAAAATTAAATGTACCTGTTTTACAAGTAATTCTTTCCGCTAGTTCCGTTGAACAATGGGAATCACAATCACAAGGTTTAACACCCCGTGATATGGCGATAAATGTGGCATTACCAGAAGTAGACGGGAGAATTATTAGCCGGGCTGTGTCTTTCAAAACTTTGCAAACTCGGAATCATAAACTAGAAACCGATGTCGTAGTTTATGAACCTGTGAGCGATCGCATTGAATTTGTCGCCCAACTGGCTGCAAACTGGGTACGATTGCGGGTAAAACAGCCCCAAGAACGCCGCATAGCCCTAATTTTAGCAAATTACCCCAACACCAACGGCCGCCTCGCCAACGGCGTAGGATTGGACACTCCTGCCAGTTGTGTAGAAATTCTCAAAGCTTTAAAATTAGCTGGTTATGAACTGGGAAATACTTGTACTGAGCGAAGTCGAAGTATTCCCGAAACCGGAGACGAATTAATTCAAATTCTCACATCCAGCGTTACCAATGATCCAGAAGGAAAAGATTGGAAACCAATCAACCAAAGTTTATCAACAACAGAATATAAAAACTATTTTTCTACCCTACCTATAAACATTCAAAAACAAATTATCGAACGTTGGGGAGAAAATTTTTCCCAATCACCAATCACCAATCACCAATCACCATTTCCCATTTCTGGAATTCAATTTGGTAATGTTTTCGTCGGTATTCAACCATCAAGAGGTTATGATCTCGACCCTAGTTTAAATTATCATGCGCCAGATTTAGAACCAACTCATAATTATTTAGCCTTTTATTATTGGGTACGAGAATCTTTTCATGCTGATGCCATAGTTCATGTCGGCAAACATGGCAACTTAGAATGGCTACCGGGAAAAAGTGTCGCTTTATCTAATACTTGTTATCCAGAAATTGCCTTGGGACCAATGCCCCATTTATATCCATTTATTGTTAATGATCCAGGAGAAGGTTCACAGGCAAAAAGACGCGCCCAAGCCGTAATAATTGATCATTTAACCCCACCAATGACCCGCGCCCAATTATATGGACCATTGCAACAGGTAGAAAACCTAATTGATGAATATTACGAAGCCGAAAGTTTAGATCCTTCCCGTTTACCAACAATACGAGATCGTATTCAAGAATTAGTCATCAAAGAAAACCTATATAAAGACTTAGGAATTACCAACCCCAAAGACATCACCAACTTTGAAACCTTAATCTTAAACTCCCTAGACGGTTACTTGTGCGAACTCAAAGAAGCCCAAATCCGTGACGGCTTACACATATTCGGCCAATGTCCCCAAGGAACACAACTGCGAGACTTAATAGTAGCGATCGCCCGCATCCCCAACCGCCATTATATCGGCATTACCAGAGCGATCGCCAAACAATGGCAAATAGACATAGACCCCCTCACAGACAACCTCTCAACCCCCTTCACCCCACCGATAACCCACTTTGCTCCTTTGCGCCTTTGCGCGAAACTTAAATCCTGTCATATCATCGGCGATGTCATCGAACTCCTAGAAATAGAAGCAGCCCACTTAGTAGAACAAATAATCGAGGGAACAGAAACCCAAAATTGGATCAGTGAAAAACTCCTCCCAGCCCTGCGAAAAACCAGCGAAGAAACCACCAACCTATTACGGGGACTTGATGGCAAATACGTCAAGAGCGGTGCTTCTGGCGCACCCACCCGCGGCCGCCCGGAAGTCCTGCCCACAGGTAAAAACTTTTACGCCGTTGATATTCGCGCCATACCCACAGAAACTGCCTGGGATATTGGCAGAAAAGCCGCTGAAACCCTGATTGAAACCTACACCCAAGAACATGGAGAATATCCCAAAACCCTGGGTTTATCCCTGTGGGGGACAGCTACCATGCGGACTGGTGGTGATGATATAGCCGAAGCTTTAGCTTTACTTGGTGTTCAACCCGTTTGGGATGGTGCAGCGCGACGAGTAGTAGATTTTGAAATTTTACCTTTATCCATTGTCGGTCGTCCCCGTGTGGATGTCACCCTGAGAATTTCTGGCTTTTTCCGGGATGCTTTTCCTAATTTAATCACCTTATTTGATCAAGCTGTGAAAGCGGTTTCGGCTTTAGATGAACCAGCAGATCAAAATCCTCTAGCAGATACAGTTCGCAAAGAAACTGAACAATGGACTCAAGAAGGTTTATCTTTAGAAGTAGCAGCCGAGCGATCGCAATATCGCGTTTTTGGTTCAAAACCAGGGGCTTATGGTGCAGGACTCCAAGGACTAATGGCCTCCCAAAACTGGGAAAATGATCAGGACTTAGCCCAAGCTTACACAAATTGGAGTGCTTACGCCTACTCCTCTAGTCAGGAAACAGGGAGCAATAATGTGGAAGCTTTTGAACAACGCTTGAAGCAAATGCAAATTGTCCTGCATAATCAAGACAATCGAGAACATGATTTACTCGATTCCGACGATTATTATCAATTTCAGGGTGGTTTAACCGCAGCGGTGCGTTCTCTTCAAGGTAAAAATCCTGAAACTTATTTTGGTGATAATTCCAACACATCCCAGCCCAAAGTCCGTCAACTTAGTTCAGAAATTGCCAGGGTTTATCGTTCTCGCGTGGTTAATCCTAAATGGATAGCTGGAGTTATGCGTCATGGTTATAAAGGTGCATTTGAAATGGCTGCAACCGTAGATTTTCTCTTCGCTTACGATGCTACCGCCCAATGTGTTGAAGATTATATGTATCAAGGTGTTGTTGAAGCATATTTAGAAGATGCTGCCGTTTGTGAATTTATCCAAGATAAAAATCCTTGGGCATTACGCGATATTGCAGAAAGACTACTAGAAGCAAATCAGCGCGGGTTATGGCAAGATGTAAGTATACAAACTTTAGAAAATCTCCGCAATTTAGTCCATCAGGCAGAAGCAACTATCGAAGAAAAATAATTTAATTTAGGAAACGAACATGGAAAACCTTGCGTATTTACATTTAGCCTTTGCCAATGAAGACATAGAAACCACTGAGTTAATATCTCTCAGTTCTTTATTCAAAAAAGCAGCAGCACCAAATTGGCAACTCTTTTCCAGCAATGCGTGGAAATACATGATTCCTCTGGTTCTTACTTTATCTATTCTTAATAGTGTTAGTAGTGTTTTCGCACTCGAAACCGAAAATAACAGCAATTCTGTCGGCAATCTAGAACAAAATTCGACATCTCAGGTTGAAACCGAAAATAACGGTGATGTTGTGAAAAATCTAGCACAAAATTCGACATCTCAGGTTGAAAAAAGCAACAAACAATTTATCAGTACAGCCCCTACAACCCTCACTACGCCACATAATATCATTTCTGTAAGCAACAAACGCAAAAACCCCAATTTCTTTGTTAAAGGTGATGAAGGTGCCGATGTCAAAGTTTTACAAGAACGCTTGAAAATCGCTGGTTTCTATTATGGCAATTCCACAGGGATTTTTGGTCCAATTACTCAAGAATCTGTCAAACGATTCCAAAAAGCTTATAACCTCACAGTTGATGGCATTGTTGGTAAATCCACATTAGCGAAATTACCAGCGGTGACTGATGAAAATGACATAACTACTTCCCAAAAATCAGATAATCAAGATACACTTAGTTTAGGCGATCGCGGTGAAGCCGTCAGAATTCTCCAAGAACAATTAATCATAGCCGGATTCTTAAAAAATCAGCCCAATGGTTACTATGGTTCTAACACAGTTGATGCTGTAAATCGCTTTCAAAAACAGCACAAACTAGAAGCTAGTGGTATGGCTGGACAAACCACCCGTTCTAAGTTATATAGTTTAGTTAAAAATTCTGCCAAAAGTGATTTTACCACTTTAGAAATTCAAAGACGACTACATGAAAAAGGTTTCTATAAAGGTCAAATCAACGGCATGATGGCATCTGATACCAAAAAAGCAATTAGTCGCGCTCAAGAATTTTATGGTATCAGCCTTAAAGATGTTAAAAGCGGAAGTTTTTAATCCCGCTTTTTCAATGCAGTTAGATTCCCGCACTACTTGATTCATCTTCCAAAATTGCAGATGTCTATCCGTTCTATAAAACTTACCCAAAATTACCAAAGTCTAGACACATCTGGACAGCGATAACCTTAGTGTTTACTTCCTGCTTCATCACGGTCTTAGAATGGCTTCTAAGAGGTTTTTCCGCTCCACAGGCAATCTCGGTAGAACTTACCGTTTCTGACCGTAGTTCCTAAAAGGAACCCTATAATACCAAGTTCCTAGTTATCTAAATAGGCATTAATGCCCTTTGGCACTTAGGACATACAGCATGAATTGTCATTTGACAATCTAATAAATGGAAACCTTCTTTTTGGGCTGTTTTTCCGCCAATCTTTAAAATTGAGTCATTTTTAAACTCAATAGTCGCATTACAGCGGACACAAATTAAGTGATGATGGTGATGGGGATAAGGCTGATTAATTTCATAATGTTTATGCCCTTCACCTAATTCCAACTCCCGCAAAATCCCCATTCTCGCCATCAACTTTAAAGTGCGATAAATAGTTGATAAACTAATTCCTTCACTGTCAGCTTCTAAGCGATGATATAGATCCTCTGCGCTTAAATGCTCACCTTGGGGGAGTTCTTGAAAAATATGCAGAATTGTTTCGCGTTGTGGAGTTAAACGCCAGCCACGGTCGTTTAATTCCGCCTTGAGTGAACCAGTTGTGTAGACAGTCATACTAAATTTTCTCAACAAAGCTCATTAATTGAGAATATAACAAATGTTGGGGTTGATTTGCAACAATCATTGCCTATTGAGAATATTTGCTGATTGTCAGTTGTCAGTAGAAAATATCTTTCTATTGCCTCCTGCCTCCTGCCCCCTGCCTTCTGCCTCCTAACTTAATGACTCTAGATAGTCGCGGACTAGGTTACGGCGTTTGGGTTGGCGGAGTTTTTGCAAAGCCTTGGATTCAATTTGTCTGACTCTTTCCCGTGATAAATCAAGGGCGCGGCCAATTTCTGCTAAAGAGTAAGCATGACCATCGGATAAGCCAAAGCGCATTAAAATCACATCACGTTCCCGACCAGTTAAATCATCTAGAAGACTATGCAAATCTTTATGTAAAGATTCCCGCATTAACATCTCCTCTGGAGTAATCGTATCAGTCTCTAACAATTCTCCTAATTCAGTATCTTTATCCTTCCCTACCTTGGTTTCTAAAGACACAGAACGAGGAACTCTCAATAATACTTCCCGGACTTGGGCAGGTGTCATATCTAACTCAATTCCCAGGTCTTCTAAAGTCGGGGTACGACCTTTTTCTTGGGCAATTTTCCGTTGCGCCTTTTTAATTTTGTTGAGCTTTTCGGTAATATGAACAGGCAGGCGAATAGTCCGGCTAGAAGTAGCGATCGCCCTGGTAATACCTTGACGAATCCACCAGTAAGCATAGGTACTAAAACGATAGCCCTTGGTGGGGTCAAATTTCTCCACGGCTCGTTCTAAACCTAAAGTCCCTTCTTGAACCAAATCCAACAATTCCAAACCCCGATTTTGATACTTTTTAGCGACAGATACCACTAAACGCAAATTCGCCTTAATCATGTGGGATTTGGCTTGCAGTCCTTGAGTTTGAACTTGTTCTAGTTCTTCTACTGTTAAATTAGCAATTTCGGCCCAGCGTCTTTTGCCATTGGCTAGGGTAGGTTTAAGATCAGGTAAACTTATGCCCGCAGTAGTCGCCCACCGTTCTAAAGAAGGGCGGTGTCCTAATTCCGCTTTCAACCGCTCCTGTACCTCCATTAACCGCGAATAGGGGATAATTACAGCATCTCCTTCAGCAGCAGCAGCACTAAGCATTAATCGCATTCGTAAGTATCGCTGTACTTTTTGGGCTTCAGCAACTTCTTCATCTCGTCCCAATAACCGGACTCGGCCAATTTCTTGCAGATAGAGACGCACTAAGTCGGTACTGCGTCTGGTACTTTGCGCGGCTAAAGCTAAATCAGATTCAATCGCAGCCATGTCTAAATCTGGCAAATCATCATCATTATTGATTTCAATCTCCAAAGGTGGACTAGGATTTTGCCCGTCGTGGGCGGCATTTTTATAAAAGGATGTTGCTGGCATGATGTCTCAAATTACTCCAGGTAACAATAGATTATGGTTAGCTAAAATTACGGTTATCTAATCAACTGTTGCTATTCCGTAACTCGTCATCAAATAACACGGTTTGGGTTTCGATGTACAATTCTTTGCAAAACTTTGTACTAGTCCAAGCGCGGAGGAGAGGAGAAAACTTAATTTATCAACTTTTGGACTGTTTTAACTGGATAGTTATTTTCGTCACAGTTTACTAGTTTGAAATAATACATTTTCAATGAGTCGTTTGTTGCTAGTATCCGTGTGATTAAACAAATAGCTATGGAAATCTTTAGCCAGATTTTCAATTATGATTTAACTGGTCAATAATACCATGCTTAGGAATATTAACGGTTATTTTTTTAACTGATTATAAACTCACTTCTAATTATGATGATGTTTATAAACTACATAGTCATATTTACATCACTCAAAAAGTAATTTCCTGACAATTTGACAAATTTTTTCTAGGGATTTTGCGGTAGTCATTTAATTTTAATTGGACACCTTATCCTGTCAGCATTTCTCCCTTATTTACCAGATTTGTTCTGTGGGAAAATTATCAAATTCAGGTTTGATATCTCGGATCATCAGTTTATCTAACGCTTGTCTGGGTGTAACTGCTCCTTCAAGTAGTTGATAAACTTGTTCAGTAATGGGAATAGCAATACCTCGTTGTTGGGCAATTTCCATTAATACCCGACAAGTGTTCACACCTTCGGCTGTACCTGGAAGATTTGCCAGAACTCCAGGCAGCGTTTGTCCATTGGCTAATTGATAACCAACTTGATAATTACGGCTTAAAGGGCTGTTGCAGGTTGCTAATAAGTCCCCTAGACCAGATAAACCATAAAATGTTTCCGTTTTCGCACCTAAAGTATTACCGATTCGTACCATTTCGGTTAACCCACGGGTGACTAGGGCAGCTTTGGCATTTGTGCCTAAGTGTAACCCATCACATACACCAGCGGCGATCGCTATCACATTTTTCAGTGTTCCTCCTAATTCTACGCCCACAGGGTCAGGGTTAGTATAGACACGAAAGCGACTGGAGGAAAATACCAATTGGACTGTTTGGGCAGCATTGGTATTTTTACTCGCTACTACCGTTGCTGCTGGTAATTCCTGGGCAATTTCCTGGGATAAATTCGGACCCGATAAGACCACAACAGGAGAATTAGGAAAAGCTGCTTGCCAAATTTGCGAAGGTGTGTATGTAGTTTGTGGTTCTAGTCCCTTAGTTGCAGTCACAAAGATTGTCTGTGGAGACAGGGGGCAAGATTGCACCATAGAGGCCACATCTCTGACCCCTTTCATAGAAATAGCCGACAAGACTATTTGAGCATTTTTATTTTCTAATACTTTTTCTAGAGGTTGCGAGTCAGAACGTGACCATAAATGCACCTGATAATCATTAATAGCTGCTAATTTAGCCAAGGCTGCACCCCAAGCCCCCGCACCAAGAATAACGACAGATTTTGAATTTGGTAATTGGTGATTGGTCATTGGTGATTGGTGATTGGTGATTGGTGATTGGTGATTGGGGTAGAACAACTGACCACTGACCACTGACAACGAACAACTGACTATCTGGGATAACGTTTCATTAATTCTCTGACTTGTTCTGCATGATAGGAGCTTCTTGTCAAGGGTGAAGAAACAACTTGTAAAAATCCTAGTTCTTCCCCAAAAGTTTGCCAGGCGGCAAATTGCTCAGGTGTTACAAAATCAGATACTTGTAAGTGTTTTTGACTGGGTTGGAGATATTGCCCAATTGTCAAAATATCACAATCTACTCTTCGTAGGTCTTCCATGACTTGGCAAATTTCTGCATCTGTTTCACCCAAGCCGACCATAATACCAGATTTGGTGTAAGTGCTGGGAGAAATTTGGCGCGAGCGCTGTAATAATTCCATTGTCCGCTCATAATTTCCTTGGGGACGCACACGGCGGTATAAGCGGGAGATGGTTTCTGTGTTGTGGTTAATTACTTCTGGTTTAGCTTGGAGAATGATTTCTAAAGCTTGCCAATTACCGCATAAGTCGGGAATTAATACTTCTATTGTTGTATGAGGCGAAACTTCATGAATAGCATTAATACAGTGGACAAATTGAGATGCACCACCATCAGGTAAATCATCTCGGTTAACGGAAGTAATCACGACGTGATTAAGCTGCATTCGCCGCACTGCTTCTGCTAGTCGTGTCGGTTCGGTGGGATCTAATGCTTGGGGTTTCTTTTCAAAATCAATATCACAGTAAGGACAAGCCCTGGTGCAAGCTGGACCCATAATCAAAAATGTGGCAGTACCCGCGTTGAAGCATTCCCCAATATTGGGACAGGAAGCCTCTTCGCAAACGGTATTCAGGGCTAAATCCCGCAAAATTTCTTTAACGTTACCAACACGCTCCCATTGAGGCGCTTTTACTCGCAACCAGTCTGGTTTTACAGTCACAGTCTACTTTTACCATTTTAGTTATACAAATCTTATGGTAGCAAGCAAAGACCTTTGTGGAAAAGAGAAAGTTTGTTATTTTCTGCTGATTGTGGTAATATCTTTTTATAATGCCATTTTTGTGGCGGGATGTGGCGCAGCTTGGTAGCGCACTTCGTTCGGGACGAAGGGGCCGCTGGTTCGAATCCAGTCATCCCGATTTTAGACTTTATCTGTAGTGGTGGCTGTTTTTAAAGGCAACTCGTTGATTATAAATTAACTATACAACAATTTATGGCAGTATAAATTATGTTATGCCTACGGCACGCTGCGCGAACGCGCAGAGGTACAAAGGAGCAAAGGCGCAAAGGTTAAGATTTTTATTTAACCTTGTAGGTGTAGAATTTTAGTCAAGTTATTAATAATAGAAGTTCTAGAATAAAGCTAAATGTTTGAACAAACTTTTAAAAATATTGATGATGTTCTCTGGAAAGAGGCAGGTTGTACTACAGAATTAGATTACACTGAGCAAACTTCATGGCTACTGTTTTTGAAGTATTTGGATGATTTGGAGCAGGACAGAGAAGACAAAGCCAAATTAGCGGGGGATTCCTATCAGTTTATCATTGATGAAACCCATCGTTGGTCTGTTTGGGCTGCACCTAAAGATCAAAATGGGAAATTAGATCAAAATCATGCGCTGACTGGTGATGATTTGATTGATTATGTCAACCGCAAGTTATTTCCATATTTACAGGGTTTTAAGGAACGAGCTACTAGTCCAGATACGATAGAATATAAGATTGGCGAGATTTTTAGCGAAATTAAAAATAGGTTTCAAAGTGGTTATAGTTTGCGGGATGCTTTGGAATATATTGATGAATTAAGATTTAGATCCCAACAGGAAAAACATGAGTTATCCCATCTCTATGAAGCGAAAATCAAGAATATGGGCAATGCGGGGCGTAATGGTGGGGAATATTATACACCACGTCCTTTAATTCGGGCAATTATTCAGGTTGTTAAGCCGAAAATTGGGGAAAAAATTTATGATGGTGCTTGCGGTTCGGCGGGTTTTTTATGTGAAAGTTACGACTATTTAAGACAGGGGAAATTAACTACTAAACAACTGGAAATACTCCAGAAAAATACTTTTACGGGTAAGGAAAAGAAGAGTTTGGCTTATGTCATTGCGATCATGAATTTGATTTTACATGGCATTGATGCGCCGAATATTATTCATACTAATACTTTGACGGAAAATCTTAGTGATGTTCAAGATAAAGATCGTTTTGATGTGATTTTAGCAAATCCGCCATTTGGAGGGAAGGAACGGAAGGAAGTACAGAATAATTTTAATATTAAAACTGGGGAAACGGCGTTTTTATTTTTGCAGCATTTTATCAAAATGTTGAAGGTTGGCGGTAGGGCGGCGGTAGTTATTAAAAATACCTTTCTTTCTAATTCTGATAATGCTTCGCGGGCTTTGCGTCAAGAGCTTTTGAGTAGTTGTAATTTACATTCTATTTTAGATTGTCCTGGGGGGACTTTTATCGGGGCGGGGGTGAAAACTGTTGTTTTATTCTTTGAAAAGGGAGAACCTGTAGACGCGATTCAGACAACACCGATTTTTAATCAAGGGAAGTCTATAAATGAACAAATGGCGACTCGGAAAATTTGGTATTATCAATTAGATCCGGGGCGGAATATGGGGAAAACTAATTCCCTGAATGATGATGATTTACGGGAGTTTGTGGAGTTACAATCCACTTTTTCGGAATCGGAAAAGTCTTGGTTGGTGGATGTTACCGATATTGATCAGGAGAGTTTTGATCTGTCGGTGAAAAATCCGCATAAGGCTGAGGAAGTAGCTTTACGAGAACCCCAGGAAATTTTGGATGAAATTGCAGTTTTGGATGGGGAAAGTGCGGAGATTTTGGCAAGTATTTTACAGTTGACAGTTAACAGTTGATGGACTGTGTTAGGCTTATTTTTGGTGTCTTTTTTTTGTTCTAAGGTACTATGAAAAATATCAAAATCATTGTCGAAAAACACCCTGATGGTTATGTTGCTTATCCTTTAGGTATTCAGGGGGTTGTAGTGGGTGAGGGTGATACTTATGAAGAGGCTTTAAATGATGTGCGTTCGGCTATTTTATTTCATATTGAAACTTTTGGAGAATCGGTGCTTGAATCTGAATCTTCAATACTAGAGGCTTTTGTGGCAGAGGCAACGGTATAATGACAAAGTTTCCGGTTGATGCTCCTAAAGCAAAAGTGATTAAGGTGCTTGAAAGTTTTGGATTTTCAATAGTACGAGAAAAAGAGCATATTTCTATGATTAGACAAAATTCTGATGGCACAAATACTCCTTTAACTTTACCAAATCATAAACTTATTAAAGGTTCTACTCTCAGAAGTATCTGTACTCAATCTGGTATCTCACGGGATGATTTTATTGCTGCTTATGAACAAGATTAGAAATATATTTGCTCTGATTGGGGGATGTTGTGAGTGAGATAAGTTCTCAGGATTATGCTAATTTCTGCTATGAGATTAAACAGCGAATCCGCGATCGCCAATTGGCAGCTTTACGCAGTGTAAATCGGGAATTAGTGCGGCTATATTGGGAAATTGGCGAGTTAATTCATCACAAGCAGCAAACCCTGGGCTGGGGTAAATCTCAGGGGAAACGCATCTAAATTTTATTGACAAAACACCATTTTTGTGTATAAACGAAGGAATCGGTATTTATCCTTTGATTGATTTTTTGAGAGTCATCGTGATGGTTTAAATCATTGTCAATAAGTAGACGTTAATGCGAATTTTTGGGTCATTATTGAGATTAAATAGTCCTTATTGATAAGATGCGTTTCCCCTGGGGTAAATCTGTGGTGGAAACTCTAGCGCGAGATTTACAAAGTGAGTTCCCAGGACGGAATGGGTTTTCGGCGGCAAATTTATGGTTTATGCGCCAGTTTTACGGTGAATATGTGGATAAGCCAAATCTCCAACCATTGGTTAGAGAAATTAGTTGGACGAAAAATCTGATTATTTTTAGTCGTTGTAAGTATTGGGGGATGTTATGAAAGTAGAATGGCAGATAAAGAAGATAGGAGAAATTTGCACTTTAAAGAGTGGAACAACAGTAAACAAAAGTCTTGAAGAAACTTATGGAGACATTCCATACCTAAAAGTTGCGGATATGAATCTTTCTGAAAATGATACTGAAATTGTTACATCATCACGATTCTTGAATCAAGAATCTCTTAAAGAAAACTCTATTTTCCCAGTTGGAACGACAATTTTTCCAAAACGAGGTGGAGCGATTCTAACTAATAAGAAAAGATTAACTTCTGTACCAATATGTACAGATTTAAATATTATGGGAGTCATCCCATCAAATATTTTACTTCCTAAGTATTTGTATTTTTACTTCTTAAATATAGACATGAGGAAACTAGGAAGTGGATCATCCATACCTCAAATTAATAACTATGATATTGAGCCACTAATTATATCTTTTCCCCCACTTCCCGAACAAAAGCGAATTGTGGCGATCGCAGATGAAGCATTTGAGGGGATTGATAGAGCGATTCGTAATACGGAAAAAAACCTCTCTAATGCCCGCGAATTATTTGAAAGTTATCTAAATTCAATCTTTACCCAAAAAGGCGACGGGTGGGAAGAGAAGAAGTTAGGGGATGTATGTCAAGTAAAAGATGGAACACATTTTTCCCCAAAAAATAGTGAAGATGGCAAGTATATGTATATAACAGCCAAAAACATTAAACCTTATTATATAGATTTGACTAAAATCACTTTTATATCAGAGGAAGACCATCAAAAAATTTATTCAAGATGTCCTGTAAAAAAAGGTGATGTTTTATATATAAAAGATGGTGCAACAGCAGGTATTGCGGCAATTAATAATTTTGAAGAAGAATTTTCCTTATTATCAAGTGTTGCAGTATTTAAAACTTCTTCACAGATTTTAAATACATATCTTGTACATTATGCTAATAGCAACTTAGGTAGGAAAAATTTTCTAGGATATATTGATGGTGCAGCAATAACAAGGCTTACTTTAACAAAATTAAATAACGTTTTTATTCCTATCGCTCCATTATATGCACAACAAGAAATAGTCACCAAATTGGACGAACTATCAGCCGAAACCCAACGCCTCGAAAACATCTACCGCCAAAAAATCGCCGCATTAAAAGAACTAAAACAATCCATCCTACAAAAAGCATTTACAGGAGAACTCACCGCAGATAAAGGGGAAAAATAGAAAAGATGATAAAAATATTTTGTCTGAATCAGGATGCTCAGGATTTAAGGATGTACAGGATGTTTATTGATATAATCAAATAGTATTTATTTCTGACAGAAAACGAATAAATCAATCCTGAAAATCCTCTAATCCTGGAAATCCTGATATGGCTAACGCCACGCTACGCTATCAGACAAAAAATGTCCTGGCTGTTTATTGATATTATAAAATAGTATTTATTTCTGACAGAAAACGAGGAAATCAATCCTGAAAATCCTCTAATCCTGGAAATCCTGATTCAGAGGGTGTTTGAAAAGTTTTAGGCTGTGATTTTAGGCAATTACAGATCCCCCCTAACCCCCCTTGCTAAGGGGGGAACTAGAGTCAAAGTCCCCCTTTTCAAGGGGGATTTAGGGGGATCTAAAAATATTTGATACACCATGAGGGACTTTTCAAACATCCTCTCAGACAAAAAATGTACAGGATGTTTATTGATATAATCAAATAGTATTTATTTCCGACAGAAAACGAATAAATCAATCCTGAAAATCCTCAAATCCTGGAAATCCTGATATGGCTAACGCCACGCTACGCTATCAGACAAAAAATGTCCAGGCTGTTTATTGATATTATCAAATAGTATTTATTTCTGACAGAAAACGAGGAAATCAATCCTGAAAATCCTCAAATCCTGGAAATCCTGATTCAGAGGGTGTTTGAAAAGTTTTAGGCTGTGATTTTAGGCAATTACAGATCCCCCCTAACCCCCCTTGCTAAGGGGGGAACTAGAGTCAAAGTCCCCCTTTTCAAGGGGGATTTAGGGGGATCTAAAAATATTTGATACACCATGAGGGACTTTTCAAACATCCTCTCAGACAAAAAATGTACAGGATGTTTATTGATATAATCAAATAGTATTTATTTCTGACAGAAAACAAGTAAATCAATCCTGAAAATCCTCAAATCCTGGAAATCCTGATTCAGACAAAAAATAATGAACGAAGCAGAAACCCGCGCCGAATTAATAGATCCTGCCCTCACAGCCGCAGGTTGGGGAGTTATTGAAAATAGCCGTATTCGCCGCGAAGTCATCGCCCCTGGTCGTTTAATTGGCAACAGTAAACGGGCAAAAGCAGACATCGCCGATTATGTATTAGTTTATCGTGGGGAAAAACTCGCCGTTATTGAAGCCAAAAAACGCGACTTACCCGACACCGAAGGTTTAGGACAGGCGAAAAAATACGCCGAAAAATTACAAACTCGCTTTGCTTACTCTACCAATGATATTGGCATCTACCAAGTAGATATGCACACCGGGAAAGAAAGTTATATAAATCAATATCCCACCCCCCATGAGCTATGGGAAGCCACCTTTAATGAGTTCCCTGAGCGACTTGCCCTGAGCGAAGTCGAAGGGAGTCGAAGGGAAGCAAATACATGGCGCGATCTTTTTGCAGCTATCCCCTTTGAAGACAAAAGCGGTACGTGGGAGGCTCGATATTATCAACATAATGCTATCAAATATGTTTTAGAAGCGATCGCCCAAGGACAAACCCGCATCTTATTAACCATGGCCACAGGTACAGGTAAAACCTTTATCGCCTTCCAACTGGCATGGAAACTGTTTCAAAGTCGCTGGAATCTCAGTCAAAAACCCACACACCGCCCGCGAATCCTGTTTTTAGCAGATCGCAACATTTTAGCCAATCAAGCCTACAATTCCTTTTCCGCCTTTCCTGATGATGCCCTAGTCCGCATAGACCCTGAAGAGATTCGCAAGAAAAAACGAGTCCCCAAAAATGGCAGCGTCTTCTTTACCATTTTCCAAACCTTCATGACCGGAAAAGATCAAGAAGGTAATCCCACTCCCAAATTTAACGACTATCCTCCCAACTTCTTTGATTTTATCATTATTGACGAATGCCATCGAGGAGGAGCAAAAGACGAAAGCACCTGGCGAGGCATATTAGAATACTTCTCACCCGCTGTACAACTGGGACTCACAGCCACCCCCAAACGCGAACACAACGCCGATACCTACGCTTATTTTGGTGATCCAGTTTATATCTACGCCCTCAAAGACGGCATTAACGACGGGTTTTTAACTCCCTTCAAAGTCAGACAAATCGAAACTACCCTAGATGAATATACTTACAGCTTTTGGAGTCCAGACGGTAAACCCATGAGCGCGGAAGAATTTATAGAACGTCTTTTTGGGGAAATTCCCGAATTATTCAAAAATGAAGCCGAATTAAGAACTATTTGGAGTCGTCCAGATACTCGTAAAGCCCTATTAGCAGGTTTATCAGAAAGGGGTTATGATTCAGAACAATTAACAGAAATTAGTCGGTTAATTAATGCTGAAAAAAGTGATTTATATGATGTATTAGCTTATATTGCTTATGATTCCACACCTATTAGCCGCAAAGAACGAGTTTTAGCCCATAAATCCTTAATTTTCTCTCGATATATTGGTAAACAGCAGGAGTTTTTGAACTTTGTTCTAGATCAATATATTAAAGATGGAGTAGAGGAATTAGATCGGGCTAAATTACCACAACTGTTAGAGTTGAAATATCATACTGTTAGAGATGCTGTGACACAATTAGGAAGCGTTGCTAATATCAGCGAAGTATTTATCGAGTTTCAACAATATTTGTATTCTCAGAACAAAGCAGCTTAATACAGCACTTCCCGGTGTTATGAGGTACTTATCTAGCGGGCAAGATGCCCGCACTACAAGAGTTTCATGATTCAACTTTGTACCTCATAAGAGCGGAAACCGCTGTATTTTAGATCAGTGGTTCTCTTCATTCTATGTGAATTATTTGCTTTCCGATAATCCCAAGGATCAATAAATTTTCGATCACTCCAAATACCAATCCTTTGTTTTTGCGCTTGTGCTTCGGCTTGTTGAATAATATCCCTACTAGGACATTTGCTTAAATAGGGACGATATACTTTAGCTAATCCTTCTTTTAACAAGACTTCCTGTAAAAACGTACCATCTTTTGAACGAACTTCAGCAACTTTTCTCCCATAGCGATCGCTATCTGTAATATTTAACTTTACACGATTATCTGTTTGTTTAATCAGTTCCTCTATCCGTGTTTTCGCTTTCATACCCCAAACAAACTGATTGACATCTTGAGTAATTTTACTCTTCTTTTCTGTCTGAGAATGCGCTATTTCTGGAGCATCAATACAAGCAAACCGCACCGTGAACTTTTTACCATCAGCACTTTTCAATATTAATGTATCACCATCACTTACTCGTTCCACTAGCTCACCTTGAGGAGCAAACAAACTATCACACGCTATTAAGCTAACTGCAATCATAGCTGCACCTAGCCAAACTAATCCTTGTTTCACTAATTTATTCATTAGACATCTCCAAAGACAATTTAGCCTGTTATTGTGTAAAATTGCGCTAAGTGGGTCAACATAATAAAACCAAATTGTGTAAAGAAAAGTAAAATCTCCAAAAACCTCTTCACTCTTGCCTCTTGCCTCTGGTTACTGAGCGAAGTCGAAGTATTGCCTCTTGTCTTTCCACAACGATAATTTTTAACGCCGACCTACTTAGAATTTATTCAACTGTTACCGATTTCGCCAAATTCCTGGGTTGATCTACATCCAAACCCCGCCGCGCCGCAATATGATAAGCTAACAATTGCAACGGAATAACCGTGAGAATTGGAGACAGAATTTCCTCAACTTCAGAAACCGGAATTAAATCATTAAAAATCTCCGCCGCTTCCCCATCTTTAACAGAAGTTATCCCAATTAACCGGGAATCTCTGGCTTTTGCTTCTTGAGCGTTAGAAATTACCTTTTCATATACACTACCAGGAACAGCGATCGCTACTACCGGAACTTTCGCATCTAACAACGCAATTGGTCCATGTTTCATTTCCCCTGCTGGATATCCTTCCGCATGAATATAACTAATTTCCTTTAATTTCAAAGCCCCTTCTAACGCAATGGGAAAATTAATTCCCCTACCAATAAAGATAAAATCTTTGGTTTCTGAAAAATCATGTACTAAATGTTCAATATAACGTTCTTGCGTTTCTAAAATCGCTTCAATTTCCCCTGGTAACTGACGTAAACCTGTAAGAATTTCCTCAAATCTCGAATCACTAATTTCCTGACGACGATAAGCTAAATCTAAAGCCAAAGCATAAAACGCCATTAATTGTGCCACAAAAGTTTTCGTTGCCGCCACACCAATTTCAATTCCCCCATGAGTATTGATAATATTCGCCACCATATTACCTAAACTACTTTCTGGACGATTAGTAATCCCCAAAAGTCGTACTTGATACTTAGCTTCCTTCCCTTGTCGGCGGTCTTTTTCCATAGACAAAGCTGCCAAAGTATCAGCAGTTTCTCCAGATTGAGTTACGCCAATAGTCAAAGTATGAGGCGTTAGCGGTGATGGTGCATACCGAAATTCCGAAGCATATTGTACCTGAGTAGGAATTCCTGCCAATTGTTCTAATAAGTATTTACCTACTAATGCAGCGTGCCAACTTGTACCACAAGCGACAATTTGAATTTGTTCTAAATCTGCATAAAAATCTGCCGGTAAATCTAATTTTACTGGTGATTCCGAACTAGCAGGGAAATAAGCCTCCAAACAATCCCGCACTACTCCCGGTTGTTCATAGATTTCCTTGAGCATAAAATGTTTGAATCCCTGTTTTTCCACCATAATGGGATTCCAGTTCAAAGTGCGGGGATGCTTTTTTAAGCGATGTCCAGCGAAGTTATAGACCTCCACGCCTAAAGGAGTCAAACGAGCAATTTCGCCGTTTTCTAGGGACAATACAGCGCGGGTATAGGGGGCAATCGCCGGGGTATCGGAAGCACAGAAAAACTCACCTTGGCCAAAACCAATGACTAAAGGCGCTTGTTGGCGAACTACAATCAACTCATCGGGGTAGTCAGCAGAAATAGCCGCAATAGCATAAGCCCCCTCTAATTTACTGACAGCTTCCTGCACAGCGTCTAAAAATACTGAAGGGGAAAGAGGATTTTCAGGAGAATGCTTTAAACACTCAGCAATCAAATGGGGAATTACTTCTGTATCTGTTTCTGAACGGAATTCATGTCCTAATGCTTTTAAGTGTTCCCGCAATTCTCGATAGTTCTCAATTATCCCATTTTGTACCACTGCTATCCGCAATGCCGTATCTAAATGAGGATGGGCATTATACTCTTCTGGTTTACCATGAGTTGCCCAGCGTGTGTGACCAATCCCTATTTGGGCAGGATTTTCGATTTGTTCCAGTTTAGAACGCAGGTTGAGTAATTTGCCTTTAGCTCGGACACAATGCACGTCACCTGCCAAAATAGTGGCAATTCCGGCTGAATCGTAACCTCTATATTCTAATTTTTCTAGTCCAGCCAGTAAAATATCTGTCGCTGGCTGAGTGCCTATATATCCAACTATTCCACACATTGCTTAAACCACTCCGGTTTCAGGATGATTAAATTTTAAGTATAGTTGCTGGAATTGGTGATTGGTCATTGACAACTGACAACTGTACGGGCGAAGCATTTGGAAGATAAATTATTGGTAGTTGCGAGACATGCTTCTCCAAATGCTTCGCCCCTACCAACTGACAACTGTACGGGCGAAGCATTTGGAAGATAAATTATTGGTAGTTGCGAGACATGCTTCTCCAAATGCTTCGCCCCTACCAACTGACAACTGTACGGGCGAAGCATTTGGAAGATAAATTATCGGTAGTTGCGAGACATGCTTCTCCAAATGCTTCGCCCCTACCAACTGACAAAAAATGCTGAGGAATGAGGAAAGAATCTTGATGTTTCTCCCGTTTTCACTCCTCAGCACTAAAGTACCAAGAATTTAGAAATGAAATTCTTAGTAAGCCAAGCCCATGCTGCGAGTTGTTTCAGCGCCTAGATAAACGCGAATACTCAAGAAGTCGGTGGGGCAAGCAGTTTCACAACGCTTACAACCTACACAGTCTTCGGTGCGGGGAGAAGCAGCCACTTGAGCGGCTTTACAGCCATCCCAAGGAACCATTTCTAGCACGTCCGTAGGGCAAGCGCGGACGCATTGTGTACAGCCAATGCAGGTGTCGTAGATTTTAACGGTATGAGACATTTAAAAAACTGCTCCTTGCGGGTGTTCTTCTGGAGTGAAAGAATCATAATCAAGGCATAGTTTACCCCAGGGCTTGATAGCTTGTAAGCAAAAGGCTACATAACTTTAAACAATGTAATAGACACTTTAGATAATTTATCTACTAAGATCGCTGTTATATGGCTGTAATCAGGAACATCGCCATCAAGTGTTTACCCAACCCCCTCTCTTTCCCAGATGGCGAATTGTAAAGATGTGTAAATTAATAGTCGTTTTTTAGAGGTTATCTATCATACCCATTATCTATAATCTATAGATTGATTAATCCTGGTCGAGTTATGATGAATCCCCAACAATATCAAAGGTTATAAAATAATTAATTATGAGTGAAGCTTTATTGAGTGTTGAAAATCTCCGTGTGGCTTATCCGCGACGGAGTGGAGAGGTAGAAAGCTGGGCGATTGATGGTGTATCTTTTATTCTCAAGCCTGGCGAAAGAATGGGATTGGTGGGAGAGTCCGGTTGTGGTAAATCCACTATTGGAAGAGCGATAATGCGTTTATTGCCTGCCTCTAGTCGCGTTGAAGGAATAGTAAATTTTCAAGGGGAATCAGTATTAGATTTGACACCAATTCAGATGCAAAAGTTTCGAGGTGAAGCGGTAGCTTTGATTTTTCAAGACCCCAGGACGCGCCTTGATCCATTGATGACAATTGGGAATCACTGTATTGAAACTCTACAAGCCCATTTACCGGAATTATCGAAACAGCAAGCGAAGGAAAAGGCTTTAGCGACTTTGGCAAAGGTGAAAATTCCCGCTAGTCGTTGGAGTCAGTACCCCCATGAGTTTAGCGGGGGAATGCGTCAACGGGTAGCTATTGCTTTAGCTTTACTTTTAAGTCCTAAGTTAATTGTGGCTGATGAACCAACGACTAGTTTAGATGTGACTGTTTCTGCTCAGATTCTCCAAGAACTAACGCGATTGTGTGCAGAGGAAAATATGGGATTATTATTAATTTCCCATGATTTAGCAATGGTGGGGGAATATTGCGATCGCATTGGGGTAATGTATCAGGGTAAAATGGTGGAAATGGGAAAAACGGAAACTGTATTTGCTCATCCACAACATGAATATACTCAATCTTTATTAAAAGCCGCTTTACATATTCAAAAGGAAGAGGGAACAGGGAAAAGAGAACAGGGAACAGAAAAGGCAAATCCCATTTTAAAAATTACAGAACTCAAGCAACATTATACTATAGAACCGAATTTTATTGAACGGATATTTAAAGGAGAAGGACAAACGGTTAAAGCTGTAGATGGGATTAACTTAGAATTGTATGCTGGGGAAATTTTAGGATTAGTTGGAGAGTCTGGTTGTGGGAAAAGTACACTTTCGAGAACTATCTTACAATTAATTAGTCCGACATCGGGAAAAGTCGAATTTTTAGGACAGGAATTAACCAGTTTATCTCGGCAAAAAATCCGCTCTTCTCGGAGACAAATCCAAATGATATTTCAAGATCCTCATGCTTGTTTAAATCCAGCTATGACGGTAGGACAAAGTATAGCAGATCCTTTATTAATTCATAATTTAGCTAATGCTGTAAAAGCTAAAGAACAGGTTTTATGGATGTTGGAAAAAGTGGGTTTAACCCCAGCAGAACTCTATTATCACCGTTATCCCGCCGATTTATCTGGAGGACAACAACAACGGGTAGCTATAGCCAGGGCTTTAATTACTCGGCCAAAACTGGTAATATGTGATGAACCAGTGAGTATGTTAGATGCCAGTGTGCAAACACAAATTCTCGATTTGATGTTACAACTAAAAGATGAATTTAAATTAACCTATTTGTTCATTACCCATGATTTGTGGTTAGCGCGGTTTTTGTGCGATCGCATTGCCGTAATGAATGGTGGTAAAATAGTTGAATTAGGACAGACTAAGCAAATTTTTGCTCATCCTCAACATCCCTACACCCAAACCCTCTTAGCTGCTGCACCTTTATTAGCAAAAGCTTAATAACAACTAACAACTGTACGGGCGAAGCATTTGGAGAACTATTTTTGGCAATGACCGATAATTTATCTTCCAAATGTTTCGCCCCTACTAACAACTGACAACTGTACGGGCGAAGCATTTGGAGAACTATTTTTGGCAATGACTGATAATTTATCTTCCAAATGCTTCGCCCCTACTGACAACTGTACGGGCGAAGCATTTGGAGAACTATTTTTGGCAATGACTGATAATTTATCTTCCAAATGCTTCGCCCCTACTAACAACTGAAAACTGTACGGGCGAAGCATTTGGAGAACTATTTTTGGCAATGACTGATAATTTATCTTCCAAATGCTTCGCCCCTACTGACAACTGTACGGGCGAAGCATTTGGAGAACTATTTTTGGCAATGACTGATAATTTATCTTCCAAATGCTTCGCCCCTACTGACAACTGTACGGGCGAAGCATTTGGAGAACTATTTTTGGCAATGACCGATAATTTATCTTCCAAATGCTTCGCCCCTACTAACAACTGACAAAAATAATTAATGTCTAAAAATTTGCCTTCTAATTCTTATCAAAGAAATAGCTATTCCTCAGATAAATGGCAAGAGAGAATAGGACAAATAGCATATCGCTTTAATCATCAATATCAAAATCAGAAATTTGCAGTTCCCGACGAAGTAGAAGCAATGCCAATATTTCGAGAATGGATTAATGGCAGATTAAGTGAGAGAATAGTTTCACCATTTTGGGAAATTGCTCAACCTCAAAAAAACGAACATTGTTTAGATATTGGTTGCGGTGTCAGTTTTTTAATCTATCCTTGGAGAGATTGGCAAGCATTCTTTTATGGGCAAGAAATTAGTAATATAGCCAAAGACACCCTTAACTCCCGTGGTTCACAGTTAAACTCAAAATTATTCAAAGGTGTAGAATTAGGACCGGCTCACCATTTAAACTATGATCAAAGTCAATTTGATTTAGTCATTGCTACAGGATTTAGTTGCTATTTTCCTCTAGAATATTGGCAAGCTGTCTTGGTGGAAGTCAAACGAGTATTGAAACCAGGGGGACATTTTGTATTTGATATTCTTAATTCAGAACAGCCTTTAGCTGAAGATTGGGCTGTACTAGAAACCTATTTAGGTGCAGAGGTATTTCTAGAAACTGTCGCGGAGTGGGAAAAAACCATTAAAGTTGGAGGTGCTAAAATCGTTAAACGGCAATTAGGAGAATTATTCGAGTTGTACAAAGTTCGGTTTTAAGATAAAACTATCGAATAAATAGCCTCTTAACGCTGTATTATTTGGAAAGATTTTATCAAGAATTTTGCCCAAATAGCCGCAATGATGATCCGCCATGCCCTAGAATCTGATTTACCCGCCATTGTCGCCATTTACAACGCTGCTGTTCCTAGTCGCATGGCTACCGCTGACTTAGAACCTGTGTCTGTGGAAAGTCGTTTAGCTTGGTTTCAAGGACGAGTCCCCTCACAACGTCCCCTGTGGGTAGTGGACACGGATGGTGTAATTGCTGGATGGTTGAGTTTTCAATCATTCTACGGCAGACCAGCCTATTATTCTACCGCGGAAATTAGTATTTATATTTCCCCAGATTTTCAAGGACGTGGTTTGGGAAAACAACTTTTAGAAAAAGCCATCCAAGAAAGTCCCAATTTAGGTTTAAAGACGTTAGTTAGTTTTATTTTCGCTCATAATCAACCCAGTTTAAAATTATTTGCCTGGTTCGGTTTTCAAGCCTGGGGGAATTTACCGAAAATTGCTGATTTGGACGGAGTGGAACGAGATTTGATGATTTTAGGTTTGCGGGTAATGTAGTCAGGAAAGCCTTCAAACAAATATTCAGCCCCAGTGCTATAAATGACTGAAGGCTGAAACTATTGTATATGATATTGTTTTTAATGGCTCAGGTCAGATTTGAACTGACGACCCCAGGCTTATGAGTCCCGTACTCTAACCAACTGAGCTACTGAGCCACGTTGTTTTATCAACTTATATTAAGATAGCATAGAAATTTGCATCTGACAACTATCAATTTCCAAATTTTTGCCCCAAAAATAAAAAGAGGGAGTTTACCTCCCTCCATTAACCAGAGAATCACTTAATTCCAGATTATCTGCAATTAAATCCGATTTGGTAAGAAAGCGATAGGGTTAACAGCACCCTTGCCAGATGGATGAACTTCAAAATGAGTGTGAGGACCAGTGCTAAAACCAGTGCTACCCATAGCCGCAATTGTCTGACCTTGTTGCACTCGTTGACCAGGTTGCACCAAAATCCGGCTGTTGTGTCCATAGCGAGTTAAACTACCATCCTCATGGCGGATATCCACAACGTTACCGTAACCACCGCTATTCCAGCCAGCCTTCTCGACTGTACCAGCAGATGCAGCGTAAATGGGTGTGCCTGTTGAGTTAGCAATATCAATCCCTCTGTGCATTCTTCCCCAGCGCCAGCCATAGCCAGAGGTCAGAACTCCCTTAGCTGGCCAAATGTAGCCTGTAGCGGCAGAATTAGAGGGGAAACTGGGATTGTCTTCAGTGGTTTGAGGCAAGTGTATATCTACTGCTGCTATAGGTGGTAAAGCTGGAGAAACAGAAGTTCCTCGCAATTTTCCTAAAGAGTCAGACGCATTAGCACGAGCAGGAGGCACTGTCAACTTAATACCAGATGAATTGCGGGGAGAATTCCATCTCGCACCAGTTTTACCGGGCAGGAATTCTGGGTTAATCGGCTCATTGGTGGGAGCAGATGCTGTTACTAGAGTCTTGAGCGGTTGATGACTATAACTTGGCAATATTGCTTGAGGTACAGCAATCTGGATGGCATTGGCTTGAGACACTACCGAATTATTGGATGATTCAATAGCAACAGGTACAGACTGACTATTGTTTTCAGATCCTGTAACAGCCACACCAGCTTGTTGAGCGCGGTATTTATATCGCAATCTCTCAATTTCTGCTTGCAAGCTGCGGATACGTTCATTACCTTTGGCTTTAGATACCTTTTGCACTGGTTTTTGTGACCCATGCTTTTGGTAAGAAGCTCTTGGTAATGGAGCATCACCACCTAAGCCATAAGAGTCACTGGGTGTAGGTAAAGCTTGTGGGACAACAATAGAAATAGCAGTCTGTCCTTGGCTGTCTGTCTCTATTGGTGCAGGAACATTAATCCGGTTAGCGATACTAGGATAATTTTTCCGTTCTTGCTCACCTGTCACCACTGGGACTGGGATAGTCACACCAGGAGTTTCCGTCTGTTCTAGCGGCTCTATTACTCTTGGTGGAGGAACAGGAACGCTGGTATTGTTAGCAACGAATGATCTGGGGTTAAAACTAGGATTATTTAAAGAAGAATCATCTACCCGGCCAGAGGTTTCTAATATCTTGTTCGTAGGAATAATTAACCTTTGATTAATTTGCAGTTGATTAGGATCACTCAGATCATTAGCTCTAACTAGCTCAGAAACTGAAGTACCGTAATTGTTAGCAATTTCCGCTAAGGTGTCTCCAGGCTTAACTTGATATGTTGAGGGAGACAATTGTGCGACAACTTTTGTTGATGCTGATGCAGGTATGGGTATTTCCTGTATCGTCGGACTTGTTTGTTTATTCGGTTTCAACCGAGAAATAAGCTCGGATTGTTGAGAATCAGTCAAATTTTCCGATTGTTCTGGTACGGATTTATTAGCTACAGTGGTTGGTTGTGCTTCCTTAATCCCAGTTTTTAATAGATCTTGGGTTTGTTCAGACCGCAAATCTGCCAAACTATTTCTTAACCGAGTTGATTTTTCCTGTAAGCGATTCAGGGCAAACTCTTGCTGTGCTTTGAGTTGAGCATTAACATTACCGCTGGCTAACTCCCCTGCTGGCAAATTTTGGGTACTGCCAGTTACCGCTTCCACTTTAGACAACTGTGGCGCTGTCTCAGGCAGTTGGTTATTTATTGGTAATGTCGCTTGAACTGGACGATAGCTCACTTCCTGCCCTAGTTGAACAGAATTTCTATCAGCGGGATTGGCTGGGGAAATTACATTGGATGCAGTGCCTTCGACGGCTATGTTTTTGGTGGCAATTTGCCATTTAGCTTCAAGCCCAGGTACTTGTGAAACCACTGTTGGTTCCAATATAACGGGAGTTGCTACCGCGCCTGTTGGTGAGATGCTTGGGGACTCCAGTTTGGAGGTGGCAAATTTCATCTCAGTCTCGGAAACAACCGGCATTGTTGAAGCTGCTTTTTGACTGCCAACAGGAGCCGCTGCTTGGGCTTGATCGCTTTGTCGAGTCACCAAAAGGCTGGTTGCTCCCATTGATATTGCCAAGCCAACCATAGCTGCCCGATGAGTCCGCGCCCGGCGGGTCATTTTGGGATTGATCTCATAATTTGTTTGCTCTACCTGGGCATCATCGCCGCTGGGGGTATTGTTCAACACAGCCTTATCTCTTTTTTTCAATGCTCGTTTCAAAGACGACCTCCTAATGATCACTAGCGTTTAACTGATCTCGATTTTTAAGTTGGATATTAATTCATGATTGATCTCACATCAAACCATATATCAAGATCACATTCACCAGAGACACTTACGCAAGATTAACGTGCTTCTCTGATTTAAACAAGTTCTACACCTGACTAAACTTTCAAGTTTTTGGTGCTGTCTTGTCTAAGTCACTCCTCACAACCTAAAAATTCTCACTCTTGAGAGTTATCTCCACTCATTTTGCTACAAAACCACTGAACTAAACAAATATCATAACTTGGCTAGGTCTATTGTCTTTATTAGTTCATGAGCTTGGACAACTTCTGCAATAGCAATGATCCCGCTGTAGACGTTTTCAAGATTTTTTGACTAAATCCGTTTTATCAATAGGACACTTTACTTTTATTTTTCCCTAAAAAACAACCGTATACAACATCTGCAATTTTCGCATTATTTTGTTGTATTTCTGGATACAAAGTTATCCAAATCATTGAGAGTAATGGTTTTCGGTAATTTTCCTGTTTCGAGTCATCATCTAAAGAATTAACTAAATTCTATCCTTGGTGGTTAGATCACCCTGAAAATATCTATACAAATTTCTTATGTCATGTTAGCGGAGCTTATCAGTATTTATCACTATTCACCTTTTGCTTATGTATGTTATACAACATTATTATAGCAAGTTTTGGTGTGATTGATCTGATAGATATGTTTCTATCACACTTAATCCTAAATTTTTGTTGGTGAATATGAATTATTGTAAATAGCCTAACTGACGACGACATTCAAATAAACCTATGGCCACACTGACTGATAGATTCAGGCTACGAACACCAGGTTCATACATGGGAATATATAAGGTAGAGTCACAAGTTGAGAGAGTAGCTGCTGGTAAACCTGCTGTTTCACTGCCAAAAAGCAGCCAATCATCCGCTTGGAATTCAAAATTAATGTAGTTAAAATCACCACGAACACTAAAACCTAAGCATCTACCCCCACGTTGTTTTTGTACGCTTTGAAATACTTCTATGGAGTCATGATAATGGAATTTAACGTAAGGCCAATAATCTAACCCGGCTCGTTTCAGATAGCGATCGCTAATTTCAAATCCCAAAGGACCGACCAAATGTAATTCCGTGCCTGTAGCGGCACAAGTCCGGGCAATATTGCCAGTATTCGGAGGAATTTGTGGGTTCACTAAAACTATCTGGGGCATCTTTTGCAAATCTAAATTGTATATTAGGAAATTTCTTGCTGTCTAAAAATCTACCAAAATGTAGAGGCGATATATAGTTTTTTTTAATATGTTACGAAGTATTTTCCATTGATTATTTTTTTTAATCATTTCAGCGAGAGGAAATAAGAATCTGAGTGAGGAGAATATGTATCTTTGCCTATTCCCTCTTGCCTATTCCCTCTTGTCTGGTGTCTATTCCCGCACAGATGAACATAGTTTACTTTCTAGTTCGGTTTCCCGTTCTTGGGTAGAAATAATGGCTTGGGCAATTACACGCTGAATATCAACGCCTATTTTGTGTAGTTGTAACCATTGTTGAGCTTCATTACCTTCTCGGAGAATTTTTTGCAAGGGGGAGAGGAAACAACTAAAGCCCTGTTGTTTGGCAATACTCCAAACTTCATCATATATTTCTGCTATCCAATCTCTGGCAAGAATACTCCTACCATCTTGCCATCGCTGCAATCTTCCATCAAGACTGTCAGTAGCAGCGGCCATTTCGTTTTTCATGGTTAAGGTGATCAATTCTTCGGGAGAAAACGGACTTTGAGTTAAAGGATCAATAGCTGGGTTATTGATAATTTGGATTAACCGCGCTTCTAATAAAGCTGTCATTGCTAACAAAGCCATGGGATCTGTTACCAAGTCACAAATTCGCAGTTCTAAGCGATTTAAATCATAAGGACGGCGATCGCCATTTGGACGCACTGATACCCACAAATGCCGGACATTTTGCATTGTCCCAGATGCTAACTGTTCATTTACCCATTGAATATGATCCGCATGACTAGCAAATAAGGGGACATGATGGGGAGTTTGGGGAAATAGTCCCCAGCGGGTGGAATGATAACCAGTAGTTTTACTATTTAGGAAAGGAGATGAGGCACTCATAGCTAGGAATAGAGGTGCTTCCATTCTCATGATCCGACAGGCACGCATTAATACCTCTGGGTCACTGATACCAACATTGATATGGACGCTGGCAGTAACTACCTTTGTGCCATAGGTTTGTTCAATGTAATCATGATAGGGATTGGTGGGGTCAGAACGCAAAAAGAGATCGCTTCCTTGCAAAGATAATGTACTACCCGGTATCAAAGTATAATTATCCAAGCTTTGGAGATAGTTCCGCAACTCTTTTCTAGGACGTAGTAAAGCGCACAATAAATTGTCATAATTCATAGATGGTTGAGTTATATACTCCACATTCCGGCTATCCGGCTCACGCATAAATCCATCTAAATTTGTAGTAATTTGATCCGATAGTCCGACAATATCACCTTGATGCGTACCAGTGTACATCTCAATCTCAAAGCCTTTTAATAAGACCATATTATTCTCCAAAACTTCTTCTAATGTTCATAAATTGTATCTAATTAGACGATTTTTTGCATTTTTTATGTATATATAAATTTAGGTAAGGAAAAAGTCATAAGAATTACAAAAAAGGGAACAGGGAATAGGGAATAGGGAACAGATAAGAAACACTCATTTTCATCAGTTTAGAGCTTCAGTCAAAAAAAAGATGTTTTTAAAAGATGCGTAGCCCGAAAAAAACAGTGTCATTATTTCAATCTCATGCCATAATGCCATCTAGTAAAATCAGCAATATTAGAAATAACTAAAAAGTCAATAGTTTTAAATTGCTGATCAATAGCTGGTAAACTGCATACTTTAGCCCCAATATTTAGATATGCCTGAAAAATATTAGGAATTGATATATTAGACTTTTCTGGATAACTTTGCGGAATTTCTATCAAGTATTTTGCATGAGGACATACTAAAATATGAGGATGGATAAAATTATTTTGTTTTAAATAATTAAAAGTACAAGCTGCTTCTCGATGAGATTGTGTAAGTAAAGATGCACAGCCAAAAAAATATTGTTGTTTAGTCCAAAGTAAATAATTAGCTAATCCTTTCCACAGTAATAATAGAGTATGACTATTGCGGTACTTCTTAGCTATACAAGCACGTCCCACCTCAACAGAAGATTGAAGAACAGCATCAGGAATACCATGAAGATCAAATATATCAGCCGCATCAAATCCTAGATATTGAGCAGCCATTGTATAAGTTTGCATTCTATAAGTACCAATCGTTTCACCCGTATTTTTAGCAATGAGTAATAAATGATGACAAACTTGATCAAATTTATCTTGATCCATTTGGGCAATATTAGAATTAGATAATCCTAAACCGAGTTCTAAATTAAATACTTCAAATCGCAATTGGAAAATAGATTCTAGTTCTTGAGGATTTGCAGCTAGACGCAGGATATATTTATCAGTTTGCAAAATGGGAAAATCAGAAAGATGGAGTTGATAATTATTGTAGCGATCAGAAACTTTCATCTATTTTCCTACATAGATTTGTAAAATATTTGATAGAAGATACATCCCCGACTTGTTAAAGAAGTCGGGGATCTGGTTATTATCTTTTTTTCATTATGAGCTTAACTGCTCAAAAAATCTGGTAATAAGATACAAATTTAGTTATACAAGTAGATTAGCGTTAAAATTTGGCGTTAGAGACTTCCAAATAAAAAAATAGAGAAGAGGTTTTGGTCTTTTAGTAGTTAGTGTATCTCTTATAGGATCAGTAGGCTCTATTATATGCTCCTAGAACCTGTTAAATACTTTTTGAAATATTGACTTGTCGTTGTAGATGTGATATTTTAGACGGAAATACTGCAAATAATAATGTAATAATAGAAACTTTTTGAAATATTGACTTGTCGTTGTAGATGTGATATTTCAGACAGAAATGCTGCAAATCAAATAATAATGTAATAATAGAAACATAAGAAGGTGAAAATATGAGTAATTCAATTGAGTCTGTTGACGATTTAATTCTAGCTAGTCATGGTAACTGGAAATTTGATCAGCAAGTTAGTGAAAGTTTTGACAGTCATGTTATAAAGAGCGTGCCTTTTTATGAAGAGATTCAGAGAATGGTAGTTGAAATTAGCGAGTATTTTATCAAAGATAATAGTGTTATATATGATATAGGTTCTTCCACAGGCACAACTTTATCACTACTATCTCAACAACATATTTCAAAAAAGAATATTAACCTATTTGGGATATAAGAAAGCCCATCCATGATATAGAGCGCTAGATATAGATGTACTTCTCCAAATGTGAATTTTCTTCTTCAAGATGTAACCAGTAGTAATATATGTTTTGAAAATGCTAGTTTTGTAACTAGTATTTTGACAATGCAATTTGTACCCTTCAATTACAGGCTCAAGGTACTACAAAGGATCTATGATGGTATAATAGGAGGCGGTGCTAAAATAGGATTTTACTGCAAAATTCTGCTGTAGTCAAAAAATCGTCATCATGTAATTTCATATTTGTAGTTATTTATGAAATTTTCTGTAGGGCAAAACCTCTTCAAATCGGGCTTTTTATACGATGCTATTATTCCCCTTGTCAGGTAAATATCAATTTATCTCTCGCTTTTATCTAATTACCCTTACTAATATTTTATCTTGCACTATTATACCGTTAGCTGGTTTTACCAGTACAGTTTTTCTAGGTCATTTGACAGATATCCGCTATTTTGCAGGTGCTTCTCTGGGTGCAATTCTTTTTGATTATATATACTTTAGTGTAGGTTTTTTACGTTTAGTAACTACAGGCATGACAGCAATAGCTGTTGGTGAAGATGACCGAGAGGCTATGTTACTAGTAGGAATACGGAATAGCGCGATCGCTTTAGGTTTGGGGATACTCATTCTGGTTATACATGAACCCTTAGGGAATTTGGGGTTTGCACTGTTTACTACTTCTCCAGAGGTCAAGGATGCTGGTCTTGCCTACTTTAATGCCCGTATTTGGGGCGCACCAGCAGTTTTACTCAACTATGTACTAATTGGCTGGTTTATTGGACAGGAAAAAAGTAGTAGGGTATTGCTAATGACCATTGTTTACAATGTGGTTAATATACTGCAAGACTACCTATATATTAACCAGTGGCATTGGGCAAGTACCGGAGCCGGAATGTCTGCCGGAGTCAGCCAATATTTAATGTTGTTGACGGGGTTAATTTTCTTACTCCGTGATGTCCCTTTAAAAGAGGTAGCAGCATTAAAGGAGCAAATTTTGGAATCGTCAGGTTTCAAATCCATTGCTCGGTTGAATGGAAATCTATTTGTGAGGTCTTTAACTATTGCATTCACCTACGTCATTTTTTCCTGTTTGAGCGCAACAATGGATACAATGATATTTGCTGGCAATGCCTTACTTTTACAGGTGTTACTGCTGACTATAGATATTTTTAATGGTGTAGGAATTTCTACCGCTGCTTTAACTGGAACATTTAAAGGTGAACAGACAACTCATAAGTATTTGCCTTTATTGCAAATAGCAATAGGAACTAGTCTTTCCATAGGACTTACCTGCGCTGGTCTTTGTGTCCTTTCTCCACAAACCATATTTGGGTTGTTAACCAACCACAGCGAAATCATAGAGCTAATTAAGACCTATGTTCCTTGGTTATTAGTGGTTCTGGGGTGTGCCTCAATTTGTTTAGTTCTGGAGGGATACTTTACGGGTCTAGCGGAAGGGGTTGTTCTCCGCAATACTTTCTTAATCAGTACCTTGGCGGGATTTATCCCTCTAGCTATATCAACATGGTTTTATCACAATAACCATATGTTGTGGTTGGCTATGTCTATGTTTATGGTGATTAGAATGGTGATTCTTGGAGTATATCTGGTGAAAAGCAAAGAGTTGAAGATCGAGACCATATTAAATTAAATTAATACACTTAATTACAAAAACTCACAAAAGAGAGTTATTAGGTGTTGATGAAACTTCGTTGACAACTACTTTTAACTTCTGAATTCTGATTCGGTAAATTCTGACTCCTGCTATAGTTCATACTTTCAATTGTCAGTAAGAATAGATATTAAAAACCCCCAAATATCTTAAAATTGGGGGCGAAGTTGAATTTACTATGACGGACTTAACGGGACAATATTTAGAAAAGATACATAAAAATCAATTGCGGTGATTATTGTTGTAGCGAACTCTCGTTCCAGCCCAAAGTAACTTCTCCCGCAGTGTTTGATAATATGAGTTATTTGCCCGTAATACAATAAACTTAGCGCGGCAATCAGCCATTCGGACATCAACACGATGTCCTGGCCAAATGGAAGTAGATAACACACCATCCATCCAGAGTTTGGTACTTAAATCATAATCGCCCAAAGGCCAAATACTGACCACAGAACCAGGAGGTAAGACAAGGGGACGACTTGAAAGACTCATGGGACAAATGGGAGTGATGGTAATTGCTTCCATCCCATCGTGCATAATTGGTCCACTGGCAGAAACAGTATAACCAGTAGAACCTGTGGGAGTAGAGATAATTAACCCATCTCCCACATACTGATCTACTATCTCACCATCAATTTCCATTTCCAAAATTGAGGTAATCATTCTGTCAGCAGAAGCCGGTTTGACACAAAATTCATTTAAAGCCAAGTAACTTTCAGTCACAGGTTCTAAATTTGAGCCAGTTCCCTCATATACCGCTGCTTGTAACATCATGCGCCGTTGAATAGCATAACGATCTTCTAACAGCCTGTCCCAAACTATTTCTGGATCTTGAAACTCATCTACTGACTCAGTTAAAAACCCCAAATGGCCGCCTACATTCACTCCGAGAATGGGGATACCAGCTGGGGCTAAATGTCTGGCACTTGTGAGGACAGTACCATCACCACCAAGTACCAAAGCAAGATCAATTGGTTGATTAGCAGAGGCCAAAAAAACCGGATAGGGGTTATCTTTTGGCCCACTAGGTCCCATCAATACTTGGCAATGACGATTTTCTAGTTGTTTAGCACAAAGTTCAGCCCAGCTTTTACTCTGGGGATCTCGTGCTTTATAAGCAATGATTACCTGCTTGAGTTGCACGCACTATTACCACTTCAGAAGATTAAACTGCTCCATATCAACGGTATCGCGGTTGCGATAAATCGTCAGCACAATCGCTAAACCCACTGCCGCTTCTGCGGCTGCGACTGTAATCACAAAAACTGTGAAAACTTGACCTTTAATTAAGGTTGAATCAAGGAAGTTGGAAAATGCCATTAAATTTAGATTAACGGCATTCAGCAATAACTCAATTGACATCAGTACCCGCACTGCGTTGCGACTGGTAATTAAACCATAAATCCCAATGCAAAACAAAGCTGCGGCTAGTAATAAAAAGTATTGGAGTTGCATGATTGTCGGTTGTCAGTTGTTAGTTGGTAGGGGCGAAGCATTTGGAGAAGCATTTTTCGCAACTACCGATAATTTATCTTCCAAATGCTTCGCCCGTACAGTTGTCAGTTGTCAGAACTTCTACCAGTGCCGATGAGTTCTTTGGGGCGTTCTGGTAGGGTTAAAATTGTTTGTTGTAGGTCAGAAGTTGGTACTTGGTCAGGTAAATATTCCCGACGTGCCAAAATAATTGCTCCTACCATTGCTATTAGCAACAGAACGGAAGCTAATTCAAAGGGTAGCAAAAAGTCGCTGAAGAAATGCTCACCAATGACAATGATGGAATTTTGACTAACTACGGGATTAGTTGTATAAGCCCAAGGCGTAGCTAATACCATTGTACTTAAAAGCGCAAATAGTCCAAAACTCACTAAAGCTGTAAATACTTTCCGTAATCCCGCACTAGGTAATGGTGAAAAATCCTGTCTTTTGTTTACCAACATAATGGCAAACAGAATTAAAACGTTAATTGCACCAACATAAATTAGGATTTGTGCTGATGCGACAAAATCACCATTTAGCAATAGGTATATTCCCGCCATGCTGATGAATACACCTCCCAGCAAAAAGGCGGAATAAACAATGTTAGAGAATAGCACCACACCTAGTGCTGTCCCAATCATCATTACGCCAAGAATGCCAAGTGATACAGACTGTACTCCTTCGGCTAGATTCACTGTTTTTGTCCTTAGTTAGTTGTTAGTTGTTAGTTGTCAGTTGTTAGTTGTCATTTGTCATTTGTTAGTTGTCATTTGTCATTTGTCATTTGTTAGTTGTCAATTATTTTTCTACTAGGTCTTCTGGACGAGAACCTGCACGGGGGGCATCGGCGGGGACTCCGTGGGGGTCCATTACGCCTTTAGGTAGGTAAACAAGTTCTCGTAATGGTGTCACCATTGGATCGTTTGTAACTTTATAGGGCAAACGTCCCAGGGCTACGCTATCGTAATTAAGTTCATGGCGATCATAAGTAGCTAGTTCATATTCTTCTGTCATGGATAAACAGTTGGTGGGACAATATTCCACACAGTTACCGCAGAAGATACAAACTCCAAAATCAATACTGTAGTGTTTGAGCTTTTTCTTTTTAGTGCCTTTGTCCATTTCCCAGTCAACGACAGGAAGATTAATGGGACAAACACGCACACAGACTTCACAAGCAATACACTTGTCAAACTCATAGTGAATGCGACCGCGAAATCTTTCACCAGGAATTAATTTTTCGTAGGGGTATTGGACGGTAACAGGTCGCCGTCTCATGTGGTCAAAAGTAACAGATAATCCTTGACCAATATAACGACCTGCTTGGACTGCTTCTTTGGCGTAATCACCAACTTGTTTGAGGAATTTAAGCATTTTTGTGTCTCTCTCTTTACAATTTTGGATTTTGGATTTTGGATTTTAGATTTCAGATTCAATCCAAAATCTAAAATCTAAAATTGCCTTACCCACCGAAGGCGAAGGGAAAGGCTAGTTTGAAGGCTGCGGTTAATAGGAGATTTACCAAGCCTATTGGTAAGAGAAATTTCCATCCTAAGTCTAGCAATTGGTCAATCCGTACCCGTGGTACTGTCCAACGAATGAGGATGGCGAAAAATACTAGTAAGTAGGCTTTGATTACGGTCATGGTAATACCTATAACCGCTGTGACTACCTGAATTGCTGGGTCACTTTCGCTGACTCCTAACCAACCAGTGATCATCTCCAGGGGTATAGGACAATGCCAACCACCAAGGTACAAAATTGCTACTAGTAAGGCAGAAAGTACCAGGTTAATGTAGGAACTGAGGTAGAAGAGGGCGAATTTCATGCCTGAATATTCGGTTTGATACCCTGCAACTAGTTCTTCTTCTGCTTCTGGTAAGTCAAAGGGTAGGCGCTCGCATTCTGCTAGGGCGGCTATCCAAAAGATCACGAAACCTAATGGTTGTCGCCAAATGTTCCAGCCCAAAATGCCAAAATTAGATTGCTGATTAACGATGTCAACGGTGCTGAGACTGTTGGACATCATAGCGATCGCTAGTACACTCAATGCTAAGGGAATTTCATAACTGATGGACTGCGCTGCTGCCCGTAAACCTCCTAACAAGGCATATTTATTATTGGAGGCATAACCCGCCATTAATAAGCCAATGGGCTGAATACTCGATAATGCAATCCACAAGAATACGCCCATGCCGACGTTAGCAATGATAATATTCTGTCCAAATGGCACAATTAAATAGGACAGAAATACTGGTAAAACGACAATAATTGGACCAATGGTAAATAGCCAAGGATCTGCTTTGGCGGGGATGATATCTTCTTTAAATACCAGCTTCAGACCATCTGCTACAGGCACTAACAATCCAAAAGGACCCTGGTATTCAGGACCAATTCGTTGCTGTGCTGCCGCAGAAATTTTCCGTTCTAGCCATGTGGCAACTAGGACACCTACTGTAGCCCCAATCAGCATCAATACCATTGGTAATGGCATCCATAGGGCTTTGGCCGCTCCTGGGGGTACGCCTAAGTCCTTGACAGATTGAATAAAAGTTCCTTGGAGGTCAATTCCTGGATTCATGTTTGCTGCTCTTTAAGTCAACGTGCTGATGAACTGTGAAGGATGAAATCAGTTATTCTAATTTTCATCTTTTGTCTTCAGCTTTAGTAATAATCTCTGCTGAGATGATGACCGATTGAAGTTCAATACATTTGCCAATTCATGAGTCTAGTATATCCTTGGATGGTTTTCACCATGAGACTCCACAAGACAACTTCTACTTATGGTTGGGATTGGGAATTGATGATTGGTGGGTGAGGAAATGGGCAAAAGTTTCCCCATTAAGTCGTTAAACAAGACAAATTAGCCGCTTCCGAGTTGGTAACGGTTGTCTATGGTCTACAAATTGTCTGATTTTCCCACACTGGCTGCTGCTGTCAAGTTGCCAATTTTAGCGGGTTTTGATTTTGGACGACAAGCCTCAATGGTAGATAGGACAGTTATCAATCTGCCCATTAGAGGACTTGAATTAAACATCCAAAATCTAGAGTTAATTTATTTGTTAGTTAACGTTGGTCAATGGGAGTGTAGGCGATTTCGTGACGACCGTTGTAAATTTGGGTAGGACGGAAAATCCGGTTTTCTACCAGTTGTTCTTTCCAGTGTGCTAACCAACCTGCTACACGAGCGATCGCAAATACTGGTGTAAACAAGTCTGTAGGAATTCCCATTTTCCTATACACTAAACCGGAATAAAAGTCAACATTAGGATAAATCCCTCTGTCACCCAGTTTTTCCGAAACTACCCGTTCCATTTCCACGGCAATTTCATAGTATTCATCATAGCCAAACTTCTCAAACAACTGCTCTGCCAAGCCTTGTAAGATTGTAGCCCGGGGGTCTTTGACTTTGTAAACTCGATGTCCAAAACCCATAATTTTAGCTTTGCGTTGCAGAAGATTATCCACATAAGGGACAACATTTTCTACAGAACCGATTTCTTCTAACATCTGAATTACTTCTTCATTCGCTCCACCATGCAATGGTCCACCTAAAGTACCTACGGCACTGGCAACTACTGCATAAGGATCAGTTAAGGTTGAAGCTGTTACCCTAGCACTAAAGGTAGAAGCATTCATTGTATGCTCAACATGAAGAATTAAGCAGATATCAAAGATTTTAGCGGCTAAAGGATCAGGCTCTTTCTCGTTGAGCATATACAGGAAGTTAGCCGCATAGCCTAAATCATCTCTGGGCTTAACTGGATCATTACCTTCCCGCATTAACTGGAACGCTGCTACCATCGTGGGAATAGTCGCTATTAAACGGACAGCGGCGGTACGAATGTAGACCGGATTATGTAAGTCCCTAAGAGAATAAAATAAACCTAAAGCAGCAGCAGAAGCTTGAAGAGCATCCATCGGATGACCACTTTCAGGAAAGCATTTCATCATATCCCGAATGCGGTATTTGATGCGTCTGTGGAAGAGAACTTCATGCTCAAATGCTTTTAGTTCTTCCTGATTTGGTAACTCACCCCAAATTAACAGATATGCAGTTTCTAGGAATGTACTTTTTTCGGCTAATTCCTCAATCCTGATACCACGATATTCTAGAATTCCTTTCTGCCCGTCTACATAACTAATACTCGACTGGGCTGCGGGAATACCTTCTAAACCAGGCTTGTATTCGCATACCGTCATGGCAACACCATTTACTTTGTAAAATATCTGCTCACGCTAACTCACCAGAGACTATTTTCACCACAAAAGTTGCAGATGTAACAACTATTACAGCAGGTACTTGGGTGGTGTCAACCAAAACATTTGACTACGACCCCAAGCTGAACCATCATCTGGTAGTTTTATTCCCATCATACCTGCTTTTTTGAGGATGAGGCTCTCTTTTGCTTCTCCCCACAGGAGAATTTCTGCCCAATGGCTTAAATTAGGCTCATGGCCTACTAATCCTAGTCGGGTTTTTTGGGGATAATTTCTAGGTTGAAGCCATTCTTGTAGCCAATTTTGAATATTACCATCAAAGCTAAGATGATCTGATGCTTCTAACTGGGAACTCAGTCCAGCAGCAATGAGTATTTCTGCTGTTTGGTAAGCACGGACTAGGGGACTGGTGAGAATTAGATCAAAGTGTAATTCTAGCTTTAGTAATTTTTGAGCTATTTTCTCGGTTTTTTGTCTTCCTTCTGGGGTGAGTTGTCGTTCTTCATCTTTTAGTGTAGGTTGATGTTCTTCGGCGATACCATGACGGATTAAGTATAGTTCCATGTTTTTAGTTGGGCGTTTTTATATTATTTTTGTTTCGCGCAAAGACGCAAAGAAGCAAAGGCGCAAAGAAGAATGCAGGAATCAGTAGTTTATACTCAACACGGCTTAATTATTTGATTGTGTGGGTAAGGGTTTAGCAGTTCTAAACCCCTACAAATATAGGTTTTTCGTGATAAAGAATCTAGATTTTTCATACTTTAGCCTTTTCTAATAATCCATATAACATTTGAATCCGTTTGTAATTAACTATATCAATAATAGTTACTTTTTTAGGTTGAACTTCAAAAATGATTCGATATATGCCTACCTTGGCAATAAAATCATTATCTGAGCTTGAATTCAGTTGAGAAACTTCAATTTCTGAACAATCAGGAAAGTTTTCTAGACAACTAATAGCATAACTAATCTTTTCTTTCTCTTGAGTTGGTAAAGCATCAAGTGCTATTTGTGCGTTATCATCTAAAATTATTTCATTTTTGTTTACCTGTTGATTTTTAGATTCAGTAGAAGTATCGTAATACTCATCAGATAAGTGTTGAAGTTCATTGAAAAAATTATTTCCTCCTTCTTCTTTTTCCACTGCGTGCTTAATCTTTGCCAATATTTCTTTTTCTCTTGGGTGATTATGTAACTCAGAAACTGCTATTTCTTGAATTTCTTGATTCGTTTGTGCTGTGTTTTCCTGATTATTTTTTGTCATACTGTCCATAATTTGCCTGGAAACCTGTAGAACTGCTATTTTCTCAGATATATTAGAAGTCCATTCTATCAATAAGTTAACAACCAACATTATAAACGTAGGTAAAACCTCCGAATCTAGCTTTTGAATATATCCATGAGCTAGACGATTGCGCTTTTCAAAATAAGCTTGAATAATATCAAATTCAGAAATTGATAACTCTCCCAAAGAGTACATTGTTTTTAGCAATCTTATGACTGGTAAACGTTCAACAGGAATTGATACATCAACTGCTCTTTTTCTTAATGCTCCCTCAAAAACACTCCAGAGAAAAAGAAAAGCAGGTTCAATATTATTATTTTCAATAAGCTTGCTAACTTGACTAAAATAGTTGATTAGTTCTTCCCAGGAAGGTAGTTCTTCCGATGTTCCAGGTAATGATTCGGCTTCTATATCTTCAAGTGTTACCAATAAAAAACGCCAGCCCGGATGTCTACTAATTTCTTCCGCTACAGATTGTAAACGCTCAACTGAAACTGGACTAATGCTGGTTTTTACTTCAATTATTAAACCAGATTCATTTTGATTCTTAGTAGCAAGAATATCGGGTTGATAGTTATCCAAATCAAAGGGTAATTGATCCGCCTTCGGGTTTTGTATAACTGTAAATCCTTCATCACGATACTTTTTGATCAAAGATTCAACTTTATCATCACGTAAACTTTTAGTATTGTCTATCATAAGTATTGTTCCAATGGTTGAGATTCACTTACTTTGACATAAACACACTCTTCGCCAATGATGGCACCTTCCCGCAATAATAAAGGTAAATTTGTTATATCAATCGGATCTGACATAAACCGACGATGACTATCTACATCTAATACTAAATTATCATCTTCATAAACTAAGCCTATAAGTGCATCCTGTATTGGTTTGATAATGTTATCAGTATCAGGTGGAGAATCATCACTACAAATGTAAACTAGCGTAAGCTGTAGATAAGATACTTTAATTGGACTGTCACCTTTCCAAAACTTTTCGGCTTCAGAACGAACAAAATTTTTCCATTCATTCAGTCCTTTTGGTTTTGCTTGTAATGAAACAGGCCGTCTGGAAATGAGAAATTCAAAAGGTATTATTGGCATTCCCAGTGCATCTCTTGATTATAACTTAACAAACTTATAAGCACCTTCAACAAATCTTGGATATATTTCTAAATTGTACCAAATTTATACCTGCTTCTTTGACAGCAAAAGCTAAATTCATTTGCATGGGTTCAGCACTGCTAAACCCTAAATCAATCAAGTCTTTTAATCCGGTTTAAGACTAAATTGGATTATCTCTAGGATTCACCAATCTCAATAATTTTTGTTTGATTTGTGCGTCGAAAACTTCCCATTTGATTTTGGCATAAGCCGAATTTTCATTACCACCAGATAAGAAACCCATGGGAATTTCAAAGCCTCCCGCACCCGTTCTTCCACCACCAAAAAATCGCCCAGTGCTATCCTGTCCAAAGGCTTCTTTAATAAATTCATCAGGATCTAAAGTAAGTTTTGTGGTTCTCAGAGATCCTATCACCACTTCTAGTTCGTCATCTTCATCATGAACGATTCCATAAACTACTGCGGTATGCACATTTTCTTCCGTCACCAGAAAATCAGCCGCTTGGGGAATTGCATCCCGGTCATCATAGCGCAAGTAACCAACACCAGCTATGGAAAAGTTATTTTGAACGATGCGGTTTTTAAGCGATCGCTCGATCACATCCATCACCCGCTTAGAACGATTTGCTTGCAAAATAGCATTTAGTAACTGAGCATCATAAAACCTACTCAAATACCCAGCAGCCATAAAATCTTCTTCTTGGGCTTGCATCAACCGATTTGTATCTGAGCGCAAACCGTGCATTAAAGCTGTAGCACATTTAACGTGCTGGCTAATGCTGTTATCTAAAGTTAATAATCCTGCTTGTAAGTATTGAGTAAAAATTGTGGCTGTAGCTCGTACATAAGGACGAACATCAACAAATTCTGACTTGAGTTCCCCTTGTAAACTATGATGATCCACCAGCACTATCAGGGGAATTCCTGCTTGTTGGATTGCTGGTAATAATTGAGATGTAGTTCCCTGGTTGTCAATTAACACAAACCCTTGATAGGACGACAAATCTTTATTTTTTAAAGTTTGCATCGTCCAGCGTTGAGCAGGTAAATTAGTTAGCTTAACTAAAGCAATATTTTCCTGATGGCTTAAAGTTCCCGCGTAAACAATATCACACTTAATATCATACTGTTGGGCAATTAGTTGGTAAGACCAAGCACAAGAAAGAGCATCAGGATCGGGAAAATCCTGTAAAATCACTAATTGACGTTCATGGCGATGTGCAAGCAGCGTTTTCTGTAACTCTTCTGATTTTTGAGATGCTAGAGAATTGCCACGCTGAACTAAATAGATACCTCCATCACCATTAGAGGATGATAAGGAAGTTCGGGTTAAAGTTGGAAGCTCAATTAGCTCTTTCTCCTTCTCTTTCTCTATTTCCTCTGGATGCGGATCTGTGGTCAATGATAAACTCTCAAATTGAGAAGCCGGATAATTCACGTACATAAGTAACTGTATTTTTAAGCGGGGAAAGGGGGGTATCCATTCAGGCATAATCCAAGCAATAATGCGCTTGTAAAGCTACAGGAGACTTGGCAAAAATCTAAAATTAATTGTCTTGGCACTTTGTCGGGCGGTTTATTTTTGTCAATAGCATGAGTCAAGGATCTATTACATCTACCTCAAGTGCTACAGAGATGCTGAAAATGAGGTACGCTTTACCTCTTGGGTTATATAAAACCTCATAATTTGTGGCTTTGTCTAAACAAATATGCAGATTTTTATGAAAAAAATTTGATAATTATCTTGAATATTTATTTGACTTGTGTTATCTTGGACATTCCGTGTGCAAATTGACATCTCAATTTCTAGCTGGCAAGTCATCCACTTATAATTGTAACAAATTATCAGTTAAGAACAAAATCTATCTATATATCGTTTTTTAAAGGACAAAACGCTAGTTCTGGAAATTAAGGTTGTTTGATGCTGCGGACATGAAAATATCAGCTTAGTGGAAACTTGCCATAAGCTGTAGTAAACACTAATCAAAAGCCAGTGAAACCCCTACTTGTAGTCACTATCATTGACTTTATTTAGTCAAACGAATACATCTACAGGTAAATTTTGACCTGAACTTTTGTAGTTAATTTTGGGTAATGTCAAAGACCTATGACATACTTTTGCCACTCCTGGTGAAGTCCACTTTTCAGATGCTTCGTTACCTCAAAGTAGAGACTACTGTAAGGTTGACGGGGTAAATTACGCAAAGGCATTCGGGCTTCTTGAGGTGTACGACAGCCTTTTTTGATATTGCAGCGTACACAAGCAGTAGTAATATTCTCCCAGGTATCTCCACCTCCTCGTGATCTCGGTATCACATGATCTAGAGTTAACCCGTCCCCTGTGTGACCACAGTATTGACAGGTATGGCTATCACGATGCAGGATATTTCGCCGAGTGAGAGGAATTTCCATATAAGGAACGCGGACATAATGGCGCAACCGGATCACGGTCGGCATGGGAAAATCCGAGTAAAGGAATTTACCGTTGTATTCTAAGCGTTCAGCTTTGCCTTTAATCAACAACACGGTGGCACGTCGCCAACTGGTGATGTTGAGCGGTTCGTAAGAGGCGTTCAGGACTAAAACCTTCCTCATGAATCTGCGCTCAAGGTATTAGTTTTACACATATTAACACAAATATACTCCGCTGGGGATATGAGAATAATTTATACTTTTGTCCTTGACTCAGATCCCGGACTTCTTAAAGAAGTCCGGGATCTTATTTACCTAAAATCGCCATAAAAGAGGATTTAGGGGTTGACATTTGATTTTAAATTTGTTATGATGAAACTGATAAGGAAGAACTATCTTCCAATAATTTTTGGAATTATTGAGTATTCAGACACACTAATAATATTGCTCGTGCTACTATCTTGTGTAAATTACCGGATCAAAGTTAAACTTCCTGATTAAAGTGATATAGCTTCTAGGGGATGTGAGAAGCTTTTCGGTGGTGTGATAGGAGTGAAGTGCAATGTTAAGTCGCAAGCAAACCCCGATTTTTGCTGACAATCAGGAATGTGATACTTATGCTTGGTTTTCTCAGCGGGCTTGGGTAGAAATTGATTTAGGGGCGTTGTCTGATAATGTCAAGCAGTTGGTCAAGTTTTTATCACCACGCACCCAATTAATGGCAGTTGTTAAAGCGGATGCCTATGGACATGGGGCGGTAGCAGTTGCTAAAACTGCCTTAGAAGCGGGTGCTGGTTGGTTAGGTGTGGCGACTGTTCCTGAAGGTATTCAATTGCGGGAAGATGGCATTAAAGCCCCGATTTTAATTTTAGGGGCAACCAACACGCCAGAGCAAATTCAGGCGATCGCTCATTGGCAACTTCAGCCCACACTGTGTAGTCCTAAGCAAGCTTTAGAATTTTCCAACACATTAGAAACTATTAACTATAATTCTTCTTTATCTGTACATATCAAATTAGATACGGGAATGTCTAGATTAGGCACTAATTGGCAACAGGCGGCGGAGTTTGTGCAGTTGGTACAAGGATTACCCCATTTAGATATTGCCAGTATTTATTCTCACTTAGCAACAGCAGATAGTCCCGACGCTACGGTGATGATGGAACAGCATAGCAGATTTGAAGAGGCGATCGCCCACATCAAAGCTAAAGGGATCACAATTCCCAGTTTACATTTAGCCAACTCAGCCGCTACCCTGGCAGATTCAAGATTACACTATGATATGGTGCGGGTAGGTTTAGCCATTTATGGGCTTTATCCTGCTAATCACTTACAAAATCACATCAAACTGCAACCCGTTTTACAACTCAAAGCTAGAGTTACCCAAGTTAAAACCATAGCCGCAGGAACTGGAGTTAGTTATGGTCATCATTTTATTGCTCCTCAAGAAATGCGTCTGGCTGTAGTTGGCATTGGTTATGCAGATGGAGTTCCTCGTCATCTTTCTAACCAAATGCAGGTGTTAATCCGTGGACAGCGTGTGCCACAAATTGGCGCAATTACCATGGATCAAATTATGTTAGATGTGAGTTCCATCCCCGATTTGCAAGAAGGGGAAATCGTCACTTTGCTAGGAGAACAGGGAAAAGAACAAATATCCGCTGATGATTGGGCAAATTGCCTCAATACCATCTCTTGGGAAATTCTTTGCGGCTTCAAGCACCGTCTACCTCGTGTAGCTGTGATCTAAAGGCTTGGGGTTATGGAAATCAGCAATACCCCATACCCTGATTTTAAATTTTGTATTTTTACCTATTGCCATAAATATTTTATTGTGCTAAGGTAAGGTATTGATGCGGATATGGCGAAATTGGCAGACGCGCTAGATTTAGGTTCTAGTTCCGAAAGGAGTGAAGGTTCAAGTCCTTTTATCCGCACTTTTAAATAAATAGCCAAGTTAAAAGCACTCAGGAAAATTAAATCCTGATAGTGCTTTTTTCTGTATATTATACTCATTGATCAAAACATAGCAGAGTGATTTTAGACATATATTTTACAAAAAAAACAGCAAAGGTATTGCTATATAACCCCATAAATTAATGTTCATAATAGTCGCCCATGAAAAAATTACACATTGACTTTAATCATCAAGCAGCCGTATACAACAGCCGAGAAAATGGCTATCTTAAATTTCAACTTAATCAACAAACTGGTGCTGTTTTATCCATTGCTCATACTCAAGAAGCAGTTGTTGTGCCTGTGACATCGGTTACAGCTATTCCGAATATGCCCGCTTGTATATTAGGATTGATGAATTGGCGCAGTCATATAATTTGGGTAGTTGATTTACCTAAGATGTTTAATTTAGAATGTCTTGATCATCGGTTGCGTCAGTATAATATCATTGTTATTCAAATAGAATCAATGATCTTGGGTTTAGTTGTTCAAGAGATTAAAGGCACAACTAAATTTATTGCTGATGATATTCGTTCTCCCGTAGGACAAGTAGCATCTAGTTTAGTACCTTACTTGTGTGGTTGTGTGGTGCAACAGGAAGAAATTTTATTGGTATTAGATGCAGTGCATATTTTACGTTCAGATATTCTTGGTATTAACTAATAATTAATACTCGGAAAAAGGGGTAGTTTTTTTATTTTATAGATGTGGTATGAGGAATATATGTTGAATAAAACTGATATCAAACAAAGTGGCAATTCTCAAAATAACCCATCTTTAATTTCTTCAGCAAAAGTTGTTGATGTTAGAGGAGAAAATTCTAGTTATAATAGGGTGTGGCATCAGGGAATAGGATATTTGCGACAATTTAAATTGAGTACAAAAGCTATAATTTTATCCATAGCTATTGGTACTTTACCAGTTTTGGGAATTGGGGCGATCGCTTATCTTTTTGGGAGCAAATTAATTACAAAGCAAATTATTACATCCCAAGAAACTAAAGCAATTAACTTGAGTGATAAAGTTAATAATTTTATTGGACAACGTTATGGAGATATTCAAGTATTATCTGGTATATCTTTTTTAAGTCCTCCTAATTCCGGAAACAAGGCCGGATCAGAAAAATCTAGCAAAACAAGTAAAGTTGATGTCAGCATCATTAATATAGAAACACAAGCATCCTGGGATCGCTTGATGAAAACTGTTAAGGTTTATGATAGTGTCGCTGTATTTGATCTTAATGGAAAAGTGATTATTCAATCAGCCGGAGAATCTTTAATTTCCGAAAAACAACGGATCTATTTTCAAGAAGTAATCAAACAAAATACTCCTATTATTAGTCAAGCAGAAATAGTTAAAAATATAGGCGCAGTAATTTATATAGCTGCACCAATTAAAGATCCAGTGCGGGGTAATACTATTGGTATAGTCAGAACCCGTATGCCTGTAAAGGCTTTAGAAACAGTAATAAAAGGTTATATAGATGAGACTAATCAATATTATTTTTTAGATGGAACAGGAAGAATTTTAATTAGTTCCGATCAAAATTTATTTGGTGAGAAGTTGATAGGTATATATCCTAGTTTAACTAATGTTTTGAATGCGAAAAATATTGATACATTTACAGCCAAGTCCAAAAATAATCAAAAGCAGCAACTAATTAGTTATGTACCATTGCCAATATTATCAGGTTTACCGGATATGAATTGGCAGTTACTTGTGGCGAAAGATGCAGCAATTGCCTTTAAGCCGCAGAGGGAATTTTTGATATTAATTGCTAGTACAACACCATTAATTGCATTATTGATGACGTTGTTTATAGCTTGGTTAAGTCAGTGGATTAATTCTAAAATTTCTAGTACATCTATAACATCCTCTAAGGAAATTCAAGAGCAAATACATTTAGATGTATTTAATAAAGAAGAGGAACAAGAAAAAGAAATTGAATGGCTAAAATTACTCCTAGAAATTACTAGAAAAATTCGTCTAAATCTTCAGTCTGAGGTTATTTATCAAACTGCCATTTCCGAAGTTAGTCAAGTTCTAAAAACAGACAGAGTCATCGTTTATAAACTGCATCGAAAAACCCAAGCTGTTAAGGTAATTGCTGAATCAGTAATTGATGATTACCAAAAAATGCTCGGTGTATATAACAATGATTCCCACTGGCGAGAACTTGGTAAAAATAGTCAATTTGAGGCAATATCAAATATTGAAAAAGAGTCAAGTTTAACGAGTAGTTATATCGAGTGGTTAAAGAAATTTTCTGTGCAAAGCAGTTTAACAGCACCAATTTTAAGTCATGGAGAAATTCAAGGATTTTTGATTGCTCATCATTGCCATAATTCTCATATTTGGCAATCTGAAGAAATTAATTTTTTGACCCAAATTGCCACACAAATTGGCTATGCTTTAGAACAATCCCATTTACTAGTAGAGATAAAAAGATTAAAAGCACATAGTCAGACAAACACTAATCAAGACACTTCAGAACTCCAGAATTTTCAGAATAGTATTCAGCAAATTGTCAATCAAATTCAACAAGCTATTGGTGAAGTAAATATTTATTTGGAAAAATTCACAACAGAAGCAATTATCGAACCTGAAAAAATACACCTAAGCTTAGAAACCATTGACAATATGACTATTGCTATTCAATCTATAGCTGATATAGCACAACAAGCTGTTACCATTGTTAATGATGTTAACCATAGGGCTACTAAAACTGAAGCAGCGATAGATTTAACATTGCAAAATATTTTCTCTGTCCAAGAAACAGTTGATGAAATAGCTAAAAAAGTCAGACGGTTAGGAGAATCTTCCCAACAAATTTCCCGTGTAGTTTCTGTAATTAATCAAATTGCTATGCAAACTAATCTATTAGCAATTAATGCCGGAATTGAAGCTGCAAGAGCCGGGGAAGAGGGTCAAGGGTTTGCGGTAGTAGCTGAAGAAGTAGGAGAATTAGCCGCCAGAAGTGTAGCCGCAACTCAAGAAATTGAGGAAATAATTGAGAAAATTCAACGAGAAACTGGTGAAGTATTAAAAACGATGATCATGGGAACTAATCAAGTTACCCAAAGTAGCCATATTATCGAAGATGCCAAACATAGTTTACAACAAATTGTTGATGGATCACAGCAAATAAATACCTTAGTTCAGTCAATTTTGATTTCTACTACATCTCAAGTCCAAACATCACAAATTGTTAGTCAAACTATTAAGGACATTACTATTATATCAGCCCGTAATAGTGATAATTCTCTTGAGGTTTCCCAATCTTTACAAAAAGTAGTAGATATTTCTCAGGAGTTAAAAGATACTATTGAGACTTTTCCACCTAATTAATATTCTCATTTGTTCTGAATTAATAACTAATGACTAAGGACTAATGACTAATGACGAAAGATAAAGAATTAGAAATCCAGATCCAATTTCTGGAAGAAGCAACTGATTATCTCAATACTTTAGAAGGAATATTACTGGAAATTGACACCAGTAAACGCATCGAACTAGAACATATTAATGCTGCTATGCGAGCCGCCCATTCTATTAAAGGTGGAGCAGCTATGATGGGATTTCGGGTATTAAGTGATTTAGCTCATAAATTGGAAGATGCTTTTAAAGTTTTAAAGACTCAGAAAGATTCCTTGGAACTTGATACTCATTTACAAAGTTTATTACTATCTAGTGTTGATTGGCTGCGACAGATTGTGGAATTACTGGCCAAGGGTAATGATTTAGATGATAGTTGGTTAGGAAAATTTTGTTACCCAATTTTTGACGAACTTTATGAGCGTTTAGGTGAACCTACCCCAGAAGATATCACAACTTTACTATCATCAGAAGATGATCCAGAAATTATTTCTTTATTATTTGAAACTGAAGTTGAAGAGTATTTACAACACCTAGAAGCTAGATTAAAAAATAGTAACAAATCGGGATTAAGAGCAGAGTTAGTAATGATGGCAACTGAGTTAGGTGGGTTAGGAGAAATGCTGCAATTAACGGCATTTACCCAACTATGTCAATCAGTTAGTCATTACTTAGAAACTGATCCTGATAGTGCTGTGGAAATTGCTGATTTAGCATTAAAAGCATGGCGACAATCTCAAACTTTAGTATTAAGCAATCTTCGAGGTAATTTACCAACAAAAATTGATTTTGGTGAAGTTATTAATCATAATCTTTCTGAGCCATTAAATAAACAGGATTATTTATTAAATAAATCAGCTATTTCTGATTTTCAATTATTAGAAAATGTCGAATTATCTCCAGAAAGTGCTGATTTTGTTAGTGCTGATAGCGGATTGGCTTCAGAGAATCTGCCAATAGATTACAAATATACCGAACGCAAAACTGATATTCATTTATTTCCCAAAGAAAGAGAAAATCAGGAAAATACAGTTAGAGTTCCTAGTAAACATTTAGAGAAAATTAATGATTTGTTTGGAGAAGTAATTATTCAACGTAATGGGTTAAATGTGCAAATGGAAAGATTACGTAAATTGGTGCGTAATCTTAGTCAAAGAGTCCAAATTCTTGATCAAGAAAATCAAGAACTGCGAACAGCTTATGCAAAAATGATAACCCATAATCATCTGGTAGAAGAATCAACTAATCATGGTAATCAAGGAACAGAAAACAATTTTATAGAACAAGATAGCTATCAAAAATTGAATCTTTTATCTCAAAATGTCATGGAAACTATTGTTCAAGTTGCAGAAGTTACCAGTGATATCCAATTAAGTGTGGATGATACAGACCAAATAGCGCGAAAACTGAATAAAACTTCTAAACAATTGCAAAGACAATTAACTCAGGTGAGAATGCGTCCTTTTTCTGATTTAGTGGAACGTTTTCCTAGAGCTATTAGAGATTTAAATGTTGAATATGGAAAAAATGTGCAGTTGAAAATTGAAGGTGGAAATACTTTAATTGAAAGAGGTATTTTAGAGGCTTTAAATGAGCCTTTAATGCACCTGTTACGCAATGCTTTTGATCATGGAATTGAAGATCCTACTACTCGTAGAACTCAAGGAAAACCCGAACAAGGGTTAATTGAAATGAAGGCAGTTTATCATAGTAATCGCACAATTATTACTATTCGTGATGATGGTCAAGGTATTTCTTTAGAAAAAATTCGTCACCGCGCTTTAAAAATGGGTTTGGATGATTCTTTATTGGCGAGCGCTAGTGATGAAGAACTACTATCATTGATTTTTGAACCAGGATTTAGCACCTCGGAACAGGTAACAGCTTTATCTGGTCGGGGAGTAGGCATGGATGTAGTCCGTAATAACCTGAAATTAGCGCGAGGAGATGTGAATGTTGACACCCAAGCCGGAGTGGGGACGAAATTTACTTTATCAGTCCCATTTACCTTGTCAGTCGCGCGGGTTTTATTGGTTGAGAGCGATCGCTTAGTGTTAGCATTTTTTACAGACGTAATCGAGGAAATTTTCCTCCTAGAACAGGAGCAAATCTTCTTCCTAGACGGCAAAGAATTTATTAACTGGCAAAACCATCAATTACCATTGCTGCGTCTAAATAGTTACTTTGAGTTTAACTGCTCCCGCTACAATAACCTGGAATTAGAAACTTTGCCGATCATTAATGCTATAAGTGTATTGATAGTCAAACATGATCATCAACAGGTCGCAGTTCAAGTAGAACGCTGCTGGGGTGAGCAAGAGGTAGCTATTCGTCAAGTAGAAGGTAATATTCCCCTTCCCAGTGGGTTTAATAACTGTACAATTCTTGGTGATGGTCGAGTAGTTCCCCTGATTAATACTAATGATTTAGTCTTATGGATTACAACAGGTGAACGTCCCCATATCAGTAATAAATTACCAACAACTAGATTACAAACTGCATTCCTCAAACCGCCAAAAGTAGCAACTGTCAAACAACCTAGTCGCCAAAAAGGGGTAATTTTAATTGTTGATGATTCCATTAATGTCCGCCGTTACCTCGCCCTAACTCTCGAAAAAGGTGGGTATCAAGTAGAACAAGCTAAAGATGGTCAAGAAGCTTTAGAAAAGCTGGAAAGTGGTTTACAAGTGCAAGCGGTAATTTGTGATATTGAAATGCCCCGTATTGATGGTTATAGCTTTTTAGAGCGGATTAATAACAATACAGAGTTAAGAAATATTCCTGTAGCCATGTTAACTTCCCGTAGTAGTAGTAAACATCGTCAGTTAGCTATGCAATTAGGGGCAAAAGCCTATTTTTCCAAACCATATAATGAGCAAGAATTATTAAGGACATTAGAAGAAATAATTTTCCAGATTGCAGAAACAACATGATTGAATTAAAAATATATAAAATACAATAAAGCAATTTTAAATTTGAAAATCTTGGCTGTTTTTAAACCAATGATTCAGTCCACACGGGGTTTATGGCACTTTGGACAAACGGTACTGGGTATTATATTCCGCCACCCCATTACTGGTACAAGTATTATCCCCATTTTACCTGATGGTCAGATTGTTCTCATTAGAAGAAAGGATGATGGTCGTTGGTCATTGCCTGGTGGTATGGTGGATTGGGGAGAAGATGTTCCTCATGCAGTCCGTCGGGAATTGATGGAGGAAACAGGGCTAGAAGTGGTCACAATTCGCCGTTTAGTGGGAGTTTACTCTTCACCAAATCGTGATCCTCGGATTCATTCTATCTGTATTACTGTTGAAGTCGAAGTTCAGGGAAAAATGGCAATAACAGATTCCTTAGAAGTCATGGAAATTCAAGCTTTTCCTCCTAGTTCTTTACCAAAACCAGATATGTCTCATGATCATTTTCGTCAGTTGCAAGACTATTTAAATGGCTTAACAACACTTGCATAAAATATCAAAGATGAAAGATTTTGGGTTTGAAAATTAAATCCAAAGTCTATAATTAAAAATTGCCCAACTTAGACAACTAAATTAGTAAATTAAAATGAATCTTTTATTTCGTAACTCCCGAATCAAACTTAGTCAAGGGGTACTGTTTTGGCGTGAAGTTGGTACAGGAATACCCATGATTTTTCTACATGGTGCATGGAATGATGGCAGCGAATGGGTATCGACAATGGAACTATTGGCTAAAAATATCCATTGCTTCTCACCAGATTTGCTAGGTTTTGGTGAATCAGCAAATCCTAATATTCACCATTCTATAGATTTGCAAGTCGAGTGTTTAGCTGATTTTTTAGAAGCCTTGAAATTAGAAAAAGTCTATTTAGTTGGTAATTCTCTTGGTGGTTGGATTGCGGCTAGTTATGCTTTAAAATATCCAGAGCAAATATCTGGTTTAATATTGTTAGCACCGGAGGGTGTCGCAGCAAAAGGACAAAAAAAGGAATGGCAAAAAAGACGGCGGTTATTTAACTGTTCACCATTGATAATTAAATTTTTACGCTTCATTCTGCCGCTGATGAGATTGATTGGTTGGGAAGAAAGAATTGTTAAAGATTTAGAATTAAGAAGAGAATTATTACAATCCTCTACGGCTTGTCAATTACTTTTTAACCGCAAGAAACCAGAAATAGAAGCAGAATTATTAGAAAACCACTTACCAGAAATTAAAGTTCCCTGTTTGATTTTACAAGGTAGTCAAGATACAAAAACTGCTATATCAAAAAGTAATACTTATGCTCGATTAATTCCTCAAGTTCAGTTACATAATATTCCTCATGGGGAAAGTAATTTACCAGAAACTTGTGCTGGGGTTGTTGCTGAAGCTATTTGGGATTTTATTAATAAGTAGTCAGGAGTCACCGAGTCACCGAGTCAGGAGGAAGAAGAAGAAAGAAGAAGAAAGAATAGTCTTAAATCTAGGAAAGTGATCATTGAGATTAAGACTAGATTGACTCTAAATATCGGCGTAACTTACTACTAAACCAATCAATAACTGTGACTACTACTAATAGCACTAACATCATGGTTGTGGCTTTGGTATATTCAAAACCATCTATATAGCTTTTTAATTGAAACCCTATTCCCCCAGCACCAACTACTCCTAAAACCGAAGCAGCACGAATATTATATTCAAACATCCACAGGGTGTAACCTAATCCTAAAGGTAATATTTGGGGTAATATCCCATACTGGACAATTTGTATTTTCGATGCCCCAATTACCTGTAAAGATTCTAAGGAACGATGATCTACAGATTCTATTGCTTGTTGATAAAATTTAGCAAGATAACCAATAGTATATATTGACAATGCCAATGTTCCAGCAGGTGCGCCTAAGCCTGTAGCAGCAACAAAGATTAAACCTAAGATCATTGAAGGTACGGAACGAACAGCATTTTGCAGTAGGTTTGCTATCCATCTTAGCCATAAAGGGGCGATATTATTAGAACTGGCTATGGCAATTGGTAATGATAAAACTGCACCTAGGGATGTTCCCCAGACAGACATTTGCACGGTTTCAATTAATCCTTTAATAGCAATATCTAAAACTTGTAAGTTGGGAGGAAATAATCGTGAAATAAAATCTGTAATAAAAGGCCAACTATCTCTTAATAATTTAAGATCAACTTGTAATCCTTGTAATGCCCAAATGTAAACTCCTATCATCAATAGAAATACAAGTGAGGGAATAAGCCAAGGATAACGATGAAAAATTTGTGAATTAGAAATTTTTTTCATTGTTTTTAATAACTAAATATAAATTCAACTTTCTTAAATGATATGTGATGAAAATTGCGCTTGTAAATTTTCACATTTACCATCATAAACTACTTTTCCACTATCTAGAATTATCGCCCTTTGAGCGTATTCTGTAGCTAGTGCTAAATCATGTAAAACGGTAATAATAGTTAATCCTTGTTGATGCAATTCTGATAAAGTTGTCATGACTTGTTGTGAGGCTACCACATCTAAACCTGTGGTGGGTTCATCGGCTAAAAGTATTTGTGGAGATTGCATTAATGCTCTAGCAATTGCTACTTTTTGTTGTTGTCCACCACTCAATTGACTAGTTTTTTGATATATTTGTTCTCTTAAACCTAATTGTATTAATAATTCTAAGGCTAATGTGCGATCGCATTGCGGAAATCCCCATAAAGTTTGTCTCGTCTTTCTCACTCCCAATTTTCCAGATAAAACATTATCAATTGCTGATAATTGACGAATTAATCCCCCTCCTTGAAATAACATTCCCACATCTCGACGAATTTGCGGTAAGTTTTGATCACCCACAGAAACACCATTAATTGTAATTTCTCCCTTAACTAAGGGAACTAAACCCACAAGTGATTTCAATAATGTTGATTTACCTGCCCCATTCAATCCTAACAATACGACAAATTCACCTTGATTAATTTGGCAATTGATATTATTTAAAATGGGCCGGTGTAGAGATGCAATATAATCTGTTTCTAAATGACAACATTCAATAAAATTCACGTTACTTTTAGATAAATGATAATTTGTAATTACTTCAGAGAAAGGAGTCATGGTTAGTTTTGTGAAAATTTCATCAGAAAATGATAATTTTGTCAGAATTAAGAATTTTATTCCCAATATTCCTAATTCTGAATGCTGACCTTTAAAGATTATTCCATCCCCGCATTTTTCAGGGCTTCCCGCACTGGTTGAAGATGACGATTATGATCAACTCTTACCAATTCTGTGGAATTATATAAACTGCTTAGTAATTGATTGTTTTCGGATTTGTTTAACTTTAATAAAGCATTAATTAGCTTTTCTCTAATGATAACTGGGACATCATCATCAATCGCAATACCATGAGCCGGAACACCAGAAATTTTATGTAATATCCTGACTTTATCTCTATTCTCAGCCGCCAAATAGGGAGGGAAAAGAGCATATTCTGAGACTACCGCTACATCTGCTTGACCTCTAACTACAGCATCTAAGGCTTTACTATAATTTCCACCATAACTAACTTTACCAAAGAAGCTATCCAAGCGATCGCGGTTAGGGACAAAACCCTGTTTAACTAGCTCACTTACAGGAAAAAGAAACCCAGAACCAGATGTTGGAGAAGTAAAAGCAATAGTTTTTCCTCTGAGTTGTTCTAAAGTTGCTTTCGGAGAATTTTTACTTTTTAATTGGCTATTATTGGGAACAACAAAAATAGAATTATAAGTATACCTACCAGAGTAATTTTTGCGAACTTCAGCCAAATATAACCGAGAATTTGCTAATTGTTCAGCCTTTAAAGCCGGACGGCTACTTAAAAACGCTACATCAGCCCGATTTGCTCTTAAAGCTTCTACTGCGGCTGTCTCATCACCTACTTGCGCTTTAACAGGTATCCCTAACTCCTGAGATAAAAAAGCAGCCACATTATTAGCTTTATTTTGCAAGTCTGTGGAATCAGAACGACTAGGAAAAACTATAGTTAAAGGGTTCATTTTCTGAGCAACTAAGCGTGGTGCTGGTTGATTTTTTAAGGGGTTAGCTATGGCTATTTGCATAGAACCCAAACCACTCAAAGCCATTCCCGTCAAAGCTAACAGCCCTCCACTAATCCCCCAAAATCCCTTTTTATTTATTGTCATTTTTTTAACTCCAATTAGAGTATTTTTGCGAATTACTTGCAATTATTGCCATAAAAAACCTTAGCCTTTTTAACAATAAAAGTCAATAAACAAAAAAAAGAATTATTCATAACAGTGTTAAAAATCTTTTTATCGGATTTTTATACCAATTCTATTAAAAATGCACTGAATATTAATATCTTCGCCATTGTTCGTAGGTTGGGTTAAGCGACAGCGCAACCCAACGCATTTTTTGGTTTTAAGTAGGTTAGCATTGAAAATTGTCGTTATGGCACTAGACAAGAGGCAAGGGTGAAGAGATTTTGGGCGATTTTACGTTTCTTTACACAGATTGGTTTTATTCTGTTCACCTACTTAGTGCCTGAAGTTGGGTTTGGTCTTTGTTCAACCCAACCTACGAATCAAGGCTTTTTCAAACCTTTAACCTTTAAAGCTCTTACCTTTGCGCCTTTGCGCCTTTGCGTGAGACTAAAATTCATAACCCTGGGGTTTTACTTACATCCTAAAGATGCACGAGTATCTACACCTGTTTTAGAATTTACACCACTGGCATTAATACAGATTTTTTTTATCTGTATCATATCTAGAATTGCATTGGTAAAATCAGCACCAGTAACATCAACCTGATCAAAAGTGGAACGCAACATCATGGCTTCTGTAAAAACTGCATCACTTAAATCAGAATTTTTGAATCTTGATAAATAAGCAATACCTTGACTAAAATCTACACCGTGAAAATTCACAGTATCCAGTAAAGTACCGTTAAATACAGCACCACGTAAATCAGCATTGTTAAAATTAGTATTCTCTAATTTCACACTTGTAAACTCAATCCCAATTAAACTTTGTCCAGAAAAATCCTTCCCCCCGACTCCCTTGTTAGTAAGAGAATTAGTTACACTCGAAGAGCTTGCAGCTTGCGCTGATAAGGGAAACACAAACAACACTAAGGCTAAAATCAGACTAGCTAATATTGAGCGATACTTCATAATCTTTGCTTAATAAATCTCAACAATTCCACTATTAATCATTAAACCGCAGGAAGGATGCAGAAGTAATTCTCTGCTAAATTACCAGCAATCCCGTAGGATAGATAAATGTTGAGGTGCTATCCCAAGTAAATATAAATAACCACCTGTGGCTAATCAAGAAAATACTCCCCTGTCGGCAGTCGCTCATGGAGGAAACCCTCAAGACCGCGCTGCCTCCCAATCTCTGACGCGAACCCCTTTATATCAAATGGGTGTAGAACTCAAAGCCAGATTCACCAGCTTTGGGGGCTGGGAAATGCCCATACAATACAGCGGTATCACCCAAGAACACCACGCTGTCAGAAATACTGCGGGAATGTTCGATATTTCTCACATGGGCAAATTTACCCTCCAAGGTAAAAACCTGATTTCCCAACTTGAGTATTTAGTTCCTTCCGATTTAAGTCGTTTACAGCCTGGACAAGCGCAATATACCGTCTTACTTAACCCCCAGGGCGGAATCATTGACGACATCATTATTTATTACCAGGATACAGACAGTGCTGGTAAGCAAAATTTAGTCATCATTGTTAACGCCTCAACTACCGACAAAGACAAACAATGGCTATTGGCACATCTTGATCTTGATGTAGTTAAATTTCAAGACCTGTCACAGGATAAAATCTTAATTGCTGTTCAAGGCCCAACAGCTACTCATTCGCTGCAATCCTTAATTTCAGCAGACTTATCACCTATTAAGGCTTTTGGGCATTTAGAAACAACCATTTTTGGAAAACACGCATTCCTCGCCCGGACAGGGTACACTGGCGAAGATGGTTTTGAGGTGATGGTAGATTCATCAGTGGGTATAGATTTGTGGCAGAGTTTATATGATCTTGGTGTTGTGCCTTGCGGACTTGGTTGTAGAGATACATTGCGTTTAGAAGCGGCAATGGCACTTTATGGGCAAGATATTGATGATACCACCACACCGCTAGAAGCTGGTTTGGGTTGGTTAGTACATTTAGATACTAAAGGTGATTTCATTGGTCGGGAAGTTTTAATACAGCAGAAAGCCCAAGGAATGTCCCGTAAACTCATAGGTTTGCAAACACAAGGACGAAATATTGCCCGCCACGGCTACCCCGTATTATCATCAGATCAGGTCGTAGGAGAAGTAACAAGTGGTACTCTCTCACCTACGCTTGGTTATCCCATAGCCTTAGCTTATGTTCCCACCCAGTTAGCAACCCTCAAGCAGCAGCTAGATGTGGAAATTCGCGGCAAGGCTTATCCTGCGGTAGTTGTAAAACGCCCATTTTATCGCTCAAAGAATCGTGTTCCTAACTGATAATCTTTGCGGTTTTTGAGGAATAATGTTGTTTAGGTTACTGTTGTAACACTATTTTTTTAACAGAGAACGTGATATGTCTTTTGAATATCCCCAAGATTTGCGATACTTAGATTCCCATGAATATTTTCGTCTAGATGGCGACATTGCTACTATCGGTATTTCCGAATTTGCTGTTGATCAATTAGGTGATATTGTTTTTTTGGAACTGCCAGAAATTAATGATGTTATCACTCTAAATGACCAATTTGGTACAATTGAATCAGTAAAAGCCGTAGAACACCTGAATTCACCAATCAGCGGTACTGTCATAGAACGGAATCAAGCTGTAATTGACTCTCCTGAAGATATAGCAGAAGATCCCTATGGAGAAGGTTGGTTAATTAAAGTGCGTATTAATGATGCTGCTGAAATAGAAGACGCTATGACAGCAGATAAATATCGCGCTTTGGTAGAAGGTGAGTAAATAATTTAACATTCATATTACTCAAAATGTAGAGATGTTTCCCAGTAACCTCTCTACATATAGCAGGAGTCAGAATTCACTTGATAGCGCAGTGTGGTGGTAGCCATTTTTTGGTTTAGATTTTGGATTGTGAATTCTGGCAATTGCATTTAAATTTAGGTTTTTAGCTACAGTCTGCTTAGGCTTTTTTCGCAACTTGAAAAGCTGAGATATAGGTAATTTGGATATTTCCTCCATAATGATCTTCGATCTTTTTTCGTAATGCTGTAAATAAACAAGTTCTGGTTTCTATATCTAGTTTTAGGTATTGTGTATAGGTGCTTAAAAGCAGTAAAAAGTCATCCATATAATAATTAACTCTACAGACAACTTGTTCGGAAACTAAATTTTTGAATTTACCTGAATCAATGGCTTTTTGTCCTAAAGCTTGCACTATCTCTTTTTGAGTTTCTATATCTTCATATCTGTCTAAAAGTGGAGCATACTTTTGATAAATTTCCCGAAAATTTTGATATATTTCATATTCTGGTTGCGGTGTCATATTCCACAGCAAAATTAAATTACCATGATTCCGTAAAGCTTGAGAAATTTTGCTATTACCAAATTCAGGATTAATCCAATGGTAAGAAGTTGCTGCTAAAACAGCATCAAATTTTCCGGTTTCTAGTTCCCATTCTTCAAAGGTTGTTTGCTGAATTTCCACCTGTGGATAGATTACACAATTTTGTTTTGCCAAATTACAAGCTGCTAAACTTGGTTCTAAACAAATCATAGAAAAACCTAATTGAGCAAATGCTAAAGTTGCATTTCCCGGTCCACAACCTAATTCTAGAATATTGGCTTTGGTGGAAAGTTGAGCTACTTCTACAGCACCATTAATAATTTCTTGTGGATAGCGAGGTCTGAATTTATTATAGACTTCTGCTACATGAGAATACCAGTTTTTTCTAGTTTCTAAATCTTGAGAATATAAGTTTTTTAGTAGTTCCAGTTCTTTCATAATTAATCCTTAATTTCCCAAAGCTATCACGGCATTTTGTCCCCCAAAGCCAAAGCTAAAACATAGCACTTGCTGAATTTTACTTTCTTGTGCTGATGTGATGAAATTTAAATTAAATTCTGGTTGCTGAAGTCCTACACAGGGAGGTAAAATTTGGTTTTGCAATGCCATGAGTGAAAATGCTACACCTAAAGCTCCAGATGCTCCTAATGTATGACCTGTGCTACCTTTTGTGGAGCTAATCGCTAATTTTGGTGAAAACAAGTGTTGAATAATTTTACTTTCAATGCGGTCATTTAACTGGGTAGCTGTACCATGAGTGTGAATGTAGTCTATGTCTGTGGGTGAAATGTGACTACGTTCTAAACATTGTTTAATTGCCATGATTGCACTTTTACCTGATGGTTCTGGTGAATTTCCATGATATGCGTCTGCTGTCAAGCCAAAACCTAGTATTTCTCCATAAATCTTGGCTTGTCTTTGGGTGGCTAATTCCGCAGATTCGAGAATCAAAACAGCACCACCTTCACCTAGTACCAAGCCTTCTCGCTGCAAATCAAAGGGATAAGCTCCTGTTTTGGCTAAAGCCCCCATTTGCCTAAATCCGGCAATTGTCAGGGGGGTTATGGGTGCTTCTATTGCTCCTGTAATTGCTCGTTGGTATTGCCCAGTTTTGATCAACATTGTAGCTTGAGCGATCGCCCAAATTCCCGTTGCACAAGCCGCCATTGGGGCTAAAACTGCTGCTGTTGCCCCAATTTGTCGCGCTACAGCGATCGCATTCATCTGAGGTAAAGTATTTAACCAATTATCTAAGTTTAATTCTGCCTCTTCCTGATACATCTGTCGCGCCATGATCTCCCAAGATGCTTGATAACTCCGACTAGAACCAATTACCACCGCGCAATCAGGTAAAGGCGTTATTAATTGAGCATCTTGTAAAGCTGAGTTAACAACTATTTCCGTGAGTGTATTTAATAAAGAGGGTTTTTCAGCAATTAATCCCAGAGGAATTATTCCCAATTCTGGAAATAGTTGATGTAATTTAATTCCCGTTTTTCCTAATAGTAAATCTCGCCAACTACCCTCCAAGCTTTTACCTAAAGCGGAAACTAAACCAATCCCAGTCACAACAACTCTAACCAATTTTAGATTTTATATAAAAATACATGAAGAAGGAGTCAGAAGTCAGGAGTCAGGAGTCAGGAGTCAGGAGTCAGGAGTAAGAATACTTGTAAAATTACGAAACAACTTTAGGCTAGTTATCAATTATTTTGACCACTGACAACTGACCACTGACCACTGACAACTGTACGGGCGAAGCATTTGGAGAACTATTTTTGGCAATGACCGATAATTTATCTTCCAAATGCTTCGCCCCTACTGACAACTGACAACTAAACTATGGAGCAGTTTTTAGATTTTCCGCGCCTTGAGTAACTTTTGCCGATACAATGCGATCGCCTTGCTCAATTTTGTTCACTACCTCAAAACCTTTGGTAACATTACCAAACACCGCATAGTTACCATCCAAGAACGATAAATCTGCTAAAGCAAAGTAAAATTGAGCAGAAGCAGAATCAGTTGGTTGTGATCTAGCCATAGCGATCGCCCCTTGCTTATGCTGTAACACAGGCTTCTCAGTAATTGTTTTACTGTAAATAGGCTCTTTTGCGCCTTTTGGTTTAATTTCTAACGGTATCCGGCGCTCATTCCCAGTTTTAGGATCAATAAAACCACCTGTTCCCAGTCTATTTTCGGGAAATTTCGGATCTTTACCTTGGGGATCTCCACCTTGAACCACAAAAGGTTGAGGTTCACGGACAACACGATGGAATGCTAAACCGTCATAAACGCCTTTTTGAACCAAATCCACAAAATTACCCGCAGTAATTGGTGCATTTGTGCCATCTATTTCAATTGTAATTGATTGGGGGTTAACTACTTCTCCACGCCTCACCGTCATCACCACCGTAGCTTTACCCTCAAGGCGTGGTAAACCTTTGGTTCCAGGAATACTCTCACTAACAGTTTCTGATACTGTTTGTGCGCTAGTAGTAGCACTGGTAGTCGTTGCCGTTGGGGATGAATTAGAAGATGTTGTACTACCAGTACATCCTCCCAAAGTCAAAGAGCCAATCATCAACAGAACTACAAAAAATTGTGGAAATTTTAACCGCATTGTTAGTGACTGCATTAAACAAAATATCTTCATCTTTTCTGGCCAATTATTCCTTAGATCCCCAGATCCCCGACTTCTCTAAGAAGTCGGGGATCTTATGTTATGGATCTTATTGTTCACCAATCCAAAATTCCTAGAGTCCTTCTAAAGATACTCCTAAAAAACGAGCTAATTCCGCACCTTGGGTTTCCAAATCTGCCAAAGATAACGGTTGACCTACTCGTGTGAGGGGAATATCTCTTCTACCCTTAACCCTAAGATACAAAGCACGTTGAGGATTCAGACCTTCTTTAATCACAATCCTGACAGATTGTACATCTGCAATCCTGCCGTCAATTTGGATTTGACGGTTTTTCCCTGGAAACCCCCAACGAAAGATTTTTAATGTCCCCGTTTCCCGATTGAACTCATTATAACCGCCGCCTAAATCCCACAGCACCACGAGCCACAGATATGTAGCTAATAGCAAGCCAGCAGAACCATATAGTCCCATCACCAATCCTTGAGGGACAAATATTAGTTGTGTTGCATCAGTAACTATGAGTAAATTAACTTTGAGATAACTAGAGATACCAGCTAAGAAAAAACCACTGGCTCCCATAGTTACAATGCTTGCCCACCAGTAGTTACTAAACCGACGTGAACCAAGAACCTTTTGAGAGAGGAGGTTCTCGCTTTTGTTAATTGTTGTTGATACGGTCATTAAACTGCCTTGGACTATCTTTCTCAAGTCTGCCACTGAAGCAGTCTGGATTGCAAGTTATCAAAGAATTGAGCAGAAATTTTATCCTGAACTTGAAGGATTTTAGGCCGCAGGGCCAGCGCCCCTAGGAAGATTTCTGAGAAAACCTATGTCCAATTGTTAAAATTCTGATATGGATAGAAAATATTTAACTTCCTGTTCCATATCCAGCCCAAACTCTGAGGAATGTGATAAGTTAAGAATCATTGCGTTACCACAATCTAGATTGCTAGTTAACGGTAGCCGATCGAGAAATGATTACTTTGTCAAGTAGTCAGTTCTCACAATCTTAGCTTCTGCAAGGCTGCTGGGTTTGTAAAAAAAACGTTGAATTCCTCACGGCAGATGATATAAATCAGTAAAACTGTGGAAACACTGCTTAAAAAAACGGGGCAATTTTAGTAAAAAACGAGGATTTTAGTTAAATGACCATCGCAGTTGGACGCGCCCCCAGTAGAGGGTGGTTTGACGTACTAGACGACTGGCTAAAGCGCGATCGCTTTGTATTCGTAGGTTGGTCAGGAATATTATTATTCCCCTGTGCCTTCCTCGCATTAGGCGGTTGGCTGACCGGTACAACATTCGTCACTTCCTGGTACACCCACGGACTAGCATCTTCTTACTTAGAAGGAGCTAACTTTCTAACAGTAGCAGTATCCACACCAGCCAACAGCATGGGGCATTCCCTGTTGTTCCTGTGGGGTCCTGAAGCTCAAGGTGACTTCACCCGTTGGATTCAACTCGGTGGTTTGTGGCCTTTCGTAGCCCTACATGGCGCATTCGGTTTGATTGGCTTCATGTTACGCCAATTTGAAGTCGCCCGTCTCGTCGGTCTGCGTCCTTATAACGCTCTTGCTTTCTCCGGTCCTATCGCCGTATTCGTCAGCGTGTTCCTGATGTATCCTTTAGGGCAATCTAGCTGGTTCTTTGCACCTAGCTTTGGAGTAGCCGCAATTTTCCGTTTCCTCCTATTCCTACAAGGTTTCCACAACTGGACACTCAACCCCTTCCACATGATGGGTGTAGCGGGAATCTTAGGTGGAGCTTTACTTTGTGCCATTCATGGTGCGACAGTAGAAAACACCCTATTTGAAGATGGTGAAGGATCAAATACCTTCCGCGCCTTCAACCCCACCCAAGCTGAAGAAACCTACTCCATGGTGACAGCAAACCGTTTCTGGTCACAAATTTTCGGAGTTGCTTTCTCCAACAAACGTTGGTTACACTTCTTCATGTTGTTTGTCCCTGTGACAGGCTTGTGGATGAGTTCCATTGGTATCGTTGGTTTAGCATTAAACCTCCGGGCTTATGACTTCGTTTCCCAAGAATTACGGGCAGCCGAAGACCCAGAGTTTGAAACTTTCTATACCAAAAACATTTTACTAAACGAGGGTATCCGCGCTTGGATGGCTCCTCAAGATCAACCCCACGAACAGTTCGTATTCCCAGAGGAGGTACTCCCACGTGGTAACGCTCTCTAATAGAGTTATTAGTGGTGGACGCGACCAAGAATCCAGCGGCTTCGCTTGGTGGTCTGGCAACGCCCGTTTAATCAATTTATCTGGTAAACTACTTGGCGCTCACGTAGCCCATGCTGGTTTAATCGTCTTCTGGGCTGGAGCAATGACTTTGTTTGAAGTCTCTCACTTCGTCCCAGAGAAGCCTATGTATGAACAAGGCTTGATTCTGCTTCCTCACCTCGCCACACTTGGTTGGGGCGTTGGTGCAGGTGGTGAAGTTTTTGATACATTCCCCTACTTTGTTGTCGGTGTACTTCACCTGATTTCCTCCGCAGTTCTAGGCTTTGGCGGTATTTATCATGCTGTTCGTGGTCCGGAAACCTTAGAAGAATATTCTGCTTTCTTTGGTTATGACTGGAAAGACAAGAACAAAATGACCAACATCATCGGCTTCCACCTGATTATCTTAGGATGTGGTGCGTTGTTGTTGGTGCTGAAGGCTATGTTCTTCGGTGGAGTTTATGATACCTGGGCTCCAGGTGGTGGTGATGTGCGTGTGATTACTAATCCCACACTCAACCCCGCTGTTATCTTTGGCTATTTAATTAAAGCTCCCTTCGGTGGCGAAGGCTGGATTATTAGCGTTGATAACATGGAAGATATTATCGGCGGTCACATCTGGATTGCTTTCACTTGTATTGCCGGTGGTATTTGGCACATCTTCACCAAGCCTTTTGCTTGGTCACGTCGGGCCTCCATTTGGTCTGGTGAAGCTTACCTATCTTATAGTTTAGGTGCGCTTTCTTTGATGGGGTTCATTGCCTCTGTCATGGTGTGGTTTAATAACACCGCTTACCCTAGCGAATTCTATGGTCCTACGGCTGCGGAAGCTTCACAAGCTCAAGCCTTAACCTTCTTGATTCGTGACCAACGCTTGGGTGCTAACGTCGGTTCTGCCCAAGGGCCTACAGGTCTAGGTAAATACTTGATGCGCTCTCCTACTGGTGAAATCATCTTCGGTGGTGAAACCATGCGCTTCTGGGATTTTCGTGGTCCTTGGTTAGAGCCTCTTCGTGGACCTAACGGTCTTGATTTGGAAAAAATCAAGAATGATATTCAGCCTTGGCAAGCTCGTCGCGCTGCTGAATACATGACTCACGCGCCTTTGGGTTCTTTGAACTCTGTGGGTGGTGTGGCTACAGAAATTAACTCCTTTAACTATGTGTCTCCTCGCGCTTGGTTGGCGACTTCACACTTCGTTTTAGGATTCTTCTTCCTGATTGGTCACTTATGGCACGCAGGCCGCGCCCGGGCTGCTGCTGGTGGTTTTGAGAAGGGTATTAACCGTGAAACAGAACCAGTAATGTTTATGCCTGACCTCGACTAGGTTGTTTTTAGCTTAATTTCATTACTGACAATATAATGCTTTTGATAGCTCTTGCCTCACCGCAAGGGCTTTTTTTGTGGTTTTCTGTGTAAGTTCACACATTAAGCTTTATTAAGTAAGAGTAAAAATTTAAAATAAATTTTGCACAGGTACTTACAATAATTAAACATTGCTGCTAATATATAATGTAACAAATCAATCTTACTCAGGGTTAAGCAATGAATAAGCTAAAGTTCGGCACATCTGTATTAACAGTTGCTGCTGGTTTGGTAATGGGGACATCAATAAATCAAGTTGTTATAGCTGAGGAAGTTGTTGTAGAACCAATTACTCAGCCAGTAGTTACAAATGAAGTTATTGCCACATCAATCACTCCTGAAAAAACTGAAACTCATCCTCAACCAGGAACTTTCAGTTATAGTGCTGGTGATTTACTGGCAAAAAGACCACTGGATTTAGATATATTTTGCAAAAGTTATCCTTTAAACTCTCGCTGTACTGAGCGTTCTACTCCATCAAAACCACAGGGGGGAGAGTCAAAACCTACTCAAGAATCTAAACCTAGCGAAGAAATGAGCCAAACTTCTGTAAAAACTAGAGGTTGGGCAATTACACCTGAAATTAGTACATTAGGTGTTGGTGCAACAGTCACTAAATCTATAACACCTAATGTCAATGCTAAATTAGGCATTAATGGCTTAGGTATAAGTAGAGATATTAGCTTGTCCGATGTTGATTATAAAGCTAACCTCAACCTATTTAATGTGTCTACCCTCGCTGACTACCATCCCTGGAAAAATGGCGGTTTCCGTTTGACTGGAGGCTTAGTATTTCAGGACAATAATATAGAAGGAACTGGGAAACCCAAGAATGGTGTGACCATTAGGATCAATAACAAAGACTATAACAGCAAAACTGTGCTTACATCATTGAACGCTAAAGTTTCCTTTGAAAATAGTGTAGCACCATATATTGGACTGGGTTGGGGTAATGCTGTGAAGCCTGGTAAACATTTGGGATTTTCGGCAAATTTAGGGGCAATGTTTTCTGGCTCCCCAAAGATATCATTAACACCTGGGTTTGGTAAAGATGCAACGGATGCTATAAAAGCGGAAATTAATAGTAACATCGAAGCAGAAAGGAAAAAACAAGAAAGTGATCTGAATTGGTTGAATATTTATCCTGTTTTTTCTCTTGGTATTTCTTACCAATTCTAGTTGACAATTTGGGGTGTGTCAGATGTTGGAAATATATTCATTATTACTGAGTTATCGAGTCTGACGCACCCTAAAAAAATATTTAGTATCACATTTGCGTAAATCCTAGTTTTAACTTTCCTCTCTACCAGTTACTATATTAAATTAACTTGTATTTTATTCTTAGATATACAAATGATCATCACCAAACATCGCGCTGATAGAGTTACAGCACTTCCCGGTGTTATGAGGTACATATCTAGCGGGCAAGATGCCCGCACTACAAGAGTTTCATGATTCAACTTTGTACCTCATAAGAGCGGAAACCGCTGTATAACATCAGTTGGCAACAATTTGAGAATCTGCTGCAAGATTTGGGAGAAAATCGGGCGGCTAGAGTGGCTTATGATGATGAAACTTTGGAAATTATGACACCTTTACCAGAACAGGAATATTATACAAAAATTCACACTATCATGTGAAACGTCTCCCAATATCTCTGCTAACCTACTGCACCCCCCAACTTTGGCTCTGACAGTAAAAATAAGGTGTATAGGTCTAGATTGCATTGCGCTGTGGATGGTTTCGTAATTTTTCTGATTGTCCGATACCTCGTAAGTAGACGACCTATATTTATCAATGCAAGATTTTGTTATTCTGTCAATGAGTAACTCCTAATATCTTGACATTTTTTGCTTTTACTCCAATATCAGAAGTGTTGAATCCTCCAATAAAACTTGACAATGTTTGGGTTTTAGCCAGGTAAAATCCCTTGTCTATTGAGAATAGAGTCATTAACTGCTCAAATTTGGTATCATCAATGTCAATGCACAACTTGGACAATATCATCAAAATCCTAACATTCAACACTTCTGGATTTAATCAAGATGTAGCTAAAAATCGAATCTTAAAAACAAACCCTGCCCATCTAGACAAGGTTCTGTTTTAGGTTTATGATTTTTGCAAAGCAACTGGAGGTAAAACCTGATTTAATTTACCACTACGATAACCTTCTAAATCCAAAGTTATATAAATAAATCCCCAGTTTTGAAATACAGATACTAGACTTGGTAAATCTGTCATGGTAACAAAATCTTTAATTTGATCTGGTGATAATTCAATTCTGGCTGTATCACCTTCGGAACGAACCCGTAAATTTTGCCAACCTAAATTTCGCAAATAAATTTCGGCTCTTCCTACTCGCTGTAATTTGGCTATGGTAATTTCTTCACCATAGGGAAAGCGCGAACTTAAACAGGGTTGCGCCGGTTTATCCCACCAAGGTAAACCTAATTGTTGGGAAATTTGCCGAACTTCGGCTTTTGTTACGCCAATTTCTGCTAAAGGCGATCGCGCACCTCTTTCTTTTGCAGCTTGAATTCCGGGACGATAATCATGTAAATCATCGGCATTTACACCATCCACCACATAAGGATAACCCAATTCTAAAGCCAAAGGTTTGAGGGTGTCGTGTAATTCGCTTTTACAAAAATAACAACGATTGACTGGATTAGATGTGTAATTGGGATTGTCCATTTCCTGTGTTTGGACAATTCTATGAGATATTCCGATAGTTGCGGCTTGAATTTTTGCGTCTTCTAATTCTTCTGGTAATAAAGAAGGAGAAACCGCAGTTACAGCCAAAGCGCGATCGCCTAACACATCATAAGCAATCTTAGCTACTAATGTACTGTCAACTCCGCCAGAATAGGCTATTAAAGCCTGCTCCATTTCTGTAAAGAACTCTTTTAACTGCTCTAGTTTTTCTGTCCAACTCATCTTCCTAAAACCCCATAATGCCTAACCACTCCTATTTTAGTCATTAGTTGTTATTAGATCACTAATGTTTTCGAGAATTTCTCGCCCCATACGTCAACTACGGATTATAATATTCTTCATAATCTATTCTTTACTTGCTACTGAGTGAATTACAAAGATGAGATGAAATGTTATAAACTTCGCTAATTTTTATTGAAAACTATGAGAGTTAAACGGCTACAAATGCAATCTTTTCGCGGAATTGGTGATTTAACAATAGATTTTGATAAAAAAGAACCAACCGTTTTTATTGGTATTAATGGTGTAGGTATTTTACTTTTCGTTACATATTACTCTTCGAGAAGCCGCTCCGCGTCTACGGTTTTTTTCCGTTCACCTACTTATGATTCCTGCTATTATTCCTAAGTGATCTAAGTTTTTACTCTCAAATTCTTCTTTTTGGTAATTCATATTTTTTGGTATTTTGATTTCATTCAGACTCATTTTCTCATTTTTTCTTCTGAATTTATTGTTAATACCTTATTAATTTCAATTTGTTGGCAATTTTTATATTACTGTCTATATTTATTGCCAATTTAGTTATGTGTTTATATTTAAGCTGTTTCTGTTACTTGTTACACTTGCATCTGTACTACAAAATGAAGTGCGGAATGTGGGGTATAAGCTTTTTATATGCAGATTTATAAAAAATTAGTATTAATTTTTGACAATGCAGTAGGATAGTATCATGGGATTAGCTGTAACTTAACGTACCTGTTCACAAACTGTCACAATAGTTGTTACCAGCAATACACAATATTTGGTATACTTACCCGTACTAATGTCATTTTTTAGTTAGGGAATAGGTAATAGGCAAATGGAAAGATCAGTCATGAGTAAGTATTCTTTCCACTTACCTCTTCCCCAATCACCAATTATCCACTACCTCTTTCCTTAACTACTACATGAATCTAAATCAAGTTAAATCCATCCCCAAATGGACACAATTACCATCTCCATCTATATTTTGTGCAGAAGTATCTATGCAATTGAGTATAGATACATCCGTTGCCCAATTACAACAGCAGGTAGAATATTTACAAATCCAATTGGAGTCAGAAAGACAGGAACATATTCAAGAAATCCAGCAAATTCAGAAATTTCAGACGTTACTTCAACATATTACTGAACACATCCGCGATAGTCTAGATGATCGAAAGATATTAACAATTATTACTCAAGAATTAGTTGATGTATTACAACTTAATCGCTGTCAAATTGAACTTTATAATCCCTGTTTAACTTCTGCCACAGTTACCTATGAATATAGTGCTGTTTTACCCCATTTTCAAGGCTTAACCACAGTAATTGCTGATTTTCCTCAAATTTATCAATCTCTATTGCAAAAACAAATTTGGCAATCTATAGAAATTGTCCCAGGACATTATTCTGGATTACAGATGATGAATCAATTAGCTTGTCCAATTTTTGATTATCGAGGCATTTTGGGTAATATTTGGCTAATTCGGCATACAGAGGCAAAATTTGGAGAACAAGAAATATCCTTTTTGCAGCAAATAGCTAATAAATGTGCGATCGCAATTCGTCAATCTCGACTACAGGCAAAAACCAAAGCGCAGATTCAGGAAATAGAAAAACAAGAACGGCAAAAAAATGAATTTCTCAAACAGCTTTCCCAAGAGTTACGCACACCGATTACTAATATTAATCTTGCTGTGCAAACATTAGAAAGTCTGATGACACCAACGGGAATTTTAGATATAGAAATAGGATCTCAACTATTACAAATTCTCCATCATGAATGTGGACGAGAAAATAAATTACTTAACGATCTTCTCAGCTTTGCATATCTGAAAACCCATTCGGAATCTCCTACTTTAATTACTATTGATTTTCCAACTTGGTTATCTCCCATTATTGAATCTTTTCGAGATGTTACCAATTGTCAGCAACAACAGTTACACCTGGATATCTCCACAGAAATTCCCCCATTCTCCACAGATATCACTGATTTAGAAAAAATTATTACCTTGCTACTCAACCAAGCTTGTCAATGCGCTCCCGCAGGTGAATCAATTACAGTTACCGCCGATTTGAATGCAGCCACGGTAGAATTAAAAATCAGTATTTCTGGTGTAGAGATTCCTCACCATGAACTATCACAAGTCTTTCAGCCATTTTACCGCATTCCCAAACATTCCTCATGGCAAGCACAGAACACTGGTTTAGAGTTAATTTTGGTAGAGACAATGGTACAGCGTTTGCATGGATTAATTCATGTTGCAAGTGCAAATAATCGCATCACGTTTATCATGCAATTTCCCCTGCGACTAGTTTTTTAGCTGCAACTTCCAACTAAAAAAAATATCCCAATCCTGAGTATAAATGTAGGGGTTTAGCAGTGCTAAACCGTTACTCAGTGTATTTGCGGTATGTGGGATAAATATTGATTTATTTTGGTAATTGGTAATTTTATTGGTTACAAATCCGATAATTGTCTAGAAAAAAAATATTGATTTTTGTCTTATTTACATCAAAAGAGTCAATATTATTTGAACTTTGTCCAAGTAAGAAATAAAATACTTATAATATCTTTTTAGTTAAGTAGGATACTGAATATGAACGCCCAAGCCAAGAATTTACAGACTTTATATGCTAAAACTCGCTTGCTGCTTGCGTTGTGGGACTTAGGAGGAAGTCAGCAGAAAGTGGCTAGGGGTAAATTGACGAAGCGGATAGACTCCAAGAGTCAGAATAAAGCGGATTATCAAGCTATTTTAGAGGATTTGGAAGCACAGGGGGCTGTTACTGTTACTAAAAAGGGATCTTCAACCAGTTATACTCTCACGTCACCGACGGGCTTAGATGTGTTAAAAGCGGGTTTGCGTAGTGATGAGTTTGAGTTTAATACTAATCTTGGTGCTTGGGTAGGAAATTCTTTGTTGCGATTGTTTCGTGAGATTGATGTTGTAGTAGCTGCGCCGGTTGCATCTGGTGGTGCGGTGATTGGTTCTTATGAGGAGTTTAAGTCTGTCGCGTTGGATATTTATGACAAGTTGAATTATGAACACAATCTTAATAATTTAGTACCTATTTATCGGATTAGGAGAGAAATAGGAGAACGAGTTAATCGGACGGAATTTAATGATTTTCTATTAGAAATGCAAGCTGATGATATTTTTCAACTTCAAGGAGGGAGTGTAGAAGACAGCGCACCAGACAAAATAGAAGATTCCATCAAAACAGCACTTGATGGATTACGCTGCTATGCCAAGCGTATTTAAACCCAAACTTTTTTGCTCCTTTACACCTTAACTTTACAAAACTATGATTGCTAACATTGATGAACTAATTAAAGAGCAAAATCCATTTGCCGGACATATTGTTGTTAGACCTCAGCAGATATGGGGTAAAAGTTTTCCTGATGTTCTCTCAATTAATGTTCATGCTTCTGATGCAGTATTTAATGCAGTTGAAAAAATACGCAAGCAACAACGTGAAACTGTAGGTATCACGATTACAGCGGAAAAAGGGTTAGGAAAAAGCCATATTATTAGTCGAATTCGCCATCGTTTACAAACGGAAGATGGTTGCTTATTTATATACATGGGTAAATATGATGACTTGAATCAAATCAAGTATCAATTTCTGCAAAATATTGCCTCTAGCTTGAGAGCATTTGGTAGCCAAAATGTGATGCAATGGCAAGAAATTGCAGCAGCATTAATTAATGAATCAAAGCAATGGAATTACACACCACAACAGTATATTAGTCAATTTCCAATTTGGTTGAATAAATACTCAAATAAATTTGTTGAACAATTAACCAAGCTTATTCTACCAATCAAACCTGAAATTATTAACCCTTACATAATTCAAGCAATTTTATGGACACTTTCTCCAGTTCATATCAATTATGCAAATCGTTGGCTATCTGGCTTAGAAATAACACAGGAAGACGCTGAAGCAATGGGGCTACCAAATCCGAAAAAAGAGGATAGAGAAGCGGAAGCATTAAGTAATATTCGCCAGATTTTAGATATTACTAGCGATTATAGAATTCCGGTGATTTGCTTTGATGAATTAGACATAGCTGATATAGCAGATAATGGTTTTACCGCACCACAAGTTATTGCCAACTTAGTTAAGGACTTATATAACAATCTTAAACGAGGCGTTTTACTATTGGCAATGTATCCTGAAACATGGAATGACCAAATTAGGGTATTACCACAAGCTGAAGCAGTAGTTGATAGATTAGCAAGTGAACAATCTGATAGACAACCAATTGCATTAAGATATCTTAATTCTGATGATATTGTAGCTTTAGTTAAAATATGGTTACAAGAATTTTATCAGGAACATCAACAAATACCTCCTCATCCTCTTTACCCATTTGATGAAAATAAGTTGAGAGAACTTGGTAAAGGGAAACCTACTATCAGAGCAGTTTTAAAATGGTGTGCAGATAATTTTGTTAGTAATCAGCCTATTATTGATAACACTCAAAAACAAGAAATAGAGACAATACACACTACAGAAACTACTACTAAATGGACATCTAAAACTATCCATACTGTGAAACCATACTATCAAAGTGAGTTAGCTAATGTAGAAGCTTCTATTGATTCATTAATGGAAGATGAAGAAGCTATTATTAATTCTATTTGGCTGGCTTTTAATAGCTTGATAGGTAAAAATCTAAAAGGAGTAACAATTGAAGCAGTTGAAGATATAGGAGCTAAAGCAGCAGACGAAGGATATATTAATTTCAAAATAGTTGGTAATGATCAAAAAGTCAAAATTGGAGTAAGTGTAGTTCAGCAAGATGGGTCATTTATAACTGCTGCATTGAAACGACTAATTAATTACCAAAAATTTGACATTACTCGCGGTTGCTTAGTTCGCTCAAAGAATATTAATCCAGGTGCAGCTAAAGCTAGAGAACTTTTGAGAAAGCTGTTAAAAGAAAAGAGTGGAGAGTGGGTTGGTTTACAAAGCCAAGACATTAAACCTCTCTTAGCTATCTGGTTTGTTTTCCAAAACCAAGAGAGTAATGAATTGACAGATGAACAGATTTTTGATTTTATTGAGAAATCGCAACTAGCAATTAATAATCCTTTAGTTCGGGAAATTTTAAGTGATCCTTCTGGACAAGAACCAACTAATTTAACTGATGATGGATTACCTATTAGTATTCCTCAAAATGTTAATTATAACGATAACATTGAACTTGACTTTTAGCTAATTAGAAATGAATCAATCATTTTCACTTCCAACAGCATTGTGTTTATCCGTCCCTGATATTGAAGCTTTAATACAGGGACGCACAATTGCAGCTTTACCCAGGATGTTTATTCGTACTGGGCAAAGATTTTCTCTTTATCCTGTTGACAATTCAACAAATGTACTTTTAATTAAAGTATGGGCTAAGTGTGAACTTTGCCAAATTCTAAATAAAACAACACCATTAGATATTTTATCTCAATTAACAATCTGGAATTTAGAAACCTTAGAAGCAATGATACAGAAACATGAAAATATTTTTCTGGCTTACTTGCGCGTTTATCATTTACCTCAGTTTATTGAAGTTCCAACTATTCCAAATATTCAAGATAAGTTAGGTAAGTTTGTAGGTTTACCTAACATTTCTGGTTCTGAATATAAACCCGTATTAAGTGATCAGGTTTTCATTCAACGTAAACAACAACTAGAAAAACGAAAACCTTCTCTAAATCCTGAACTGGAAGAATTACAAAGTGCATTATCACAAATAGCCAATAATAATCCAGTAGCACAACAATTAGAAAATGAAATTAAAGTATTTTTAGGTTGGAGTAATGCACCAACTACAAATACAATAGATGCTGATTTAGATTGGATAAAAACAATTACAACATTAGGAGATAGAAGCATAGAAAAAGATGATACTACAAGCAACTATCAAGCGGGTACAAATTTTGAAATTGTTACACGCAAAAGCCTTAATTTTTTAGGATTTAAAGTAGAGGAAGATCACAAAGGTGGTGCTGGAGGTTTAGATTTATATTGTTCACAACCTTATTCTCTAGTTTGCGAATGTAAAGCAGGTAAAAGCATTCCTCATAACACAGTAGAAGAATTAGATAGAATTGGTAAAAGACATCTTCAAGAAAATTATCTTCAAGCTGTGCGGTTAATTATTGGACCTGGTGAACCTACTAAAAATTTGAAAGAATCGGCTCAAATCTCTAAAGTCAGTATTATCAAAGCTATGACATTACAAAAATTAGTTGAACTTAAAGCAAAATATCCCGGTGCGATAAACTTAATTGAATTAAAGCAATACTTAGAACCGGGACAAATTGATGATAAAATTAATGAATATATTGATAAAATAGAAAAAGAGATAAAATTGCGATCGCATATTATCCAACTCGTCAAAAAACATCTAGAAAAGACAGGTACTAAAGATGCTCAATTTAGTAATCTTTGCATAGCATATCTTTATAATAATCCACCACAAAAGCTAGAAGATAAAGAACTATACGACATTCTCATAGAACTATCATCACCATTAACAGGCTACTTGGGAAGAATTAAAGAAGATTTTTGGAAAAGAGATCGCTTTTACTATTTGCGCGACTTAGAGGTTGTTTGAAAAGTATTATATGAAACCCATAATCTCCAAAAACCTAACCCCCCTCCCCCCCCTTCCCTACAAGGGAATGGGGGTTTTAAAGCCTCTCCCCTGGTAGGGGAGAGGTTTGGAGAGGGGTCTGTTTACACATTAAAAACTTTTAAAACATCCTCTTACCAATAAATTAAAAATAACTCTTTTCTTCCTTCTTTTCTTCGTAGCATTGAAAATCGTCGTTATGGCACTAGGCAAGAGGCAAGAGTGAAGAGGGTTTGGGCGATTTTACGTTTCGTTACATATTACTCTTCGAGAAGCCGCTCCGCGTCTACGGTTTTTTTCCGTTCACCTACTTATCGGGAAAATCAACGACTTGAAAGCCTTGCTGTAATAATCTTAGAGTAGATGCTAATTGACCAGACTGCATGAGTAGAATAAGCTCAAAACTATTTGTATTTTTTAATTGTTCCCAGTCTTCATCCCGCAAATCGTTAAATCCTGGTCATCCTGATTCAGACATCCTCCCATACAACAAGCTTGATAAAAAAGTCAATTAGTCTTAATTTTAGTTACAGTTAGATAACAAATAAATCGTGAGGGGTGAGACTATGCGTGTTTTGCTAGTTTATCCAATATTTCCAAGCACCTTTTGGTCTTATGAGAAAATTCTGGCACTAGTTGACAGAAAGGTATTGTTACCACCATTGGGTTTAGTAACGGTAGCGGCAATTTTGCCCCAAGAATGGGAGTTTAAACTTGTAGATCGTAACATTCGCGCCGCCACAGAAGCAGAATGGGCATGGGCAGATATGGTGATTTTCTCCGCCATGATTGTCCAAAAACAAGACTTACTTGAGCAAATTCGGGCAGCGAAAAGACGCGGTAAGCTGGTGGCTTTGGGCGGTCCTTATCCTACCTCCACACCCCATGAAGTGGAAGCAGCAGGGGCAGATTACCTGATTCTCGATGAAGGGGAACTGACTTTACCCATGTTTGTGGAAGCTGTGCAACGGGGAGAAAAATCGGGAGTTTTCCGGGCTGCTGAAAAGCCTGATGTCACTAGTACACCCATTCCCCGTTTTGATTTATTAGAGTTTAATGCCTATGATATGATGTCGGTGCAGTTTTCGCGGGGTTGTCCCTTCCAGTGCGAATTTTGCGACATCATTGTTTTATATGGTCGCAAACCTAGAACTAAAACTCCTGCACAACTTTTAGCCGAGTTAGATTATCTCTATGATTTAGGTTGGCGACGGGGTGTGTTTATGGTGGATGATAACTTTATTGGCAATAAGCGAAATGTGAAATTGTTGCTAAAAGAGTTAAAAGTTTGGATGGCAGATCATCAATATCCCTTCAATTTTGACACAGAAGCTTCCATTGATTTAGCACAAGACCAAGAAATGATGGAGTTGATGGTTGACTGTGGATTTAAAGCGGTATTTTTGGGGATTGAAACCCCAGACGAAGATAGTTTACAACTAACTAAAAAATTCCAAAATACTCGCAGTTCCTTAACTGAGTCGGTAGAAACCATTATTAGAACTGGACTGCGGCCAATGGCTGGGTTTATTATTGGTTTTGATGGTGAAAAAGCGGGTGCAGGCGATCGCATTGTCCGTTTTGCCGAACTTGCAGCTATTCCTTCTACTACCTTTGCCATGTTGCAAGCGTTACCCAATACCGCCTTGTGGCATCGGTTGACCAAAGAAGGCAGATTGCGGGAAAACCAAGATGGAAACATCAATCAAACTACATTGATGAATTTCATTCCTACCCGTCCTCTAGAAGAATTGGCTAGGGAATATGTGGAAGCTTTCTGTGCTTTGTATGACCCTGCTGCTTATTTAGATCGCACCTATCGCTGTTTTATGATGTTGGGTTCTCCCAAATGGACAGCACCAGCAAAAACACCAGAATGGGTAGTTGTTAGAGCTTTACTTATTGTAATTTGGCGACAAGGATTTAAACGACAAACTCGTTGGAAATTCTGGCATCACTTCTTTAGTATTCTCAAGCATAACCCCAAGGTAATTGAACAATACGTTTCTACCTGCGCTCACATTGAGCATTTTATGGAATATCGGCAAATTGTCCGTGATGAAATCGAAAGTCAATTAGCTGAATATTTAGCCCAAGGTGCAGAAACACCTTATGTACCTGTTAAGGAAAAAGCAGAAGCTGTAGTTTAATAATACCCAGATCCCCGACTTCTCAAAGAAGTCTGGGATCTATTTTGTGATCGGCAAAGTCACGGTAAATGTTGAACCTACTCCCACTTGACTATTAACTGTAATTTCTCCTCTGTGGGCTATAATGCACTGTTTGACGATTGTTAATCCTAAACCACTACCAGGAATGATTCCCACATTTTCTCCTCTGTGAAATGGTTGAAATAGTTGTTTTTGATCGGTTTCTGTCATCCCAATTCCCTGATCTTGAAATTTTAAAATTACGGTTTTTTCTTGTTTGATTAATTCAAATAGGACTGTACTATCGGGAGGTGAATATTTAATGGCATTATTGAGTAAATTACTGACAATATGCTTTAATAGGGTTTCATCTCCCAGGAATTCAAAACAGTTTTCGGAACTGGTAAAAATCAAATTCAACGGTTTTTCTTGGGATTTCAAAAGTTCCGCAGTTTTTTCTTCCACTTGAGTTTCTAATGTTTGATTAATTTGATTTAATTGTTCTAAAAATTGTTTACGTTCTATAGCATATCGTACAGAACGCACCAATGTATCTGGATTTACGTGTCTTTTGACTAGATAATCTTGCGCTCCTTGTCTGACTGCTTCAATGGCTAATTCTTCATCATTGGTGTTAGTCAAAACTATGATAGGGTTGCTAGGATTTTGCTTGAGTAACTGGGGTATGGAAGCTAATCCTTGACTGTCAGGAAGGGTTAGATCTAACAAAATTACATCGTATTTTTCGCTGTTTAATTGGTTGATTCCGTCTTGGAGTTTTTGGACGTGAACTAAACTAAAATTTTGAGATTTTGTGAGTTTAATAAACTCTTGTAATAACCTGGCTTCTGCTAAGTTATCTTCAATTAATAGGATTTTTAATGTGGAAGTTGCAGTAATCATTCCTTGATTTTACCTCTTGCAAGTTTTCAGCCCGTCTCAGAATGAATTCTGAGTCTAATAGCAAAAGTCGTCTAAAGACGACTAAAAGAAAGTTTGTAGTCCGTTTTAACGGACTTGAGTTATTAGCCCTGATAGCGAAGCGTCGCGTAAGCCATACTTTAGTTCTGGGTGGATTATGTTTAGAACGAAATAGCCCTGGACATTGAGTAGTTTTCTTGTTATTCTCATGGTAAGGTCGCGGTAGAAAACCAAAAGTCTTCAATACCTTTGATGATTTGGAATAGCTCACTTAGATTACGAGATTTGGTAATATAGCAGTTAGCGTGTAAGTCGTAACTATGGAAAATGTCATCTTGATTTTTTGAAGTTGTCAAAATGACGACGGGAATGCGTTTTAGTTGAGGATCAGATTTAATTTCTGCTAATACCTCTCTCCCATCTTTTCTGGGTAAATTCAAATCTAATAAAATTAAATCAGGTCGTTGTGCATTAGCATATTCTCCTTCTTGATGGAGGTAATTCATAGCTTCTACACCATCCCTAACTGTGACCACTTGATGAGGTAATGAACTGGTTTTTAAGGCTTCTTGAATGAGACGAACATCAGCTTTATTGTCCTCCACTAAAAAGATAATTTTGTGTGTTCCTGTCATTTCGATGCTCATGATCACAACCTCTGACGGGAATGGTAAAGTAGAAAGTTGTACCCTGACCGAGTTGGGACTCTACCCAGATTCGTCCCCGATGACATTCGATGATTTTTTTACAAATAGCCAAACCCATTCCTGTACCTGGATATTCGTCTCTAGTGTGTAAACGCTGGAAGATAATAAAAATGCGATCGCTAAATTGTGGATCTAAACCAATTCCATTATCTTGAACTGAAAATAACCATTCATCTTCCAATCTTTTCGCACTAATATGAATCTTTGGTAGTTGACTGCTGCGGAATTTGATAGCGTTACCAATGAGGTTCAAAAATAGCTGAATTAATTGTGTTTCATCAGCCATAACTGTGGGTAAAGGATCATGGGTAATAATTGCGCCGGTTTCCCCAATGCGTTGACGTAAATTCTTCAAAGTCCGATTTAAAGCTGTTTCTACTTCGGTAACTTGAAAAGCAATTCCTAATGTATCTACTTTGGAATATGCGAGTACATCATCAATTAAGTTCTGCATCAAACTTACACCTTCGACAACATAACCAATAAACTCTTTTGCATCTGCGTCTAGTTCTGATTCATAGCGCATTTCTAAAAGTTGTACATAATTACCTACTTGATTGAGTGGTTCTTGCAAATCATGGGAAGCGACATAGGCAAATTTTTTCAATTCTGCATTAGAACGTTGTAGATCTTCAGCTAATTGGGCTAATTCATCAGCTTGACGTAAGACAATATTGATGATTGATTTTCGCAACTCCAATGCAGCTTTGATTTCTACATTTTGCCAGGGTAAAGATGTTAACTGCACTATTTCTTTCCATAAGTCAAATGATTTACGGGGACACAAACGGACATTTCCTTCAGATTGATCAACTGAAAAAGCCTGATGGGGATTTCCACCCCAATTTACAGTTTGAATGACTTCTGGTCGAAACCATAATACATAATTTTGCTTGGAAATGGGAATAGCTAATAAACCACTAGCGACATTTTTAAAGCTGATCGCGTCTGGATAAATACTAGGTAAGGAATTTGTGGAAAATACCTCATCTTTGACATTATTTCTCAGCCATTCTCCTAAAAAATTCAGTTCTTCCTCTTGAGGAGTATTACCAATCAGAGTATACTTTCCAGCAAAATAGATTGCTGCACCTTCAGCATTAGTTAAATTGAGCAGATTTATTTGATTTTTGACTAAACCATCAATAAAGTTCTCTTTTTGAGACATATATTCAACCAATAGTGATTGAACTTGTTTTAAACTTATTTGATAGTCGTAGTCTTCTGTTTCTTCCTTTCCAGAAATTTCTGAAAATATGATTCTTCCTAAAAATTCACAGGCTTTCCGTAATTCATAGGAAACGTATTTAGGTGATTGATGATGACAAGCAATTAAACCCCAAAGTTTGTGATCTTTAATTAAGGAAATTGTCAAAGATGCAGCCACGCCCATATTATGTAAATATTCTAGATGACAGGGTGCAGGACTTCTGAGAATTGAATTAGTTAAATCAATTGGTTTACCGCTAACTGGGTTAATTTTAGGAAAAAGTTCGGCTGATAATTGAACGTTTGTATCGGGGATAATTCTAATCGAGTTTTCTAAAAATAATTGTCGTGCTGGCTGAGGAATATCTGATTCTGGATAATGTAATCCTAAATAAGACTCTAAAGTAGCTATTTTTTCTTCAGCAATCACAGAACCATGTCCATCATCACTAAATTTATATAACATCACTCTGTCAAATCCGGTTATTTTGCGGATTTCTTGCACAATTATTTGACTGAAATCACGGAGACTTTTACTTTTTTCTAAGCGATTAATTGAGGATTTAGCTAAATGATAAAAACTCAAGAAAGGAATATTTTCTTGAGATGCTGTAGGTTCTAGTTCTAAGATTAAAAATCCTTCAGAGTTGCGATAGAAAGTGGCATCAAATATTGTATATTCATCCCCTTGTTTCTTAATCCAAATTTTTGTAGGATTAATAAAATCCAGATTTTCTTCTGACAACCAAAATTTGATTTTCTGGATTTGGTAAGGATCTAGTAAATCTTCTAATTCCTGTTGCACGATATCTTCTGGCGATATGCCAAAAGTGCTGAAAGTATTTTGACTAACTTGTAATATTTGTAAATCTGGCTCTTGTAAGACTAATAAAATTCCATGAGGTTGAATTTCACTAGTTAGATGTATCGCTGCTTCTTTTAAGCTAGTGATATTAATATGTTGCTGCTTGATATTGATATCCATAAAAGCCTTCCCCGATAATTTTGGAGAATAAAATATGTAGATTTCATCTCAATTCCTCACACCTCTAAAAATCACCATTGATTTAGTAGCCTTGATAATGGCAAAGCCCATATTCATAGTTGCCCTCACCCACTATTCTCACACAATTTAAATATCTGTTACCTAATATATAGATAAGAAATGTACAAGGGAAGATAATCAAAGCCACAGTCTTTGTGTACATATATTAAGAAATTTCAATTTTATGTGTGGCTGCACAAAACCATGAAATTAATTCGTCTTTGCATAATGAAGGTATGAATTGTGTTTCGCTCTAATTTCATACTTCAAGTCAGCAATGCCATTAATTCATTAATTTATCTGCGTTTATCTGCGTTTATCTGCGTTCAATCTTTCATAAAACTTCGCGGGATGTGGGAAACTCAGTCACAAAGCGTGCTGAGAGGGAAACGGCACGAGCGGTTTTAACCGCAGTCAGTCTTTGCTTAACCATTACCGCCTTGGAGTTGTTCGATTCGGTGTGCTTTTGTATTGCACTTTCAATGGGACAATTACCATTTCAAATTTCACAACCCTGTACGCATAATGTTTTGCTCAATAGAGCCTCCCATTTCTGGGGTGATGTTAGCTTCGACCTGTTATAAGAGCTTGTTAGGCTGAAAGCACTGTTCCAGTGACTTTAGAACTGTTTAACTTACAGCGACAGAGCGGGGAACTAGCTATGCCTGACGGCACGCTGGCGCGAACGCATTCCGAGGTGTCGTGACTCAAATAACGGCTACCCTTCGACTACGCTCAGGGTGGTCTGGTCAGTACAGCTTGTTTGATTTCTCTTACAAGCTCAATCCCTTTAGGGTTGAGTTACTGACTATTCCTACTTTTAACTAAATCCAGGAACTAAACCACATCCGCATTCTATAACCATCAGGAGACATGGGTAAACCTAGATAAATAGGCATCCAGAAAATAAAGGCAGCGACAATGATAAAAGTTATAGTCACACCTACTGCCCGAATTTGCCGATAATAACTAAGTAGACATTGATCAACAAACCAAGCGATCGCTATAAATGTAAAAACAACCGCAGACATATAATGGTAGATGAAAGTACACCTTGTTACCTCCACCCAAGGGAGGAGATTAGCTCCATAATTTATGACTAAAAATAAGCCAATCCAAGTATCAATGGTGAGATTTTTCGGGATAAATAACCGCTTTTTTTCAATTATCGGCATCGTAATTGTGATGATTACCATACCAATTAAAAAGATCATTGCAGCTAAACCAAACCACCATAAAAAAGGATTCCCCATAGCATGAACATCATAAATTACTTTACCAGCACCATCAGGTAAGGGCGGTCCAAAGACAGGTAAGGAATTCTTGGTACTTTGAGCAGTTTGATAATAATAAGCCATTGGTCGAGTTAACAATGGCCATTTATACCATGCAGCGCAATAAGGATGAACGCTAGGACTATTTCCACCTAATTGGAGATGAAAGTGTAAAATTTGTTTATGAACTTCAATAAATCCATATCTTTTATCAAGTTGGAGATGAGGAATCCAAATCAGACTATAAATAACTGCCGGAATAATTCCTAAATAGGAAAACATCTGCCAAATATTTATTTTTGTCAGATTTTGCAAGGGTAATTTTATGGTATCAGTTGGGGAATTATTAGGGTGATTAAAAAAGTGTAAATAAGAAAATAATGGCACGCGAGATGTATGATCAAATGATTGCAACCAGCGAATTATCCAAGCTGCTATCCATACACCATAAGCACCAGTTAAAAACCATAAACCATTCCATTTTGTGCCAATACAAGCACCAAAACTGATTCCAGAGAGAATTAACCAAAACCACCGTTTTTGCTTTTCTAATGCTAATAATAATAACCATTGTCCGAGTAAACCAAAGATAACTATATAGACATTACTTAAAGCATAACGAGATTCTACTAAAAATAAGCCATCACAAGCTGTAAAAAATCCTGCCAATAAAGCAAACCGATGACGATAACTAAATTGATAAGTTAATAAAGTTATGACTACGGGAATTAATGAACCAGTTAGCGCATTTACCCACCGATAATTCCAAGGAGATAATAAAGAATCTGTGAGACTATTTACAGTATCTCGACCAAGGGGAATGTATTTACTAATCCAAATCCCCAACCCGATCAAATATTGGCTTAATGGTGGATGAGCATTAAAAAATGGTGTATGAGTAAGATAGTTGTTACCAAATTTGGCAAAATAAACTTCATCAAATACTAAAGTATTAAATCGGCTGATTCCCCAAAAACGTAAACTCAAGGAAAGTAGAAATATGCCTATTATGCCTAATCGAAACCAAGTTTTTTTCATGATGTTCTTGAGGTGTTTTTCGAGTTAGGTCCCCGACCTCTCTAAAAAGTCGGGGATCTTGTTGTCCACAAATATAGAATAATAGCTCTAATACAGTCAAAAAACTTAATCTACTATGTCACAATTAGAACGACTGCTAAAAATGGCAGAAGATGAACTTACGGAGTATAGCACTGATGCCCGCAAAATGGAAAAACTCCGCCGCAAGATTAGTTTATCAGTACCATTAGCGGAACAGAGGCAACTAAAAGCGACATTATTAGCTACAATGCCATCTGGTAAAATTGCAGAAGTTGTGGAGGAGCAAAGACAGACGGTGGCCTTGCCATTTTGGGGAATTGCTGGTTTGGGTTTATTATTGGGGATTTCCCTAAATCAACCCATGGGCTTATTAGCAGCTATCGGGGGGACTGTAGCGGCTTTTAGAATTCAAAAATGGGGTTGGCAATTACAGGCAAATCGTCTATTATTACGGACACTAGAAGATATTGAAACCCGGATTTCTCAACCTAGTAATTAAGTGCAAACAACAAATTAATTGAGGAGATAGAAGTTATGACAAAGTATGATTATATTTTCAAATCGAAAGAGCCGATCAAAGAATCATTGAATGAACAAGAAGCCGTAGCGGCAATTGCGGTGATTACCACCATAGTTGATTCTGGCAGTGAAGACATAGATGCAGAAAGTTTAGCTGATATTCTCTGGGAGTTTGAGATATTTGATGAATACTCAGAAGAAGAAATGCTAGAAACGGTGGACAGACTCATAGAAATTGCCGGAGAGGCTGGATTAGGTTCTTTATTTAATGCTGCCAGTGCGGGGATTTCTGATGAGGCAGTTTTAGATGGTTTTGCGGCTGGAGTGATTATGCTTTTAGATGCGGAAAATTTAATTATTCCAGCAAATAAAAAAGTTTTTCTGAAACAACTACAAATAGCTTTAGAATTGGACGATGAAGAAGCAGAAGAAATTATCAAAGAGATAATTGACTCAGTAGAAGCTGGAGATGAGGAAGAATATCTCGAAGAAGAATATGAAGCAGTCATTTTTAATGAAGCTGGTGAACAATTTTATCAATCACCTTTGGGTAACTTTATAGTTCCTATTCCTTTAAATGTTGAACAGGGAGGAAAACTGCAAACAGAGGAAGGAATGGTAAGTTTTTCGGACGATACTGGTACTTTACTCAGAATTGATTATTATCCTCTCTCTCTAGAACAAATTGGTGATCTAGAATCCCAAGAAAATGAAGTATATCTGCATGAAGTTTTGGTAGATAAATATGTGCCTCAAGCAATTATTTCTCATGTTCCTACGGCGGAAGTGAAACATAAAGAATATTGGCAAGATACTTTAGAAAGTTATTACTATGTATTAGTAAATATGCCTCAAGGTTCAACTATATCCAAGCATGAAACTAATGGCAATGGGATGAGATTAGATGCCTATAGAGGATTATTGTCTTTTGTCAATAATGAATGTTTGTATATAGTTAGTAGTCAACGCAGCTTTTTAAATGGTGAAGTACCTGGTTCTATGAAAGCAGAAGCGAAAAAAATGAAAAAAGCTATTTTAGATTTTGTCAGCACGATTGAGTTTGCCTAAATCTAAATTTCTCGGTATTAGCGGTATTCTCTTGGGCGTAGTCCCTGCGCCTCTAGCCCCTACCTCCTGTGATATTAGCGATCGCATAGGACACAATTGCGAGAAACTAAGAATAGGTCTTTAAAATTAGGAGAATCTCATGGCTTGGACTCAAGTTTTAGCTGCTAACGCACTGGCTGCTGGTGCGCGGGAAGTAGTCAAAGTGGGCGATCGCAAAATCCTACTCTTAAACCACGAAAATCAGCTTTATGCTGTAGATGATACTTGCCCTCACTTAAAAATGTCTTTGAAAAAAGGAAAAATCGAAGATGGGGCGATAGTTTGTCCCTTCCACCGCAGTGCATTTGATTTGGGTAATGGTGAAGTCAAAACTTGGTGTCCCTTCCCACCCGTAGTTGGTAAATTACTGTCAATGGTTTCCTCAGAAAAAACCTTACCAACCTATCCTCTGAAAGTGGAAGCAGGCAACATTTTGATTGATGTATAAGTAGCTAGGTTGACAGATCCTGCACCCAGGGACTAAGATGCCATAACTCATCTATAGGGGTAAAGCACAATGCTAAACCCCTAAAATTTCCTTGCTAAAAATTAACTAATTTCTGAATATTTAGTAATCATTGTTTTCACATTTAATAAATGTTCTTCAACAATTTCGGGAACTTCGGTATTGGTTGCAATAATTAACTCACCAATAGTATTACTCGCAATTTCATTAATAGCATCAATCAAGAGATTGGGCATAGTAATATTAGCTTCAGCAATTTGTTTAATAGTAGCTCTGGGGTTATCTTGCTCAAGGATAGCTTTCAAAACTTGAATTTCATAAGCGGGGAGATGGTTTAAAAAAGTATCCCATTCCGTTGGTAAATTTCCTGTGTGATCATGTTTGCCATTTATGGAATCTAATGGTTCTAATAATTCCTCAAAAGGAAATAACTCTAAATTATCTTCTTCATTATCGGGAAATGTTTGGGAATTAATAGTTTCCACCTGTTGCAGTAATTCCCAAACTTGATTTTGCAATAAATCCCGTTCGTCTTGTAAGACAGAAATTTGATTTTGCAGTTGATTAACTTCAGATTTTTGTTCTAATGTCTTATTTTGTAAAGAATTGAGAATAGTTTCAAGATGATATTTAGTTGTACTTGTCTGTACTATTAAATCATCTTGTTTAGCAATTTTCAGTTCTTGAGTTTGAACTTCTATTCTTAGTTCATAAAGCTTTTCTTCTAGTTGTGGCTTGAGTCTTTCCAGCAAAATTACATCATTTCCTAGTTCTTGTTTTTCCTGTTTTAATATATCAATTTGAGGTTGAATTTGGTTAAGTTCGGCATGAGAAGCATGACAATTTATTTCTAATCTCCGCTTTTCTGTGATCAGATTATTGCAGCTATTATTCAGTTCTATATTACTATTTTCTAAATGGACAAATTCATTTTTAAGATTACATACTTCGGCTTCAATTTGCTTTTTCTGAGCAGCAAATGTCCCTATGTCTCGATGTAAACTATCCCTTTGACTTCGACAATCTCCAATTTGGTTTTCTAGTTGCTGAGTTTCTGTATACAATAAATTTCTATATTCTTCTAATTGCTGTATTTCTCTAACAATGCGGGATTTCAATCCTTCTATATCCCGAATGCGTCTCTGAAGAGAACCAATCATCCTCAGTTCATCATTTCTGCGTCGTTTATCAACAAGAAATGCGGCTGCATAGGTAGCCAAAACCGTAATTATCCCAGTGAGAAAGGCTTTAGGGAAATCCCAACTGGGGACGAGGCTTAAACCAAAACTGATACTAAAAGCGGCTATGCCTAAGACAACTTGATAATTAAATATTGTTGATTGGACTTTACGAGGTTTTATGGTACTCAAGTTGTTAGTATTATTAGTAATTAACGTCATTATTCCTCACATTTTCATTGGTAAATATACAGTTATAATTAGGTTCATATTACATGATAAGTGACTTTTGTCATGAGTCTATAGGAAGATTTTTAGTTTCACCAAACACAGCTAAATCTGAGTTTAAAAAGTCAATAAACTGCCTTGCGGTTCTGCCAGAACGACCATTATGCCGAGTTGCCCATTGTAAAGCCTCAAATTCTAAATCTTCGGCAGAAATATTGATGTTTGCGGCTAAATGTTGGACAATTTGTAAATAGGTTTTTTGATCTGCGGCTGTAAAAGTTAATGTTAAACCAAAGCGATCGCTAAAAGATAACTTTTCTTGCATTGTATCCCAACCATGAACTTCATTGTTATCCTTGGGAGCAGGTCTATCAGTAAAATATTCCCGGATTAAATGGCGACGGTTAGAAGTAGCATATACAACTACGTTTTTTGGTCTAGCAGTTAAATTTCCTTCCAAAACTACTTTCATTGCTTTAAAACTATCATCATCTTCTTCAAAGGAAAGATCATCAACAAAAATAATAAATTTCTGGGGAACACCTCGCAACAATTCGACAATTTTCGGTAAATCTGGCAATTCTGACTTAGAAACTTCTATTAAGCGCAGGTTTCTATGACTATATTCATTTAATAAAGCTTTAACTAAAGAAGACTTACCCGAACCACGACTACCATAAAGTAATACGTGCAACGCAGTTTCTCCTGATAATAAAAACTCTGTGTTTTTCACTAAAGCATCTTTTTGCCACTCATAACCCACCAATGTAGACAGTTTCACCGAATCAGCATCAGCAATACCCACTAACTGCCCATTTTGCCAACGAAAAGCCGCATATTTAGCAAATAAACCAGTTCCATGTTGCCGATAATAAGCGGCTAAATCTGCCACAGCATCACCCCAATTCTCTAACTCAGGAATAGATGCGATTAAACCCATTTCTGTCCCCACTGCTTCCGGTTCTCGATACCAAACCACAGGGGAAATAGGTAAATGAGTTGCCATTTGTACCCACTCGCTTAAAACTGCACTGTTACATTCATATAAACTTTGTAGTATTTGCAAGTCATGTTGTCCAGCGACTACTAAAGCTGAGGGTAATTGCCTAAATTCCTGCTGTTGTGCCAATTTACTCAAAGGATTATCCGCAGTGAGAATTTGCTGAATCAGATATTCTTCCCAGGTTTGATGACTACTGGCTAAAGCTTGGAAATAACTACCGTAAGCCAGGAGGCAATCCCGCCCATCTCCATCAGTGTAACGGATGGTTTGTAATAAATTCAGAAACGCTCTGCCTACGTCGCTTTCTAGGACAGATTGGTACAGTAAAAGGGACGCGGCCTGGCGTTGTAGAAATTGAACTGCCGAATAAGATGTAGTATTTGCCGTAAGCATTGCTAGATGATCCATCAATCAACTGAGTAAATTATCTCTCACTATGAGTTTAAGTATAATAGTGACTTTTGACTATGGCATTTTTATCTTAGCTGATTTGATGAAGGAAGAGTAAATTATAACACCCGTGAAAAGTTACATAAAACTTATACCTACAGGAATACAAGTGTAGCCATTTATATATTAAAGTAGAGAGGATTGGGGATGAAAGTAAATCAATACTGATTATAATCAGGATAAATTACTAACATATATACAGAGAATATGGATCACTGACGACTGTAAGTAACCGTTGTTGTCGCTGGATATCTACTACCAATTAATTTGGAAGCAGTAATGTTTTATTCAAGGTGCAAGGCTATACTACAGATATTGTCAAGATCTTATAGTTTCTTCCGTAGATTTGAAAGTAAAAAAATAGCTAATATTGCCATTTTGGCAGGTCTTTCTGACACAAATGGGATATTAGTAGATAGTAGCAATGTTTCGTAAATTTTTTACCATTAACTAAGAACTGCTACAGCCACCTCAATATTGACTGCGGTAATTCTTTAGCCATTAAAATCATTAGGAAATAATTCATGTTATCATCACTATCTTCTCAAAATGTTATCCAGTATCTGCTCAATGCAGGACTGTGTAGCGCGGAAGATGGCGCTGCATATAGATCTGTATTGCCAGAAAATACCAAGAAGAATCGAAATTTACTGGTCATACTAGCAGATAATCGCCAACTGCTAATTAAACAGGAACGGAACATTAATAATGATCAAAGTTCTCATGAACTTTTTAATGAGTCGCTATTTCACCAGTTATTACAGCAATTTCCAGTAATTGGTAATATTGGCGCGATATCATCATCATTGCTCCACTTTGATGCGGAAAATTCTATCCTAGTGCGGAGCTACTTAAGCGAATATGTGGAGTTAGGAAAATTTTATCAACACAGCAGTATTTTTCCCACAGAAATTGCCAGCGCGATTGGTACTACGTTAGCAGGATTACACCGAGCCACGTTTAATAAACGTGAGTATCGTGATTTTATGTCCACTGCGCCCGCAGGACAGTTTCGCTATAATTTTTACAATCCCGCCCAAGGCATACCATCAATAAATCCAGACACATTTGGGATAATTCCCACTGAAGCACTACAATTTCATCTGCTTTATCAGCGTTACGAAAGTTTAGAATCCGCTATTGCTGATTTAGCTTATGAGTGGAAACCATCTTGTTTAACTCACAACGATTTACATCTAAGTAATATTTTAGTTCATTCCCGATGGGAACAGCTAGATAATTGCCTGATAAAATTGATTGACTGGGAAGCTTGCAGTTGGGGAGATCCAGCTTTTGATTTAGGAACGCTATTAGCAAGTTATTTAAGAATTTGGCTGTCTAGTTTAATAGTAGATCCAACATTAGAGTTAGCAGAATCTTTAAGTTTAGCCATGATTCCTCTAGAGGAAATACAACCTTCAATTCTGGCTTTAATCCGGGCTTATCTTGATGCTTTCCCCATGATTTTAGAATATCATCAAGACTTCATTGTGCGGGTAATTAAGTTTGCAGGTTTAGCATTAATTCAACAGATTCAAAATAGAATTGAATGCCAAAAATCCTTTGATAATAGTAACTTATGTATGCTCGAAGTTGCTAAAAGCCTTTTGACTATGCCCGAACAATCAGTATTGACAATTTTTGGGATCTCCGCAGCAGAAATTTTCCAATCTGTCCCCACATTGCAAAAACTTCCTCAACCCCAAAAGGAACAACAATTAGTCCGTCTTTATTACGAAAAAACTCGTCTGCGCGGTTGTTAGTCATGTTATTCCTGATAATTAGAAATATATTTTCCTGAAATTTGAGGTGCAAAACAAGTTAATGTTTGATGATTCTCCCAATCAAATTTTCCAGTCATTATGCGATATTGCCAGTAATATCCAGATTAAACCTAATTTTTGTATTTACCATCCCCATTATCAACCTTTTGCTTTACCCGCGAATATAGCAAATAGGTTTCAACAAAATCCACCTTCTTTAAAACAGAAGTATTTGAACATACTGCTGAGAAATTTTCTCTATGGAATTTATTATAATGGTTCACTGCAAACAGTCTTAGCTGCAAATAATAATAATTGCCAATCTCAGGTAAATTTCCTAGAAAATAATAGTTTAGGTGTAGATGAAAATTTCTATGAACAGCTACATCATAGCAATCATGGTACAGGCCATTATGAACCCAATTGGCAGATTTTGCGAATTGAACCTGATGGTAGTATGGCTGTGAGTAAGGACGGATTAACCTTATATATTGAGCCAGAATGTCATCTACAACCCCGGAAAAAGTTGCCCAAAGCGGGGGAATTAATAGCAATATGGATGCCTAAAAATCGCTTGCAAAATGGCTGTTATGTGGCAGTTAGCAATATAGGAATAGAAAACCAAGATGCAGAAAATGCTGATTTAGGAGGAGGACGAATTTATTTTAATTTTACGTCAACAGGGGCAATTGCTATTATGGAGAGCCTAACCCAAGCCTTAAATAATGCGGCTATTGCCTTTAGTTTTCAGGTTCTTTATAATCCCGCAGCTTATGGGCGTTATGATGCCGGAGTGCTGCATTTTGAATGCCAAGATTACCCGACAATTCGGACTATTCTTCAAGATATTTATCAAGAACATCAAGCCTATTTTCAGCCAGAAATTCCCTTATTTACTAAATTTTTAGCACCGGGGTTAGGGTTAGCAGAAGAACCAAATCAAAAATTTGCTCCTCAAGAAAGTTTTGGGATGAATCGTTGTCAAATTGTGGCCAATGCGTTGTTAGAATCTTGGCAAAAGGGTAAAAATGCCCTGGAGGAACGGATAGAAGTTATTAATCAACACTTTGCCCAAAATTTAGTTGATATGCAGCATCCTTATCTTAATCCTAGTTCTGAGGATATTTATCAGCCTATGAACTACCCCATCTTACTTCGTTGAAGATGGGGTTTCTAGGTCCCCTTAAACTCAGTGGCGATACCTCAACTACTGAAAGGATAATTTCCCAATTGCGCGGGAAACATCCAGGACACACAGACAGATGGTATATCGAAAAAGCAATTTTTGACTGGGAACGCGATAAAGGACGTTAAGTAGGTGAACACAATAAAAATAAATAATAGCAAGTCTGGTGACTATATAGGTATGGAACGGGTCATTAAAAGTGGGATTGGTTGGCGCATAGGTTGGAATCCAGTTGCACCACAATTTACAGGATTAGTCGGTACAGAAGATTGGGCGGTAGAATTAACGGAAGCAGAATTAAACGAATTTTGTCGCCTTTTTAATCAGCTTGCAGATACCATGAAGCATCTAAGTACGGAGTTAATGGACGATGAAAAAATTGCCTGTGAAGCCGAAAGCGATTTATTATGGATGGAGGTGGAAGGTTATCCTTGTGCCTACAATCTCCGCTTCATCCTCAATACAGGAAGGGGGACAGAAGGTAAATGGGTTGCTTCAGCCGTGTCAGAATTGTTGCAAGCAATCAGAATGCTCAAGCCATCAGCCTGAGTGCAAATCTATCGGCACGAGTTGGTAATTTCATAATAGCGTATTTGCGAAGTTAGGAGTAAGTTGTGCGTTTTGAGGAGATTTTCTCTACTTTTAGGAATTATTAATTGCTCATTAATCCAGTTCTATCCGTAAACAACGTTCAACGGCCAATTCCTAATTACCAATTACTAATCCCTGTGTTAGATTGGGCATACTTGATATATATTTTTTCCTTTGACACAGCCGCCATTATGGTAATTACAAAAAGTAAACTGGTTTTGAGTGCTACGGTGGTAACGCTTTCTACAATCGCCGTTACTGGTCTGGGTATTCACTCAATTGGTAAGGCTTCATTTAAAGATAGTCACAAGGATTTGGTAGATGAAGTTTGGCAAAATATTTACTACCGATATGTAGATGGCACTTTTAATCAGGTAGATTGGCAAGCTGTTCGCAAGGAATATTTAAGCAAGTCCTATACTGATGATAAAGCGGCCTATAAGTCCATTCGGGAAATGCTGAAAAAGCTGGAAGATCCTTACACCCGGTTTATGGACCCAGAGGAATTCAAGAATATGCAAGTTGATACCTCTGGTGAACTTACGGGTATTGGTATCACTATCAGTCAGGATGAAAAAACTAAACAACTGGTTGTGATTGCTCCCATTGAAGATACACCAGCATTTAAAGCCGGTATTTTAGCTAAAGATATTATTCTCGAAATTGATGGTAAAAACGCCAAAGGTATGGATACTAATGATGCAGTATCCCTAATTCGTGGACAATCAGGCAGCAAGGTGAGGTTGACAATTCTGCGGAATGGTCAGAAAAAAGAATTTAATATTCAACGAGCGCGCATTGAAATTCATCCTGTCCGCTTTTCGGAAAAGAAAACTCCAGCGGGGAATCTTGGCTATATTCGCTTGAATCAATTCAGTGCTAATGCCAGCAAGGAAATGAAAAATGCTATTCAAAGTTTAGAAGCTAAAAAGGTTTCTGGATATGTTTTAGATTTACGTGGTAATCCTGGAGGGCTGTTATACGCGAGTATAGAAATTGCTCAAATGTGGATGAATAAAGGCACGATTGTCTTTACTATTGACCGCCAAGGTACACAAGATAAACAAGTTGCCAATGGCAAGGCTTTAACTGATAAACCTTTGATGATATTAGTAGATAAAGGGTCAGCTAGTGCTAGTGAAATTCTTTCTGGGGCATTGCAAGATAATAAACGAGCGACTTTAGTTGGAAATCAAACTTTTGGTAAAGGTTTAGTCCAGTCTGTACAACCTTTAAAATCTGGCGCTGGTTTGGCTGTAACTATTGCTAAATATCATACTCCTAGCGGTAAAGATATTAATAAACACGGTATTGATCCAGATGTGAAGGTAGAATTAACTGATGCCCAACGTCAAAAGTTATGGTTGGGAGGAAGGGATAAATTAGCGACTCTTGAAGATCCTCAATTTGCTAAGGCTGTGGAATTGTTAGGTAAAAAATCGGCTCAAAACACCAATACAATTCAGCAGAATTAAATGATTTCTTCAGCCATTACCAAGAAACCTGGCTTTTAATTCTTCTAATTCTTTATCTATGGGATTATTGCTAGGAGATTGTGGTTGAGAATTAGGGTTTTGTGGTTGGGGTTTACCACCTGTAAATTGAGTTTTTAGTTCTTGTAATTCTTTCTCGATTTGGGTGGAAGTTTTAACCACAGCGGGAGGTTGAGACGTGGGTGGAGTTATTTGTTTGGGTGGTAAAGATGATGGTTGAAAATTCAAATCTTTGATCACTTCATCAACTGTTTGGTAGCGGTGACTGGGGACGGTTTCTACCATTTTGTCAATGATTCGGCTCAATTCTTGACTCACAGGAGTTTTTAGATATTGTCCCCATATCCAAGCTGCGTTATGGGTATCGTAGGAGTCAAAAGGCGATCGCTCTGTTAACAGATTAATACAAGTTACCCCTAAACTATAGATATCACTGGCGAAAAGTGCCTTCCCGCGCATTTGTTCCGGGGCGACATATTCGAGACTACCTATACTGGTTCCCGTGCGGTTTAGGGCTGTTTCTGTGGCGGATTTCGCTGCCCCAAAATCAACTATAACTAATTTGCGATCGCTATTGCGACGAATGATATTTTCTGGTTTAATGTCTCGATGTATGACTCGTTTACCATGACAAAATTGCAGCACTGACAATAAATCATGCAGTAATTGTCGAATCTGCGTTTCATTGAAAGCCCCATTTTGTTCTAATTCTTGGTGTAAATTTAGTCCATTAATAAATTCTTGAACTAAATACTGTCTGTCATCTTGGTTACAATATGCCAAAAGTGCAGGAATTTGGGAATGTTGTCCCAATTCATCCAACTGAACAGCCTCTTGATTAAATAATTCTACTGCCTTTTGTACCGTATTTGTCCCTTGGGATTGGGGGAAAAATTGCTTAATTACACAGGGTGGCTTTGAGGGTTTATCCTCATCTACAGCGAGAAAGGTTCTACCAAAACCACCTTGTCCGATAGGTTTAATAGCGCGGTAACGTTCTTTTAGGAATAATTTCGTCCCACAGGTTTGACAAAACTTAACATCATCAGTGTTTTCTGGGTGAGAACAATGGGGATTAAGACAATAACTCATAAATAAATAAATGATACTTGTCTTTATTGTGCCTTATGCTTGTAAAAACGTGGTTATTAACTTTTATTTTGAGTATCTAAGTCCTCATCTTAGAGGATGTTTTAAAAGTTTTTAATGTGTAAACAGACCCCTCTCCAAACCTCTCCCCTACCAGGGGAGAGGCTTTAAAACCCCCATTCCCTTGTAGGGAAGGGGGGAAGGGGGGTTAGGTTTTTGGAGATTATGGGTTTCATATAATACTTTTCAAACAACCTCTTAACATTTTTCCATCAAAACTAGGTATAAACATCTAAAAACCCGATCAAGGTTGACCGGGTTCTAGTGAATTTGCAGGTTTCAAATGATTAAAGTAAGTAAGTGATTGTAAGTTACTAAGGGTGGACTTTCTAAAACGCAAACACAGCATCTCTACGTCTTTCCGCTCTGGGATTTGGCTTCGCCATCTTATCTAAAGTTTGGCTAGTTGCCACTTTATGATCAATAATGCTGTACTTGTGGGGCTAATGACGGGGGACACTAGATCAATTGCCCTTTCTCTTAGTTGGTTTCTTCTTAACTTGGTGTCCTATGGATTTAATATATCATTTCATTTTGGATGTGGAATATGTTCTTTACATTTATTAACAAATAGGTGGAAAGGAAGAAGAGTAAAATAAAATCGATATTTACCGTTATTCAAAATTACAAACTGTTGTAAAATGTCGTCAGAATTCCCAATTGGTAGTAAAGTCCGTGTGGTATCATTGCCACCTTATGTCAAAACCGCTGACCCAATGCCTATGTTACGTCCTGCTGATGTAATTTATGTTGGTGAGGAAGGTATAGTTCTTGACCGTCGCCCTGGTGGTTATTGGGGTATACGCTTGACTAGAGGCGCTTTTCTTATAGATAGCCAATACATTGAGAGTATCGAAAAACCACTAGAAAACCAGTCAGATTCAGAATAGCGGCTAACAAGAATGTAAACTTATATTAAGTTATATTTCTGGTGAAGACTATGATTTCGCGCCGCACTTTTATTAGCATTCTATTTGCCACTTGCTTGGCTGTTATCAGTTGGTTGAATTTTACTCCTCCTACTCAAGCTTTAGGTGGTATATTACCGGCAATTGATCAACCTGCACCTGAATTTACCTTACCAACTAATACGGGGAATGGTGAGGTTTCCCTGGCTGATTTCCGGGGTAAGTGGGTGGTTCTCTATTTCTACCCGAAAGATTTTACCTCCGGTTGTACTATTGAAGCAAGACGGTTTCAGCAAGATCTACCTAAGTACATTGAGAAAAATACTGAAATTATTGGTATCAGTGCTGATGATATTGATTCCCATGCAGAATTTTGTGATTCAGAAGGGTTAAAATTTCCTTTGTTAGCTGATACTAAGGGTGAAGTTAGTAAAGCTTATGGTTCTTGGATAGGTGTTGTCTCTATGCGCCATAGTTTTATTATTGATCCTCAAGGGATATTAAGAGCAACTTTTGTGGGAGTTAATCCGAGTATTCACAGTATGGAAGTTTTAGCAAAGTTAACAAAATTGCAATCTGCTGTTTTTTAAAATAAGTTTTCACTCTGTCTCTCTGCGGTGAAAAGGTTTTTTATCTAACCACAGAGGCACAGAGAACACAGAGAGAAGGAGGTTATACTAAATTAAGATGAAGCTCCATAGAATAAGATTTCAAAAATAATTAAACGCAGATAAACGCAGATAAACGCAGATGAATTTATGAATTTATGAATTTTATAGGAGTGCTAATTTTTTTATGAATCATGATCCTTATATTGTTAAACCAGGTGATCAAATTTCTTTGGTAAAGGACTATAACCCAGGTTATAAATGTGAGTTTCACCAAAAAGGTGATGCGGTGAAAAAATTAAAGGTAGGTATTTTACAATTAGCGAAATATCAAGATATTCTTTATGCTCAAAATACCTATTCTTTATTGATTATTTTTCAAGCAATGGATGCTGCTGGTAAAGATAGTACCATTAAACACGTGATGTCTGGCGTGAATCCTCAAGGATGTCAGGTATTTAGTTTTAAATCACCGAGTGAAGAAGAGTTAGATCATGATTATTTATGGCGTTCGATGAAGTCTTTGCCAGAAAGGGGAAGAATTGGCATTTTTAATCGTTCATATTATGAAGAATTACTCATAGTCCGTGTCCATCCAGAAATTCTTAAAAAACAACAATTACCCAATTTTCCTCAAGATAATCATATATGGAAACAGCGATTTGAGGAAATTAATAATTTTGAAAAATACTTGTTCAATAATGGGGTAATTGTCCTCAAGTTTTTTCTAAATGTTTCAAAATCGATGCAAAAAAGACGGTTTTTAGAACGGATTGAATCACCGGAGAAAAATTGGAAACTTTCTGTTAGTGATGTTCGGGAAAGGGCTTTTTGGGATGATTATATGGATGCCTATGAGCAGGTTTTTAACCATACAAGTACAGAATTTGCACCTTGGTATATTGTTCCTGCTGATCGTAAATGGTTTACACGCTTAGTGGTAGCAGATATTATTTGCCAAAAATTGCAGGAATTAAATTTGCAATATCCGCAAATGAGTGAAGAACATAAACAGCAATTATTAGCAGCCAAAAAAACTTTAGAAGCAGAAAATTAGTGAATTAAAAGATCCTCTGTAGAGACGTTCCATGGGTAGGGATTCTCGGCTCTACATTTTTGTCCCCAAATGCTTATTTGGAAAGTTCTATACGTCTGTGGATACAGGGAATGAATTGAAAATTTTGATATTTTGAGGATGGGGGAAACTATAATCTTCAAGATAAATATGCCAAATCTTCCTAACTTTGATATTGTGGCTTTAGCGGCTTCTGCTGGTGGGTTGACGGCGTTAATTGAGGTACTTTCACATTTACCGGCAGATTTCAAAGCAGCAATTGTGATTGTTCAACATTTAGATCCTCGTCATCCATCTCTCATGGCAGAAATTCTCAGTCGTCGGACTCCACTGACAGTAAAACAGGCAAAGGAAGGAGACAAACTCACACCCGGGACTGTTTATATTGCTCCTCCTAATAATCATTTGTTGGTGAATAGTGATGGTACAGCCTCTTTATCGCAGTCGGAAATGGTGCATTTTCTCCGTCCTTCGGCAGATTTATTGTTTGAATCTCTGGCTGGAAGTTATAAAGAAAGAGCGATCGCTGTTGTCCTCACAGGAACCGGCAGTGATGGGGCAATGGGAGTAGAAGCAATTCAAAAAATGGGTGGGACGGTAATTGCCCAAGATGAAAAAAGTGCTGAATTTCCAGGAATGCCGTCCGCAGCAATTAAGACTGGGAATGTAGATTTTATCCTGCCTTTAGCAGAAATTTCTTCAGCTTTGCTAACTTTGGTGATGCCTCATCCTGATTTGTAATCTATTACCAATTTAGTTTATTATAAAAGATTGACTATAAAAACATAGATACCCGACTTCTTTGAGAAGTCGGGTATCTGGGGGGATCTGGTGATTCTGTATCTCTATAACGTAGTTCATTTATTAGCAAAATCCTGATTTATTTTATGAATGTCCCACAGAAAGACCCTGATTTTGAAAACCTCCTCGAATATTTACGAATCAACCGAGGCTTTGATTTCACAGGTTATAAACGTTCAACTTTAATGCGCCGTGTTACGAAAGAAATGGAGACTTTAAATATAGATACTTTTGGCAATTATCAAGATTATTTAGAAGTTCATCCAGATGAGTTTAAAAATTTATTTAATACTATTTTAATTAACGTCACCGCTTTTTTTAGAGATGCTTCAGCGTGGGAATATTTAGCCAAAGAAGTTATTCCTAATATCATCAAAAATAAACAACCAGATCAACAGATTCGATTTTGGAGTGCTGGTTGTGCTTCTGGGCAAGAAGCTTATACTTTAGCAATAGTAATAGCGGAAATATTGGGAATAGAAGAGTTTCGTAATCGGGTAAAAATCTACGCAACAGATGTAGATGAAGAAGCTCTCGTTCAAGCTCGTCAAGCTAGTTATTCAACCAAAAATATTGATGAAGTCCCGTTAGAATTACGCGATAAATATTTTGATATAGTCAATAAAAATTATGTTTTTCGCCAAGATTTGCGTCGTTGTGTAATTTTTGGTCGTCATGATTTACTTCAAGATGCACCGATTTCTCGGTTAGATTTATTGATTTGTCGCAATACCTTAATGTATTTTAATTCGGAAACCCAAGGAAAGATTATCAATCGCTTTCATTTTGCTCTTAATGATCATGGCTATCTGTTTTTAGGAAAAGCAGAAATGCTAGTTATGCACTCTAATTTATTTATCCCTATAGATTTAAAAGACCGTGTATTTGAAAAAGTAGCTTTAGGAAACTTCCGCAGTCGTCAAATAGTTATGAACAATTTAGAAAATCAAGAATCAACTACTGATTTGTCTCAAGAAATACGCATTAGAGATTTGGCTTTTGATACAGCATCTAGTGCCCAAGTTGTAGTAGATAATGATGGCATATTAATTATGATTAATGAACAAGCTCGTAATTTATTTGGTCTGACAACAAAGGATTTAAATCGCCCTTTTCAGGATTTAGAATTATCCTATAGACCTGTGGAATTACGCTCAGTAATTGAGCAAGTATATAATGAACGTCATCCGATTACACTCACAAATGTTGAACGTTATCAGTCTAATTCAGAAATTCAAAATTTAGATGTGCGGGTGATTCCTTTACAAGATAATAATCAAATTATTCTTGGTGTAACAGTTGCCTTTAATGATATCACCCGTTATCTGAAACTCCAAACAGCATTACAACGTTCTCGACAGGAACTAGAAACAACCAATGAAGAATTGCAATCAACTAATGAAGAGCTAGAAACAACCAATGAAGAATTACAATCTACCAATGAAGAATTAGAAACAACCAATGAAGAATTGCAATCAACAAATCAAGAAATGGAGACAATGAATGAAGAACTGCAATCGGCTAATGAGGAGTTACAAACAATTAATCATGAATTAAGCGATCGCACCAGTGAACTTGACCAAAGTAATATTTTTCTTTCTTCTATTTTAGGCTGTCTGCAAATGGGAATGGTAGTCTTAGATAATAACTTGAATATTTTAATTTGGAATCATACAGTTGAAGATATGTGGGGTTTACACAGTGAGGAAGTAGTTCATAAATCTTGGTTTAGCTTGGATATTGGTTTACCTGTAGAAAAATTGCGAAATCCAATTCGTGATATTATGTCCGGTAAAAAGAAGTTCCAGGAAATACTCCTTAATGGCACTAATCGTCGCGGCAGACAAATCCAATGTTATATTGCCTGTAGTCCCCTAATGAATGAAACAGTAAAAGGTGTTATTATCATGATGACAGATATTGAAAAAATCAACAGTATGATTTCTCCAACAAAAATTGAAGAAAGACAACGGGAAGGATAATTGTCAGTGGTCAGTGGTCAGTGGTCAGTAGTTAGAATATATGATCTTAGAGGTTGTTTGAAAACTTTTTCGTGTGGGATCTGACACCCGCAGATCCCCCTAAATCCCCCTTGAAAAGGGGGACTTTGAGGAATTTAGCCCCCCTTTGTAAGGGGGGTTGGGGGGATCTCGATTAATTCTGATACTTTTCAAACATCCTCTTAGTTTTTAATTGTTAATTTTGAATTTTTAATTGTTGATCTATGTCTATAATTATTGCTGGAGAACGGAGTGGAGTCGGGAAAACAACAGTTACACTTACCCTATTAGCATCTTTACGTCGTCGTGGTGTGAAAGTACAATCTTTTAAAGTCGGACCCGATTATATTGATCCGATGTTTCATCAATATGTAACTGGTCTTCCTTGTCGAAATTTAGATGCTGTACTAACTTCAGAAAATTATATTCAAAAATGCTTTAACCATCATTCTCCTCAAAGTGAATATACTTTAATTGAAGGTGTAATGGGTTTATTTGATGGTATTGGTCAGTTAGCAAATACAAATGGAAAAACAGACTTTGCAAGTACAGCGCACGTTGCCAGATTATTAGATATCCCCATCATCTTAGTCATAGATTGTAGTCGCTTATCGGGTTCAGTAGCCGCAATTGCACACGGTTATTGTTCTTTAGATAGTAGAATTAAAGTTGCTGGTTTGGTATTAAATCGGGTAGGAAGTGATCGACATTTATCATTATTAAAAACTTCCCTTGCACCTTTACAATTACCCATACTTGGTGTTTTAAGAAGACAAGATAACATTACCATTCCTGACCGTCATCTGGGTTTAATTCCCACTTCAGAATTACCAGAATTAGATCAGATAATTAATAGTTTAGCAGATATAGGTGATACTTACTTTGATTGGGACAAACTTCTACCACTTTTAAAATCATCATCTTCCCCAATTCCCAATTCTCAATTACCAATTACCAATTCCTCAGTAAAAATTGCCGTAGCGCGAGATCAAGCTTTTAATTTTTATTATCAAGATAACTTAGATTTACTAGAACAATTAGGAGCAGAATTGGTATTTTGGAGTCCATTAAATGATTCTCAATTACCAAAAGATATCCAAGGAATGTATTTTGGTGGTGGATTTCCTGAAGTATTTGCACCACAATTAGCTGCAAATATTAGCCTAATTCAAGCAGTCAAAAATTCAATTTCAGCAGGAATACCCACAATTGCTGAATGTGGAGGATTGATGTATTTGTGTGAGCAAATTATTGACTTTGACGGTAACTCCTGGCCAATGGTGGGAATATTACCCACTCATGCACAAATGGATAAAAGATTAACTTTAGGATATCGTCGCGCAGTAATTTTAGAAAATACTTTTTTACTTGATAGCAATAAACATATTTTTGGCCATGAATTTCATCGTTCTCATTTAATCACTAATTCTCCTCAACCATTATTTAATACCTATCGCTATGATTGTGATGAAAATACAGGTTTTGAAGGTTGGTATTTACCTAATGTTCATGCTTCCTATATTCATCAACATTGGGGAGAAAGTAGAGAAATACCTCAAAGATTTATCCAGGAATGTTTAAAATCCTAGTGAAAAATGACATTAAATGTTTTAGAAATGAAAACTATTAGAGTTTTTATAGGCTGTTTGGGTTTGTGGCTATTCTTAGATATAGCTGCTCATTTGGGTGCGGAAATTTTTTGGTTTCAGGAAGTTGGTTATCTAGAAGTATTTCTACAAAGATTGTTAACTCAGGGGAGTTTATGGTTATTTATTGTGAGTTTGAGTGCCATTTACTTGTTAGGAAATCTCACTTTAGCCCAGAGGTTAAAATATCCCCCTTTTCCTAATTCTAGTCCGATACAGGAAATAAAAATTAGTCGCAAATTAACCACTTTTCTTAGTCCTCAGTATCCCACAAATAATCAATCTCCTCAATGGCATAATTATACCAATAAAATTAAATTGCGATGGCTTTTACCTCTAATCCTAGGATTAATTTTTTTGATGTGTTTAGTGTTAGCACAATATGGAGAAATTGCCCTCTCTTATTGGCCAGGGAAAGTTAATCAATCCAGTTTATCAGTGCCACTGCTATTGCGAGTAGATATAATTTTGCAGTTGGGAAAACAGATAATTTCTCAACCTTTGTATTTAGGATTATTTGGGGGATTGTCCATGGCTATATTAATTTATAGCAAATTCTTCCTCAGAGCGATCGCTATTATTTTTAGTCTCAGTTTGGGCTGGATAATGTCTCAATATTGGTCAAAAATTCTCTTATCTTTTCATCCTATTTCCTTTGATCATTCTGAACCATTATTTGGCAAAGATATCAGTTTTTATATTTTCCATCTGCCGATCTGGGAACTCTTAGGATTTTGGTTAATAGGATTATCTCTATATGGTTTTATTAGCGTTATTCTCACCTATTTATTATCAGCTAATAGCTTCAGAGAAGCTATTTTTCCAGGATTTTCTTCTCCACAAATGCGCCATTTATTGGGCTTATCTGGCTGTTTAATGTTAGTAGTATCTTTAAATTATTGGCTGAGTCGTTATCAACTGCTTTACTCGGTTCGTGGAGTGAGTTATGGAGCTAGTTATACTGATGTTAAAGCCCAATTACCAGCAGATACAATATTATATATTTTATCGGTAGCTATAGCCTTATATTTATTGTGGTTAACTGTATTTTGGCAACAAAAATCCTCACATCATCGCTGGGCAATTTATACATTAGGTATGTATATAACTTTTATATTAATTGGTAATTTTATTTTACCTATGGCTGTACAAAGTTTTATTGTTGAGCCAAATGAATTACAAAAAGAACAACCTTATATAATGCGAAATATTGACCTTACTCGTCAAGCATTTAATTTAGATGTCATTGATTCTCAAATATTTAACCCCACAGGAAAACTCACAGAAGCAGATATTAAAGCTAATGAATTAACAATTAAAAATATTCGGCTTTGGGATCAAGAACCATTATTAAAAACCAATCGTCAATTACAACAAATTCGTCCTTATTATCAATTCCCTGATGCTGATATTGATAGATATTTAATTAAAAATAACGGGACTCAAGAAAAACAACAGGTACTAATTGCAGCGAGAGAATTAAATTATCCAGATGTTCCTCTCCCCGCACAAACATGGGTAAACCAAAATATGATTTATACTCATGGTTATGGCTTCACTATGAGTCCAGTTAATACCGTTGCTGCTGCTGGATTACCAGAATATTTTGTCAAAGATATTAGCCAAAATGGTAGCGTCTTAAATACTTCTAATGCCAATATTCGTGCCAGTATTCCCATCGGACAACCCCGAATTTATTATGGAGAAATTAGTAATACTCATGTTATGACTGGGACAAAAGTTAAAGAATTAGATTATCCCAGTGGCAGCGATAATGTTTATAATACCTATGATGGATTAGGTGGTATTCATATCAACTCTCTATGGAAAAGATGGCTATTTTCTATATATTTAAAAGATTGGAAAATGGTATTTACCAGAGATTTTTTGCCAGAAACTAAAGTATTATTACGACGAAATATTAACCAACGAATTCAAACTATTGCCCCTTTTTTAAAATTCGATAGTGATCCTTATTTAGTTGCGGTAGATGCCCATATAGATGGTAAAAATCAACAATTTCCTGGCCAAGAAAATTATCTTTATTGGATAGTTGATGCTTACACCACAAGCGATCGCTATCCTTACTCAGACACAGGTAAAAATAGTATTAACTATATCCGTAATTCCGTCAAAGTCGTTATTGATGCTAATAACGGTACAGTCAGATTTTACATTGCCGATGCCGCCGATCCATTGATTACAGCTTGGTCAAAAATATTTCCCAAAATGTTTCAACCACTGAGGAATTTACCAGTCAATCTCCGCAGTCATCTCCGTTATCCAGTAGATTATTTCAAAATTCAATCTGAACGCTTAATGATCTACCACATGACAGATCCTCAAGTATTTTATAACAGAGAAGATCAATGGCAAATTCCTAATGAAATCTATGACAACGAAAGCCGTAAAGTTGAACCCTACTATTTAATAACCAGTCTCCCCAACGTCTCCTTTGAAGAATTCATCCTCTTACTTCCCTACACACCCAAACAACGCACCAATTTAATCGCTTGGTTAGCAGCACGTTCTGATGGCGAAAATTATGGCAAATTACTATTATATAACTTTCCTAAAGAACGCTTAATTTATGGACAAGAACAAATTGAAGCCAGAATAAATCAAGATCCAGTTATTTCTCAACAAATTTCTCTGTGGAATCGTCAAGGTTCAAGAGTAATTCAAGGTAATCTGTTAATAGTTCCCATTGAGCAATCATTACTATATGTTGAACCAATTTATTTAGAAGCCACACAAAATAGTTTACCAACATTAGTAAGAGTAGTTGTAGCCTATGAAAATCGCATCATTATGGCACCCACCTTAGAACAAGCACTACAAGGAATCTTTCAACCAGAAATTGCACCACCAACAACTATCATTCGTCCCCTGTAGGGGCAATGATCCTGTGCTTACCCCAAAACCCTATCAGGACAACCACGAGGGTTTACCCCTACCATTAAATTAATAGACATCTCCGGTAATTAAATGTGCGTGGTTTGAAACCCTTGTACAGACGTTCTATAGAACGTCTCTACATTCATTTTCGGAGAGGTCTAATGTATCGGTCTTCTAGAAATTCAAAAATTTAAACAACTATTACAATACTGTATTTTTAATATCCACCTACCACTTCAGGTATATATTCACATAATAAAAAACAAAACTATTGACAGAGATAACTAATCTTTACTTTTGCTAAACCTATAATCAGAAGCTATATACAGCTTTACCTAAACAAATCCTAGACTTAAATTAAAAGTTTGAAAATTCAACATCAGTCACAATTAAAACAGACTTTATATTGAGGGGTTTGCCACTTGGTTCTGTCACACTTGTTAATTAAGAACCATTATAGATTATTAAGGAAAATAAGATGTATATAGAGCAGGTATTGGGAAATACACTCATGGCCGACAATACCAATTTGTCCATTGCTCAAAGTGCAGTTCAACAGGAAAAAGTCCAAGTCCAATATCACAACATCCAAATACCAGATTTAGCACTATCTTTAGCTCCTCTGGGATTTATTTTTGTTTGGGCTATGTTTCTCCTACTTTTTCATAAAATCCGCACCAATACAGATGATCGGATATGCGTGAAAAGTAAAATTCTACAAAAAGTTCCCTGTAAAAAATGTCAATTTTTTGCCAATAACCATTATTTAAAATGTGCTGTCAAACCTGATTCTGTTCTCACAGAAGCAGCCATAGACTGTTCTGAATACGTACCTAAAAAAGTTGGCTTTTCCCATAAAAAGTTATTTCGCTAAATACCAAATCATACCAGATCCCCGACTTCTTCAAGAAGTCGGGGATCTATTTCCGATTAGTCCATAAGTGCCATCTATCCGTCCTAAAAAGCGTCTGTGAGTACGTGGAATCCCGATTTCTAAATAGGGCTTGCTGAAAAAGTGGAAAAAGGCAAGAAAAAAGATGACTAAGTAATTAGGCAAAAGTAAGTATAAGTTTTTGTTGTTTAAAATTAGGCAAAATATCACCTTTACTAATAAAATCAGAGAAATTAAAGAGAATTGCGGTAAAATTGCTGTTGTAATTCGTTTTTCAGAGGATGTTTGAAAAGTTTTAGAAAGTGAAAAATTAAGCAAGCCGTCTAACCATAATACGGATCATGGCAAGGTAGATAAAAGTTTCAGAAGTTTCGGGCAATAATTCATAATCTCTAACCAAACGCCGACACCCCATCAGCCACCCAAAAGTGCGTTCTACGACCCAACGCTTTTTGAGCAAGACAAAGCCCTTGGTTTGTTCTGGGCGCAAAACTACCTGTACAATCCAACGAAAAAAATCCATCACCCATTGCATGAACGGTTCACCGTCAAAGCCGCCATCTACCCAAATAGTTGTTAAACCTCAGAAACTCATATTGGGCAAGGGTCAGGTTACTGGGGTATGCTTTACTCATCTCACTCTCTCGGTGCTGTCTATTATCTATTTACAGCTTATACTGAGAGAGCTTTTTTACCACCTTTCCGACTTTTCAAACATCCTCTTAGACTTAGCAGGAAACAATCACGGTACGGTGATTGAGGCGATTACTGTAAATGATCAGACTTTACCCATTGCCCCTAATAGCCTCCTTTGTAATGAGTATGGTAGCGTTTCTTTGGAATCCAATACGAAGCGGAAAGTAGCGATGATGCGCCGTTTCTTTGCTCATCCCTCACCCAATGGCGTTACATTACTCCCTGATAAGCGGGTTGAGGCTTTGGAATTGAAATGGATTGGTAACGCCCAGTTTGCGCCGACGTTGTTGGGCTACATCGAAGGACCACCTCCCGTACCCAGTGAAAACCTGACCTTAGAGGACGATTACAACGGTGCGACATCTGTGGAATTAACCATGTCGGAAGATGTGGAATTTAACTGGACGCGATCGCAGGATTCTGGTTTGGGAGGAACTTTGGACACCTTTATCGGTGCAGGAGGTACAATGTCGTTTTTAACTGCGCCCCTGGGTGTCGGTACGTCAATTGACACCAGTACCAGGGTTGGTTTCAAAGGGAATTTTGATTTCAACTACCAATTCCAAAATGAGAGTAGCATTACCTCTAGTTCGTCTTTGAGCATGACGGATAAACTAGAACTACGAGGAACACCAGAAGTTACTCCCAAATTCCCTCATCTAGGGACTCGTTTTGTTCCTAAAAACATCGGTTATGCCTTAGTCGTTTCGGCTATGGCGGATGTTTTTGTGACTCGTCTTGCTCGCAGTGGTAAAATGATCGGCTATCAAGTGCAACCTGTGGATGGCATTCCTCCCGATGTCAATACCATCACCTTTTTAATGAATCCTGCCTATACCATGAATGGCAGCTTAGATGGGATGACAGGTAGCAGTGCTACGAGCGATCGCTTCTTTAAGCACGTTCCTGAAATGCGCTCTCAGTATGGCTCTCTCTATCCAGCTAGTTACTACCGTCTGCAAGAAGCCTACGATCTCAAACGGCAAATTGAGGCTGAGGATAAACGCCGAGAATCCTATTTCTCTAACTTTGATGTGCGTTTAGTGGATGAAACCTCCTTAAACCGCAATATTGACAGTGGGGATGCCCCCTCAACGGTGGGATTACAACGGGAAGAAGACAAACCGGGTACTCAGATGACAGATGAGGAAAAGAAAAAAGCCCAAGACGACAAAGCACAAAATTTTCAAGATAGTGCGGCTCAGTCTGCTGACAAGACGAGTGCAGCTACTAAACGGAAACAGGCCGAAATCCAAAGCAAAATCGACGACCAAGAGAAACGGGTACAAGCTACTGACAGTTTTGCGGGTTGGCAAAAACGCATGGAAAGTATCCAAATTCGCTCCGGTAAGCGTAATATTGTCAATACCTACGTTTGGGATGCCGATGGCGGACTACGCACAGAAGCTCAAAGTTTTGCTAATACGGTAGAGCATACCATTGGTGGGTCTTTTAGCATGAATGCAGGGTTAGGGCTTCAAAGTGAGTTTTCAGCCTTTGGCGTTGATGTAGAACTCACCGCCCAAGCTACGGTAAACTTAACTCAAACCATGAGTAAAACGGAACTGCGGAGTAAGGGGTTTGAGTTGAATGTGGATTTGAGTGGTTTAGAGTATAAAGGAATTACGGATTATAAAGACCGACCCATTTTACCCGGGGAAAAAGTCGATCGATATCGGTTTATGAGTTTCTACCTCGAAGGTAGCACCAATCACTTCCAAGACTTCTTTAACTATGTGGTTGATCCCGAATGGTTAGCAAGTAATGATGAGGAAGCACGAGCGTTACGTCAAGCTCAAGCCGGAAAACCCAATAAAGCCTGGCGGGTTTTACACCGTGTGACTTATGTAGAACGTCCAGCTTTGATGGGTTTTGGTCATGATGTTCGCAAGTTACGGGCGGCTACTGAGACTTCCGAAAATCAAAGACTCATGGATAAAATTGGCGATTTGGAGAAGAAAAACCAAGAATTAGAGAACAAACTTGATCAAATTCTTGACTACCTAAAACCAAAGCAATAGTTGATCATTGAAGAAGAGCTTAAAAGATCCCCGACTTCTTAAAGAAGTCGGGGATCTATTTCTGATCTATTTCCTGAGTTGTAAATCTACTCCAATCCGATGAGCGCAAGCAAACCCAGAAAAAGCCACAGCATTCACACCTTGTCCGGGGAATGTACTATCTCCTACACAATACAAATTAGGAATCACAGTACGATTGAAAGGCATTCCCAATAACCCCGACAACTTACGTTTAGGTATTGGTCCATAAGTTCCATCTATCCGTCCTAAAAAGCGTCTGTGAGTACGTGGAGTCCCGATTTCTAAATAATCTAACCCAGCATTTAAACCAGGAAAAATAGCCTCTAATCTGTCAATAATTTGCCCCGCTGCTATTTCTTTTTTATCCGCATACTCGCTTTCGGAAAGTCCTTGCCAATTACTAATCCAGTCAGGTGTAAAGGCATGAATAATATGATATCCTGGTGGTGCTAAATCCGGGTCAAGGAGGGTAGGAATAGAAACAAAAATTGTTCCTGTTGCTGTGGTCATTTCCTGCCAATCTGTTAATAAAATATGATGGCATTCTGTTCCTAGAGGTAAAACAGATGATTTTACCCCTATATGCAAACTTAAAAAACTAGGTGATTTAATATATCGTTGTTGCCAATTTTTTTCTTTAACTGGCATTTCTTGGGCTGGTAGTAGTTTTGTAAATGTGTCCCAGCGAGTGGCATTAGATACTATTTTTTTACCATAATAAACTTGACCATTTGCTAATTGTACACCTACAGCTTTTCCCTGTTTGGTAATGATTTTTGTGACTCGCGCTTGGTATTTAATTTCACCCCCCAATTGTGCTAAACCTGTGACTAATTTTTCGGCAATTTTCCCAACTCCACCCCGAGGATAATTAACTCCTCCATAATGTCTATCAGAAAAAACCATACCAGCATTAATCATTGGTGTCATGTCCGCTGGAACTACTGACCAGCAATAACACTCGATATCAATAAATTTTAATAACTGAGGATCTTGAATATACTTTCGTGCCACTTCTCCCACATTTAAGGGTAAATACTTGGCTAAACCTAGACAAGCTAATGGATTTTTAAGAAATACCCGCAGGAGATATTTAGGTTCTTCTAATGATAATAGTTCAATATTATTCAGGCAATTAAAAACTTTTTGACATTCATCATAAAATCGCCTGATTCCCTTGGCTTCCTGGGGAAAATAAGCAATTAGATTTTGGAGAAATTTTTCATAATCTCGATCAATTTTTAAGTCCAAGCCATTGGGTAAATGATAGTGAATCTGGACAGAATCAGGAATGGTTTCGAGATTAACATTGACTGCATCTAAGGCACGGGTGAGTAAGTTGGTTGTTCCTTTATTTCCCATGCCAAAAATCATTGATGCACCGACATCAAATGTATATCCTTGGCTTTGAAAATAACCGGCACTACCACCGGGAATAAGATAACTTTCAAAAACTATAACTTTTGCACCTTTGGCTGCTAATTGGGTGGCTGTCACTAAACCACCAATACCAGAACCAATGATAATGACATCAAATAATTCAGAACTCATAATTTGTAATTTAATCCAAAAAAGAGGGAAAAGTCTGCTGCTGCTGACTAATCCCGCCTGCCGATTCTTTAAAGAGAGGAGAACATTTGAAAACAATATAACTCTGATTGAGAATCTTTGTCAACTATTAATGAGAGGATTTATCAATAAATTATAACGGGTTGTCAGCAAATGAAGTATTAAGTAGGGCTTGAACCTGACTCCTGAACTCCTGATTCGGTGAATTCTGCTATGATGTTCCAGTAAAAAGACAATTATCCAGTCGCCCTTTTCTAGCTATGACACAACAACTCCGTGTTTATGTTCCACCTCATCCCTTAATTCAGCACTGGTTGGGAGTTGCCCGTGATGTAGCTACACCATCAGTATTATTTCGTTCTGCTATTACTGAGTTAGGCCGGTGGCTAACTTATGAAGCTGCTAGGGAGTGGTTGCCGACTCAAGAAACAACGGTGCAAACGCCTCTGACTACCTGTTCAGCAACTTTTATTAATCCTCACATACCTGTGGCTGTTGTGCCGATTTTACGGGCTGGTTTAGGCTTGTTGGAGGGAGCGCAGGGTGTACTGCCTTTGGCATCAATTTACCATTTTGGCTTGGTGCGAAATGAAGAAACTTTAGAACCTACTTGTTATTTAAATAAATTACCTGAAAAATTTGCCCCCGAAACGCGGGTGTTAATTACTGAGCCGATGTTAGCTACTGGAGGCTCTATAATGGCAGCAATGGCGGAATTGACCCAAAGAGGTGTTGATCCGGCGTTAATTCGGATTATATCTGTAGTTGTTGCTCCCCCAGCGTTAAAAAAATTGGCTGCTGTCTATCCTGGCTTAATCCTTTACACCGCTACTATTGATGAAACGCTTGATGATCATGGGTATATTGTACCAGGGTTGGGTGATGCAGGCGATCGCATTTTTGGGACTTGAGCTAGGATGCCGTTAAGGCCGGAAAATAGCTAAAGTATTGTCAAAGTTGCTTATTTTCGAGAAGACGGTAAAAAATATGAGTCAACAAGATGGTTTTGCTAGTGGTTTGCTACTGGGTTCATTGATTGGGGGTGTAGTTGGTGGTGTTTTAGGGGCAGTGATTACTTCGCGCTTAGATGCTAAATTTGCAGATGAAGAAAATGACGGTTTAACTACTGGGGACAATGATAGCCAAACAGGGGCTAAAAAACGGCAAATGAGAGCTTCTGCTCATGAAAGTTTGGAAATAGAAGCAACTAGGCGATCGCTCGAAGATAAAATTGCCCAACTTAATGCCACAATTGATGATGTGCGGAAGCAATTAGGTAATGTCAACAGCAACTCATCCCAGGAAGTTAATGAGCATTCTTAAGCTTTCCCTTAGTTATATTGATTGGCTACACAATGCGACGTGAGCTAAATTAAAATCAATCATGAATCTATGTTTGACATTTAACAGGAAAGTTACCCATGAATTTACTAATTACAACCCTAGCTACCTTTGTCTCCCTTTACAGCTATTTGCTGATTATTCGAGTCTTGTTGACTTGGTTCCCTACGGTTGACTGGTCTAGTCAACCATTTGCGGCTTTAAGCCAAATTAGTGATCCCTACCTCAATCTATTTCGTTCCATAATTCCCCCCTTGGGTGGCATGGATTTCTCCCCTATCCTGGCATTTTTGGCATTGAACATAGTTGGTGGTGTTTTAGATAGTTTAGCTCGCGCTACCTTGGTACAAGGGTTTTAAGCCCCAAATTACGATTTTCAATGTAAGGACGTTCCCAGGAACGTCTCTACACTCTTATCTTCTCACTTGTCCGCTAAATCCAGCAGCTTTAAATTGTTTAAGTTGTAATGGTAAAGGTTGATTACTGGGGACAGTGATTCTAAATTCAAAATCACTAACTCCGGGAGGAACTTCCGCGATTAAACCCAGACGGGTGCGATTTTGTAAGGTTGAATCACCGTTAGCATCATATATGCGCCCAAAAATATCCGCATCATAGACAGTTTTACGGGTGCTATTTTCCGCTTTACCTGTAACTATGAAGCAACTAGCAGAATTTGAACCGCTACTACCCACTACTCCGCTTGTGAGTTCTGATGGACATTCGTGGTAGGAAATATTAGATAGTTTAATCTGTGTTAATGCTAAGGCTGTGGGTGTCCATATCCAGGAAAGTAACCCCATTAGTCCTGCTATAAAAATTAACTGCATTGAGCGTAACCGCATAAAATACACCTTTGATTGGAAATTTACGAATGTCACGAGTACAATTTTACCTCACGCAGAGGCGCAGAGTCCCAAAGACTAAAATTTCCAGTTATTGATTTTTGGTGTTACATGATATAGATATCAAAGTCTGCTAAAGCTATTTTAGGAATAAATCATAATTAAAACTTATAAAAATATAATAATACTTTTAATATTCATAACTCATCACAATTCAAGTTTAGATTTTCTTAATAATTAATTGAGAATTATTTTTATTTAGCAACGAGCTTGCAATACTTTCGGCGATTTGCTATAATCATGAAGATTTTCATAATTGGCCTTATATTGTCAATTTTATATCTGTCTGACAACATGATCCTCAAAACCCTTTATTTATAGTCGTTTCAGAAATCAATATCTAGAAATAATACAAAACTTCATAAATTAGCAGCAATTTTTGAGAGAGATTTAGACAAAAATTAGCCAAGAAATTATGGAAGTTGACTGGGAGAAAAATGTACTGTTGACAAATAAGTTAATTTATGGTATGTAACCCGTGCGACTTAACGGAAGTTTTCTTACCCAATAATCAATCTAAGTAGGTAAACACAATAAAACAAAACTGTGTAAAGAAACGTAAAATCGCTGAAAACTTCTTTACTCTTGCCTATTGCCTCTGGTTACTGAGCGAAGTCGAAGTATTGCCTATTTATTGCCTTGCTATAACGACCATTTTCAACGCCAACCTACTTATGTGACGGAAAAATTTATTCATGATTTTCTTATAAAGAAGCTTGAAAAATTTGATTTGCTGTAAGATCTAATTCAGGAAAAGTTTGGGAAATAATCCGTTCATGATCTCTAAACTTACTAATTTGATATTCTTCATCAACCAAATTACAAACAGAGATTGTCGGTTGTTTAGGATTACCAATAAAATTCCTGCCACCTAAAGCTGCATAATCTACAATCCAATATTCAGAAATTCCCATTTCTTCATAATCAGCATATTTCAAATGGTAATCATCACGCCAATTAGTTGAGACAACTTCAATCACCAAAGGTATAGATGCACCATTACTCAGAATAGATTCTTTTTTCCATAATTTTTCGTTTACCAGATTTTCACGATTTAGCACCAACACATCTGGAAAATAACCAGAATCTTTACCTTCTGGTCTAACTATAACTTGGTTGGGAATACCGTAGGGTAATCCAAGTCGTTTGATTTCAAAGGGAATTTCTACGCCTAGAAATCCTTTTACTTCCTCGTGTTCTCCTACTGGTTGTGCCATTTCAATGATATTCCCATTATGTAGTTCGTAACGTACCCCAGAATTTTCAGGAAGCCCAGCGACAAATTCCTCAAAGGTAGTAACTTTAGATAAGGTTTGAATCATGGCTGTTGAGTATTGCTGACAATAAAAATATTATAACGGCATCGTCATCTTAGAGGATGTTTGAAAAGTATCAGAATTAATTGAGATCCCCCCAACCCCCCTTACAAAGGGGGGCTAAATTCCTCAAAGTCCCCCTTTCCAAGGGGGATTTAGGGGGATCTGCGGGTGTCAGATCCCACACGAAAAAGTTTTCAAACAACCTCTTACAGTTATCACAATCAAGGGCAGGGTTTCCCCGCCCCTAAAGGTTTTGCATACCGCTATATCAGCAACGCCGATTTTTTAAGTTGTATACTCAGCGTTAATTTTCACATAATCATAACTCAAGTCACAACCCCAAGCCTGACCTGTTCCATGACCATTACCAACACCGACGGAAATTAACACCGTGTCTGATTGCAGATATTCACCATTAGCTGCTGCTTTTAAATATGCACTAGCTGCGGCTTTATCAAAGGGTAAAGGTTGACCATTTTCAAATAGCAAAATATCCCCTAATTTAACGGAGAGGTTTTCTTGTTCAAAGGGGACTCCAGCCCGTCCAGCAGCAGCAGCAATCCGTCCCCAATTGGGATCATGACCGAAAATGGCAGCTTTGACTAAAGATGACCCGGCAATGGTTTTGGCGATTTGTCGGGCTGATAATTCATCGTGAGCGCCAGTGACTTGGACTTCTATTAAACAAGTTGCACCTTCGCCATCACGAGCGATCGCTTTCGCCAAATGCTGACACACATAAGTTAACATAGCTTCTAGCTTCTGTGCCTCTGCCCCCATTTCGGTAATTGCTGGGGTGCGAGATTGACCATTTGCTAAAGCAATTAAACAATCATTTGTACTTGTGTCACCGTCAACTGTGATAGAATTGAAGCTTCTATCCGCTGCTCTGGTTAACATTTGTTGCCAAAGCGTAGAAGAGACTGCTGCATCACAGGTAACAAAGGCTAACATTGTCGCCATGTTGGGGTGAATCATCCCTGAACCTTTAGCAATGCCACCAATTCGCACTGGACGGTCATGGATAATGGTTTCTAAGGCTATGGATTTGGTGATTAGATCTGTGGTGACTATTGCTCCTGCGGCTGCGTCTGAGCCTGTTTCTGATAGTTCTGCAACTACTTTGGGGATACCACCCCGCAATATATCCATTTTAATCCGTTGACCAATTACGCCGGTGGAAGCTAATAAAATGGATTCTGGGTTAATACCCAATTCTTTACCTAACAAGTCTGCACTTTCTTGAGCATCTTTAATCCCTTGTTCACCTGTTGCGGCGTTAGCTTGTCCCGCATTACAAAGAATGGCTCTCGCGCTATGTTTCCCTTGTAATACCTGACGACAGTAATCTACACAGGCTGCTTTAACTTGGCTAGTGGTGAATACACCTGCGGCGATCGCTTCCACGTCTGATACAATTAAAGCTAAATCCGGTAATCCCGAAGCTTTCAGTCCTGCTGTAATTCCCGAAGCTTTATACCCCCGCGCTGCTGTCACACCACCAGTAATTATTTGCCAGTCTGCCATAATTTTGCTCACAATTATCTATATCACGTTTACTGCTCAATTACCTTCCGCCTCTGGTTTGATATCAGCGTCCAGTATTTATCTCTATAAGTGAGTTTATCTGTTGACGACAATCTTTTTTAGGTTGGCGTTGAAAATTGTCGTTATAGCAAGAGGCAATACTTCGACTTCGCTCAGTAACCAGAGGCAAGAGTAAAGAAGTTTTCAGCGATTTTACGTTTCTTTACACAGTTTGGTTTTTTCCGTTCACCTACTTACCGAAATTTAGTTTTATCAAGTACCAAACCTCGACGGGAAAAATTTTCGTCATTATTGACTGGAATCTGCCAAATTTTAATTAAATTATCTTCACCACCACTAACTAAAAACTTCCCGTCAGCACTAAAAGCAAGGGAGATAACAGCATTACTATGTCCCGTCAATGTTAGCATTTCCTCTCCTGTAGCCACGTTCCAGAGTTTAATGGTGTGATAGATTTGTTCTTCAGAAATATTTCGTCCAGCACTTGCTAAAATTTTACCATCAGGACTAAAAGCAATAGTATTAACACTATTATCTTCTACCATGAGAGTCCGAATTTCTTTTAGGGTTTGTAGATTCCATAATTTAATTGTGCGGTTGCGGCTGGAACTTGCTAAAATTTTACCATTAGGACTAAAAGCCACAGCTATGACTGTTTGTGAACTGGTACTTAAAGTCTGAATCGGTTCTTCTTGATTAATATTCCATAATTTAATAGTTTTATCAAAACTACCACTTGCTAAGGTGACACCATCAGGACTAATATCTACAGAACGTACCCAATATTTATGACCAATTAAAGTACGAATTAGCTTACCTGTTGTTAACTTCCAAATTTTGATAGTTTTATCATCACTAGCACTAACTAAAGTTTTACCATCACCACTAATAGCTAAACTATGAATTGCATCAGTATGACTTTTTAAGGTGTGAATTAATTGATTTGTTTCTAAATTCCAAATTTTAATAGTTTTATCATCACTACCACTAACTAAAGTTTTCCCATTAGCAGTTATAGCTACTGCATTAACATTTTGGGAATGTCCCTGGAGACTGGTAATTTCTTTACCTGTTATGACATCCCATAATTTAATATTATGACATTGACTATTACTACTTTTCTGACAATCACCACTACTGATAATCAGTTTACCATTTGGACTCATAACCACTGACAAAACTTTGCTTTTATGTCCAGAAAAAGTATTGACTAAAGATAATTTTTTTGCTGATATTTCAGATATTGGTGGACTATTGTGAGGTTGACTCCAACTAAAAGAAAAATTAGTTTTTAACTTGCGAAATTCTCGATAACCAGATTCTGCTAATCCCAAAAAAACAATTATCCCCAAGATGAAAATTAAATTTCTAACCCAAATATATTTTGATGAATGTGGGTGAGAATTTTTTCTAGGTGATTCTATAATTGTATGATTCGCTGCTGGTAGAATATGAGTATGCTTTTTCATCAAATCTCTAATTACTTCATCAGCAGATTGATAACGATCCTGTATTTCTTTTTGTAGTAGCTTATCTATAATTTCTGCTAATTCTAAACTCAAAGGAAAACGTAAATAATGCCGCCAATTTCCTACCCAAGCATAACCATATTCCATCCATAATTGAAAAGGAGAAATTCCTGTTAATAGATGAAAACAAGTCGCACCCAAACCAAATAAATCACTTGCGGGATAGGCTTTTCCATCTCTAATTTGTTCAATGGGAGAATAACCATGTGAACCGATAGAAGTACCATTTTTTCGCTGGACTTGTGCAGTTAACTGTTTAGAAGAACCAAAATCAATAAGTGTTAATCTCCCATCAGATTTTCGACGAATAATATTTTCTGGTTTAATATCACGATGAATTACCCCATGTTGATGCACAAATTTGATAATTGGTAATAAATCTAATAAAATAGATTGAATATCCCAATCTTGATAAATTCTCCGAGATTTTAATTCATTAAATAAATTTTGACCATCAATAAATTGTTGCACTAAATACAAACAATTATCCTGCTCAAAATAAGCTATTAATGTGGGAATTTGGGGATGTTCTCCTAATTCTTGAAGTCGTCTTGCTTCTTCTGAGAATAGCTGAATTGCTTTTTTTTGTGACCAAGTACCTTGAAATTTTGGTGCTAGTTGTTTAACTACACATAATTCATTTAATTTATCAATATCTTCTGATATATAAGTTCTGCCAAATCCGCCTTCATCAGAAAGAACACGGAGTACACGAAACCGATTTCTCAAAAGTGGCACTAACGGAGTGTGACAAGTTTGACAAAGTTGATGATGATCTGGATTTTGAGGATTTGAACAATCGGGATTTAGACAGCAGATCATGATATCTATGGTGCATCTGCATGATAAAATTTATAAATAAACCTAGATTTGACTACAGCAATTAGTAATTATATTTAACCTGGAAATTCACAAGTAGGGAAGATGTATTATTGCCAATTATTTTGATGATATCTCATTTTAAATAGAAAATAACGGCATTTTGCCATTATTATGGTGATGTATATTTTGGTTGGAAATTGCAGTTATATTTTAGGTAAAAATAATTATTTCTTTACCTATATTCTCCCATACAAATCATTTGTTAAACTGTATTTTTGTTTACAGATATGTCAAATTGTGATGAGAATTTACAAGATTTTATCTAGCTTCTCAATAAAAATGTCCAAAAAATAAACTTGCCCAAAATCTATTGCTTTGTCACAACGTTTCACAAAGTATATTTTATTTGATTTCTGTTGCGGATATTGCGTTTAGAGGATATAAAAGATATGATGTAGATATCAAAAATATATTCATTATGAAGACTATCACTGAGCAAAACCTGCCTTTAGAGTCAGTTATGGCTCAAGAACCGGAAAAATCATCTATCAAGCATCTTGAAAGTATACTCCAGCTTGAAGGCTCTCAAGCAAAATTAGTAGGAGTAGACGGTCAAGAAATTCCCATTCCCGAATCGGTTTATCAGATTTTACATCAAGCTGTTCATGCACTAGCATTAGGCAAGGTAATATCTGTAGTCATTCAGGATAGAGAACTAACAACACAAAAAGCCGCAGACATTCTCAAAGTTTCCCGTCCTTACCTGATTAAGTTATTAGACCAGGGTGAAATTCCTTGTATTAGAGTGGGAACACATCGCCGTGTCCGGTTTGATGATTTGATGAAATATAAAGAACAACGTGATATAAACCGGAAAAAATGCCTACAGGAACTTATTGAAGTAACTGAAGAAGCGGGACTGTATGATTATGAGGAATGAGTAAAACACTTAAATTGCGATGCCTAATGTTATCTTAGATGCCTGTGTTTTGTTTCCAATGTATTTACGAGATACCTTACTTTCTACCGCTGAGGCTGATTTGTATATACCCTATTGGTCACAAAAAATCTTAGATGAAGCAATGGAAAACCTGATCAATAAAGGATATATTTCTACTGAGGGAGCTAGAAAGTTAGAGGAAGTTATAAAAATGGCTTTTCCAGAGGCTATGGTTGAAGCACCGAAAGAACTGGAGTCTTTTATGCAAAATCACCCTAAAGATCGTCATGTTCTCGCTGCTGCTGTGGTTGCTAAAGCAGAAATTATCGTTACCCAAAATATTAAAGATTTTCAGGAACAAGATTTAAAGCCTTGGAATATAAAAGCACAGTCACCAGATGATTTTCTCGGTGAACTATTTGAAGAATACCCTCAAACAATGGTTCAAATTTTACTCACACAATCTCAAAAATATAAAAGAACTCCTTTAACTTTGATTCAATTACTAGATAAATTAAATAACCAAATACCAGGATTTGTTGAAAAAATCCATACTTCCATAACCTAAAGTTGACCACAAAATGTTAAATCTAGTAACGTTAAATAGTGGAAAACCAACGTGAAAGCACAAGTATTTAGAGGCGTAAATCAATTATCCTACGAAGAAGTCCCAGTTCCTACCCTAGACGCAGATGAAGTGCTAGTACAGGTGAGGGTTGTGGGTTTGTGTCAGTCAGATATTAAAAAGATTCGTTATCCTTTGTATGAACCGCCACGCATATTTGGACATGAAACCGCTGGAACTATTGCGGCTGTTGGTTCACAGGTAAAAGGCTGGACAGTAGGACAACGGGTAGCGGTGATGCACCATATACCATGTATGCGTTGCGCCTATTGCTTAAATGATAATTTTTCCATGTGCGATGTTTATAAAAATATCTCTACTACCGCAGGTTTTAACGCCAGTGGTGGCGGTTTTGCGGAGTATGTGAAAGTTCCAGGTCACATTGTCGAAAATGGTGGCTTAATTCCCATCCCTGATGATATCAGTTTTGAAGAGGCGAGTTTTGTTGAACCAACTAATTGCTGTTTAAAAGCGGTGAAAAAAGCCCAAATTGCACCGGGACAAACTGTATTAGTAACTGGGGCAGGTCCCATTGGGTTAATGTTTATGATGTTGGTGAAGTATTTTGGAGCGAAAGCGATCGCTACCGACCTCTTACCATCTAGAATTGAAAAAGCTCTAGAAGTAGGCGCAGAAGCGGCTTTTGATGCCCGTGACGCTGATTTATCTGCCAAAATTCAGGCTTTAACTGGGGGAATGGGTGTTGATGTCACCTTGTTAGCTGTTCCCAGTGATAAAGCATTTTTCCAAGCTTTAGACTGCACTCGCAAAGGTGGAAAAATTCTCTTCTTTGCAGAGTTTCCAGACGAGTTAACCATCCCCATTAACCCCAATACTCTCTACCGTCGGGAAATAGACTTAATGGGCAGTTATAGCTCATCCTACCGCCTGCAAAGCCTGTCTGCGGACATTGTATTCAATCGCCGCATTGATGTTAAAGCCTTAATTAGCGATCGCTATCCCCTCCAAAATTTACCACAAGCCGTAGACCAAGCGATCGCCCCCACGGCAGAAACTTACAAAATTTTAATTTATCCCTAAATTAATTGAGGATTTGGGGATTAATCCTGTTAATCCTTAAATCCTGGAAATCCTGATTCTGACAACTACAAGATTTACCACAAGCCGTAGACCAAGCGATGTCTACGACGGGCTGCGCCTACGTCCCCACGGCAGAAACTTATAGAATTTTAATCTATCCGTAAATCAATTTAGGATTTGGGGATTAATCCTGTTAATCCTTAAATCCTGGAAATCCTGATTCTGACAACAATACTATTGCCAATTTTCCAAAATATGTCTGAAACCCAATAAAATCGTGACGATATCAATGGGGTTTCATGGCTTTGGCAATAGTATGGCCATATAAAAATATCTTTCCAAAGGTAGATGTTAAGTAGTTTTGTAATTACTTATAGTATTTTCGCTAACTATAATATGCAAAAAATTGTCTAATCATGAAGACTTATTTACACTTTCTGGTTTCTGTCTTACTACCTATTTTATCTTTTGGTTCCCCTGCCCAAGCTGAAGAAGTATCCACAAAGGCTGCTGACATAAGAGTAATTGGTACTACAAATCAAAGCTCTTACTAAGGGGAGAGTTAGGGAGGTGTAGAACATTTGATACAGCAATCATGACTTTTCAAACACCCTCTAAGACAACCAGGGAAGAGGGGGAAAGAACTTATTAAGTTTTATATCATTTCTTTATTTTGTAGTTTACGCTACAGATTTTTATGTTCTCATCGAAACGACAAGCAGCATAGAGGAAATATAATCATATCAATCCTATTCATTTAAGATTCTGTAGCGTAAACTACAGATTTTTGTGTTATCATCAGATCGCAGGGAATAGTAAATTATTCCTTAGTAAATAAATACAGGGAGGTAGTGTCATGTCTATTCAAGAAAAAGCCCGTCAACTAATGGTACGTCAACATCAGCAAGCTAAGAATCGTCAACAATCCATGTTAATGCGTGCTGCACAAGAACTTGGTTTGCATGAAGAAATATCTCACTACTGGAATCCCATTCAAGGCAAAATGGACCCCGCTACCCAAACGCTTTATGGACGTAGCCAAGCGACTATGAGTTAAGTGAAAAAGAAAGCCACCCCAGAGGGTGGCTAAAAAATTCACTAGTTGTACGTTAGTAATTGTTGTAATTAGCAATCGTAATACAAGAAGAATTCATAAGGATGTGGACGTAATTGCATTTGCTTAACTTCGTTAGCAACCTTGTAATCAATCCAGTTTTGAATGAAATCTTCAGAGAAAACGCCACTTTCAGTCAAGAAAGCATGATCATTTTCCAAAGCTTCCAAAGCCAATTCTAAAGAACCTGGAGTAGAAGGAATCTTAGATAATTCTTCTGGTGAAAGTTCATAGATATTTTTATCTAAGGGTTCACCAGGATGAATTTTGTTTTTGATACCATCAATCCCAGCACAAAGCATAGCCGCAAAAGCCAAGTAAGGATTAGAAGTAGCGTCTGGACAACGGAATTCTAAACGCTTGGCTTTGGGATTGTCTCCAGAAAGAGGAATCCGCACAGAAGCAGAACGATTACCTTGGGAATAAGCTAAGTTTACAGGTGCTTCATAACCAGGTACGAGGCGTTTGTAGGAGTTGGTGGTGGGGTTAGTGATTGCCAACAATGCTGGAGCGTGTTTGAGAATACCACCAATGTAGTAAAGTCCCATTTCGCTCATACCAGCGTACTTGTCACCTGCAAATAGGGGCTGACCATTTTTCCAGATAGATTGGTGACAGTGCATACCAGAACCGTTATCGCCAAAAATGGGTTTTGGCATGAAGGTGACGGTTTTGCCATACTTTCTAGCCACGTTTTTGATCACATACTTGTAAGTCATCAACCAATCAGCGGCTTCAATCAACTTACCAAATTTGAAACCAAGTTCGCACTGACCACCAGTCGCAACTTCATGGTGTTGCTTTTCAATGGGTACGCCACAATCTTTCATGGTTAGCAGCATTTCTGTCCGCATATCTTGAAAGCTGTCAGTGGGAGGAACTGGGAAATAACCTTCTTTGACGCGGGTTTTGTAACCCAGGTTAGGTCCTTCTTCTCTACCAGTGTTCCAACGACCTTCTACAGAATCAACGTAGTAGTAACCGGAGTTGGTGGTTTGGTCGTAACGGACATCATCAAAAATGAAAAATTCAGCTTCAGGACCAAAGAAAGCTGTATCACCAAGTCCAGTAGAAGCTAGATAATCTATCGCTTTTTGGGCAATAACGCGAGGACAACGGTTGTACCATTGGCCAGTACGTGGTTCTTTAATACTACAAATGATACTGAGAGTTGGCTCTTTCATGAATGGGTCAATCCAAGCGGTGTTAGGATCAAGCACCATGGTCATGTCAGATTCTTCGATACCTTTCCAACCCCGAATACTAGAACCGTCGAAAGGTACACCGTCAGAGAATGAACTTTCATCAATCTGGTCTTGGTACATGGTCAAATGTTGCCAAGTTCCCAGTGTATCAATGAATTTCAGATCAATCATCTGAATTTTTTCGTCTTGAATCTTCTTCAAGATTTCTTTTGGGGTTGTCATTTTTACTTTACTCCTGATGTAGCCAATTACCTAATATAAACCCAGAGTCTGCCCAAGCGTCCTCACCTTGTTACGCTAACCCAAGTTGTCATACACCACCTGGAATATCGTAAATAGTTAACTTGACATGATTTTGTCATGTTTGTTACAGATTGTCTGGATTACAGGTTATGTTAACCTTTCTTTCTTAATCTGTACAAAACTAGAAAATTCATGATCAGGGGTCAACTTTGGCATAAAATCCTTAGATAGCAGATGGATAGTTTTTGTGCCAGTGTCTATTTTATGTGAATTGGCACGGAATCTTGTTGGTGCTTCATGGCAACCAAATTAATATCAAATCATAGATAACTCATGATTGGGAGAAAAAAGAATGCGTGATGCCGTTACAACTTTAATTAAGAATTATGACGTAACCGGGCGTTATTTTGACCGGAATGCCATTGATACCCTCAAATCCTACTTTGATAGTGGAACAGCTAGAGTTCAAGCTGCAGCAGCGATTAATTCCAATGCTGCCGCAATTGTGAAACAAGCTGGGGCAAAGTTATTTGAAGAACTACCAGAATTAATTCGTCCTGGTGGCAATGCTTATACAACCCGTCGTTTTGCCGCTTGTTTGCGGGATATGGACTATTATCTCCGCTACGCTACCTATGCGCTAGTTGCTGGTAATATGAATGTTCTTGATGAGCGTGTATTACAAGGACTCAGGGAAACTTACAATTCCTTGGGTGTACCCATTGGTTCAACTGTTCAAGGTATTCAGATAATGAAGGGTATCGTCAAGGAACAGGTAGCGGCTGCTGGTATTGCTAATACTGCTTTTGTGGATGAGCCTTTTGATCATATCACTCGTGAATTGAGTGAGATTGATGTTTAGGATTTCAAAAATAGACATCTGAGGACAAGGTAGAGGCGTTCTATAGAACGTCTTTACTCATAATTGCGCCCGAAAACATGGAGATGTCTATTAATATTCTGGAACTATTAGTTCTAAGGTGGGAAAATAAGTGCGGTAACGATTCACATCTCTGGTTAAAAGTATCATATCCATAATTACCGCATGAGCGCCTATGTAGAAATCAGGTAAAGGAGATTTTTTAGTTCCACCTTGTTGACGATATTTTACAAGATTACTCGGTAAGCGTAAAGCTCAGTCACAAAGCGTGCTGAGATATAAGCGACACGGGCGAAAATATTTAGCCTAACTCGTTGACTAGTAACAGTAGGTGTGATATACTTTTAAAAGTTCCATAATTTAAGTATAACTAAACAACGTAAAAACTTAACTAATTTGGTTGAGTGCGTAGTCATACCTAACAGTATTGCAGTTTAGGAAAGCTAAATTTGGTGAAAAATGAAATACAAAAATCGAGTACGGTAGGGATACGGTCATTAACGCTTTAGGAGAATCGACCTCTGTTTTTGTTGGAGTAATCCAGCAATTGTAAGTTGGCTCATTGATTAAAGAATCTCAGTGTCTTTAGACCTGAGAGTGTCAAAAAGCATTTTCCCGCTAAAAATGCTGATTCCCAAGGTAGGTCTAAACGGTGAAAAAACTTGATAGGTAATATGGCTTCTAGTTCTTCTATCTTTTGAAAACCAATTGAGACTTCAGCATAGATAATGGGATTAATGTTAAGTTTTGTCTTTTCAGCATATTCAGTTAACTTATTAGCTGACCAATCAAACCAATTTGGATCTTCTGTAACAATATCCAAGATTATATTGCTATCAACGAGTATTTCTTTCATTAGTCTTGTCTCGTTAATGCCATTATTTCATCGGTGGTCATTTTGACTGTAGCTTTACCTCGCATCATTTCTATGAGAGTTTTACCTGGGTTGGGTTTCGCTTTGGTTTTTTTTACGTAAACTGCATCTCCGATGATTTCAAATTCTACTTCTGTGTTGGGTGTAAGTCCTAATTGTTCACGTATTTCTACGGGAATAGTGACTTGTCCTTTGGATGTAATTCTCATGGTTTTGATCTCAAGTAAGAAAATTATTACTTTTAGTATTACATAATGGTTTTAAAATTGAATATCCACCCAGTTTTTTGCCTCAGCAAAGCGACTTAAATGTTTGACATTTGTAGTTGCTATCACAATATAGCGACCAGGAAACTCTTCTTTAAGTTTTTGCCAATGACTACAGATAATAATATCAATATCCAAACTTTTATTATCTGCTGTTGGTATTCCTTGACTACGAGCAGAAGCCCAAAGTGTAGATGCTTCTTTTAATAATTCCCAGTCTATAGGTAAAAACGAGATTATTTCTTGGAGTTCATCTAAATTCTGAATACTAGATGATTTAGGTTTATTTTGAGAGATTAAGATTAAACTTCTTCTAATTTCGTAATCACATAATTGAGAAGAACAAATATACACTCCACGAGCAAGCAAAGCATAAAGCCATTCTTCACAATCTTTAGCTGCATCCATTTTATAGGGATTTGTGAGCAGTCCTAGCACACCTGAATCAATAAATACTATCATAATTCTGAATATAATTTTTGTCCTATTGGTCTTTGTGAATCAACTGTTTTTTTTAATTCTTCAAAAAACTCTTGTTGCTGTAATGATTCTTCATCGGACATATTTTTATGTTCTGCAATACGTTGTGCTAAAATTGCCATTGCTTTTTGATTTTTTTGGAGTTGTTCTTGTTGATTCCATGTTGATTTATGGGTGCTAATTGGGGTATTTTGATCTAGTTTTGATTGCAAAATTATTTTCAGATTTTGAGCATCTGATGATTCTAAGTTGATAGGATGAGGATATCCTTCTAAAATTAGTTGATAATCACTATCAATATTATTGTTATTGGGAATTAGGGCAATAAATCGGGTGATGTTGAGGATTTTACCGCTCGGAAGTTCTATGGAGGTGTTCATGGTATTCTCCTTTATTACACTAGTCAATATTTCTTCTATTCTATCATATAGCAATCCTAAATTAGTTATGAACAACAATATATAGCAACTGCTCTAAGAAGTCGGGGATTTTATCTCTTGCAATAGAATCAGGATTTACACTAATTGTAGTTATACTCAAAGATACTTTTTTAAAACTTCAACTGTAACCAGTCCGGTTTTTTCCCAACTAAATTGATTTGCTCTTTTTAGACCTTTTTCTGAAAGTTGTTTTCTGGTTTCTGAATCATTAATTATGATTTTCATTGCTGCTGTAATTTCTTCTATATTATAGGGATTAATTAAAATAGCAGCATCTCCTGCAACTTCTGGAAGGGAGGAAACATTAGAGGTAATAACGGGAGTACCACAAGCCATTGCTTCTAACACTGGTAAACCAAATCCTTCCCACAAACTAGGAAAAACTAGCGCAATTGCTTGATTTATAATTATTGGTAATTCGTCATAGGAGACATAGTTAAGGAATTTAACTAGATGACTTATTCCTAATTCTTGAGTTTGGATTTCTAATAATGGGGAGTAACGTTGATCATAGGGTCCCGCTAACCATAGTTCATAATCATTTCTGTGAGGTAGTGCGGAAAAAGCGGTAATTAATCTTTGCAGGTTTTTGTAAGGGTCTTGACGACCAACATATAGGAAGTAATTGCGGGTGGGGAGATTGAGGAATTGGAAATGTGAGCTATCTCCTGCTAAGAGAATTGGTGTTATTTTATGACTAGGAATCTGGTAAAATTGGATAATATCATTGGCTGTTGATTCTGATATACAAATAATATGTTCTGCTTGTTTAAAAACTTCAGGAGTATAGTATTTATGGTATGTGGTTAATGGTGACAAGCGGTTAGGAAACCGCAAGGGTATCATATCAAAGGCTGTGACAATAAAACGACAGTTAGTATATAAAGGTGCTTCGGGAATAGGGGAAAATAAAAGTTGCGATTTGAGGTTTTGATAGATTTTTGGTAGTTGGAATTGTGTCCAAACTAAGCGGTTTAAATGTCCTTTTAAACCTTGTTCTGATGTTAAGTTAGGAGGAGTTTGATAGCAGTTATAGTCAGGGAGAGATTGGGAAGTTAAAAGTATCGGCTCAAGTTTTTGTAAGTGAGGTAAAAGATTCAGAGCGTAGGTAGTTGTACCTGTGGGTTTGGTAAGTAAGAATGAAAGATTAGTGAGTAATGGCATTTTTAATTTTTAGTTAGTTCAGTTATTAATATTTTTTATTCATACAAATTCAGTTTTAAATAAGCCCGCATAATTTTTATTTTCTTTTTTTATTATAAAGATTACAGAATTTCAGGAATATTACCTTGATTTAGCCAATTAATCATTAAATAAGGATGAACAATGTGAAATTCATGGATAGGAGAATTATAAATACTATGTCTTTCAGGAATGATAAGTTAAATATCTTTATTTAAAAAATCCTTAAAATTAGCTGTCACTAATAGATTAGCTCGACCAGCTAAAGCTGTTTCTAAAACGTGCTGATCTTCTATATCATTAATAGGAATAACACCTGTTCCTCCTAATATTAATTGAGGCTGAATTTGAGCATAACTGCGGATAATATCTACATAAAAAGACGCATCCTCAGCCAAGGGAGTTAATCTTAATAAAACTTCTTCTAAACGATTTAACATTCCCCAAGAAATCACAAGTTCTACTTTTCCCATATAACAGCGACCATAACGAACTGTATCAACTATACTTTGACAAGCTGATAGCTTGCGTGGTGTAGCCATATTTTGATTTTCTTTGATATCAGCTAATAATGCCGCACACCAAATATTGAGATCAAGACATAAGCGTAAATGATTAGACATCACGAGTTAACTCAACTGAAGCACAGAGTAAATCATCTTCAGTTTCTAAAGAATTTAACCAATTTTTATCTATATTTTGGGCAATTCTTTGTTGAGCGAGTTTGTATTGATGATGCAATAAAACTCTTGTAATTTCTTGACTAATTTCTTGCCACTGTGCTTCAGAAGCAACCCCATTTAACTGTAAGAGTGCTGACCAAGCATCATGAGGTAACATAGCTCCTAGCTTGATTGAAGCACTGGCTATTTGGGATATTGAGCGATTTTCCATTTTTGATAATACACTAATTCGCTCTGCTGTTTCTACGTCTAGGTCTGCTGAAATGGTTTTTTCAGTCATTGCTCTATTTTTCTCATAAGTTCTATAAAGATTATAACTTTTAATTTGTTATTTTTCATTTGTATTTTAAGATTTAGTTTTCTTTCTTCTCCTAGTTTATCATAATTTTATGATATCATTTAAATGTGAGAAGTGATCCTAACAGAAGAATTTTTGTTATTTTCTCATTAGGAAGATATTTGTTAGTGATTACATTATTACTTATAGATAAAAATTAATTTGATAATTTCCAAACTATAGGGATTAGATGTTTTGAGATATTCAGATAAAAACTTAAATAGTAAGTATATTCTTAATAGCAATATCTCCCACATTGGACGATGTTTATGATAGTAGTAAATCTGGCTACGTCTATATTCTACAGCCATTTTATTAGATATTTTATTAACAGAATATCCTCTAATATGAATTAGGGAAACATGGGGAGTATAGAGAACTTTATAACCTTTAGTTCTAACTCTCTGACACAAATCAGATTCTTCAAAATACATAAAGAATTTTTCGTCAAAACCACCTAATAAATTAAACAAATCGGCTCGAATAAAAAATGCTGCTCCGACGACAATATCTACTTCTTGAATATCTTGAAAATCCTGCTCTATAATATGCAATTTATTTTTATTTTCAGCATTCTTATGTAATTTTCTTGCTGCAAATTCTCCTTTAATACTAATTTCCGGTGAGAAAGAAATTTGGAAACTTCCATCTGGAAAAAGTAATTTAGGTCCAATAATTCCTACATCTGGATTTTCAGACATTAATTCTAAAAGATGGGGTAGAATGTTATTAGTAAGAATTGTATCAGTATTTAATAAGAATAAAAACTCACCTTTAGCTACTTTTGCACCAGCATTATTTCCTGCTCCAAAACCAACGTTTTTTGGTAGTTTAATTAATTTGATATGAGGGAATTTATCATTAAGAATATCTAAACTATTATCTTGAGAATTATTATCAACTACAATAAGTTCACAGTTGTCTCTAGGAATAAATTTTTCTAGAGAGTTTAAACAGTCTATTAAAACATCTGCACCATTATAGTTAACTAAGATAATTGATATTGTCCCTGATGTATAGTGCTGTTTTATCATGTTAATATTTGTTGATGTATCTAAGCATAAATTTCAATACATAAATCTTGATATAGCAATTTGAGTTAAAATGTAAGAAAAATACGGAGATAAAAATTACTTACTTACAAGCCTTTCAGCCATTTTTTTTACAAATAACTTAGGATTGCTATATCATAGAGAATGATAGATTATCAAGAAAATTTATTTTCCAAATGAATTGAGACGACCGATGATTTTAATAGGTATGCGTAAGACAATTTTGAGCTTTGGATGTGCAGAAACCCAGGAACGTATTTGTGTAAGCAGCATAGAAAAATGATAGGATATTACCTCACTTGCGTCCGTTAAAAACTTACGCTTTTCCATCTTAAATACGGCCTTATCTGGAAAATCTATGAAAGTAGATGAGTTAGATGCAGCACGTAAAGTTGCTTCTAAAAACTGGTTACCATACTTTCTATCGGGTTCAAGGTGGCATCCTTCAGCCCATTCATTCCAGGCATTAATAAATACAAAACTCTCTTGATTCTTATGAATGTTTTTTGTTAACTCAATTGATTGAGCTAACCAATATTCATAATTTGAAGGTGTTCCATTAGGAACAATGAAAGCGCGGCTACCCCGCCTAGCTGTATTGTCCCATGATGGAAAAACAGTTTTAAAAATAAGTTGGTTTTCAATTCTCCTAGTTAAATAGGACTTAGCTATTAATTCATAAGGAATAACATGACCGAAAAACCTGTTGTAAAAACCGACATTATCATTTGATATGCTAATAGCATCAAGGTTATGAGGAGGAAATTCAACACCACTATCAAAACCAAATTGCCTGTAATCTGTATTTCCATGTGTTAGAGCCGCGCATAAATGCAGTTTCTCAATACCCACACTTCGTGCATAGTCCCGCCAAACAGCAAGTGTTTTATTAGCATTTGGTAATTGCTGGGGTCTATAGACAATGATGAATGGGGCATCATTTATTCTGATATAGCGAGAATCTTTTATAACAGGGATAAGATCCTTGATAAAATTCAAATCATCTTCATCCGTATAATTCTGTGCAATTAGTATTTGATGTTCTGCCGCATCCCAACGACGAGTCCAATTTTCGTTTGCCCAACAAATACAGAATGGCATATCACTTTTTGGATCAGCCAACATATCATTAAATGGTTTTTCTAATAAACGTTTGCCTGAGAACCAATAATAATGATAACAAAACCCTTCGATTCCAAATTGTTTGGCTAATTTTATCTGTTGATGTCGAGTTTCTCGTACTCGCAAATCGTAGAAGCCAAAATCAGTAGGTAGATGTGGTTGGTAATGTCCATTATATAATGGTTCAGCTTTTGTAACATTTGTCCACTCTGTAAATCCTTTCCCCCACCACTCATCATTTTCAGGGATAGGATGAAATTGTGTTAGATAAAATGCGATAAGTTTTGGATTTTTAGACATAAATTCCCCACTTTTTCAGGTATAACTGTAATTTGTTTTTTTGGTTTTGTGAAAGCACTTTACGCAGAATACTACGCAAGAAACCAGTCAAGCCATAAGTTTGATTTAAGACACCAAAAGGAATGATCTGAGATGAGGGTATAGGGACTTGAGCAAGTTGTATAGAATTACCTTGAAAGGCTTGAGGAACAACATGAAGTACAACCTGATAAACACAAGCAAAAGGGTTAGACAGAATTTCTTTCTTAAACCCTTGGGGCAACCGTGACCAACGCTCGGCAAACTCGGTTTGATCTGGTGAGCGGACTACAAAACTAACATCAATAATTTTTAAATGTGCATCTTCAATCAAGTTTTGGATATTTTTGATACCAAAGAATCGTATATGAGTGTGATCTAATAAACCCCATTCACCATACTCAAAATCTCCATCCCATAAACAACCTGCAATAACAGCGTGTCCTATATGGGGCAATGAAATAACAATAGATCCATTGTCATCTAATAGCGTTGCCATGTTTTTAAGACATTTTAGGGGATCGTACAGGTGTTCTAAAACATCAGCGGCAACAACAACATCAAATTTTTGATCTTCAGCAAAAATTTTGTTCCACTGCGGGTCATTTAAATCCGCACTAATCACATTAGGACAAAATTCTTTGAGTTTTGCAATATAATCAGGATAAACTTCAATCGCTGTTATGTTGCATTGATTGATGTCTTGCAAAACTTGTAAAATTGATCCTGGACCTGCACCAATTTCCAAAACTTTTTTGTGCTTGCCTACAAATCTTAATACATTAGCTGCTGCTGTATCAGAGTTAGGATCAACAGCATAGGTATAATTAAGTTGCTTTTCTTGAATCATATAACTGAATAAACTAAGATTTCTTTTAAATTTACAAGAAACACTCTAAATTTGCGATCATTTCTTCGGCATTGTAACATCTTTGGTGTTTATAGCAATTCCCATTCAAGTGAGGTACATCATGCTTCGGGCAAGATGCCTGCACTACAAGGGTTTTATCTTGTATCTCTGTACCTCTTAAAACCGGAAACTGCTGTATATAATAATTAGCAATGAATTATGAGATTATACTCAAACAATGTAATTTTCATAACCTTTAAGTTCTAGCTTTACTGATCTTGATTAACCACTGCTGTCCAGGAACTTCCACAAAATCGTAAATTACTAAAGATATCGCCAAACATAAGCCTAATACTATGAAGTAAATTCCTTGAGGAAATACAATACCAATATTAGCTAGATTTTGATAAATTGCCATACCCGCATAATGTGAAATATACAGAGCATAGCTGCTTTTGCCAAGTTTCACTATTAATTTGTGACTTAGTAGACTTGACGCAAAAGTCTTGCCAGAAGCTAAAGTAAAAATGAACAAGGTGAAGCCAGGAGTGTAAACTGCATAAATCCCTAATCCCATACCTCCCATTGTCAAACTATTGATTTGGTGACCAATGTAAATTAGCAACACAGATGTCACCACCAATAAGTTCCGAATATTCTCTTTCGGTAATCTGTCTCTTTCTCTTAACCGGAGGAAAAAACAGCCAATAGAACAACCGATCCAAAACTCAAAACATCTTAAGAATGGTAAAAGATATACAAAATATGTAAGAGTATAACTTCTTACCTCGTCTTCTGTTAGGACTGTTCCGCCTAAATTGAGACTGCTTTTGTACCACGAAGGAAATACATCAAAGGGAATGTTCATTACCAGAGAAAATACTCCTACTATTATCAGGCAAAGTAATCCATAAATTATTACCGAATTCCAAACAAGAAAGCTTTCGCGTTTGATTTTCTTGAATATACTAATTACAACCGGAAATCCTATATAAAAAATTGCTTCAGCAGTAAGTGACCAAGCTGGAGGATTCCAAAAATATAGCCAGGGATTTAGCTCTGGCACAAATACTGCTACTAAAAATAAATTAGCCAACCAAGATATTCCGAGAATTGGTGAATCAAGAGAGATTCCATATGCTATTCTCGCGCTCTCAGATGAACTCATTAAAAAGAGTAGACGTATTGGAATCATTGCAATCATGACAGTCACGAAGGCTGGAGCTAATCTCGCAAATCTAGCCCAGAAAAAATACCTCAATTTGATAGTTTGCAGTTTTTCTAGATAACTGTAACTAAGAATAAATCCACTCAAAATGAAAAACAATGACACAGCAGATATTGCTGCTGGTCGCAAGATTGTACTCACACTAGTAAGTCCAAAGCCGGGACTAAAGTGGTAAGCACAGACAACAAAAGCAGCAAAAAAGCGAATTCCAGTTAACTCTACTAGTTCTTTCATCGAATTTCATTTTTACATGATCGGCTTAAACTTCTTACCTCGATTTAGATATTTTTGTTCAAGTTTAAAGTCTCCTGGCTCAAATTTAGCAGATCCTCTCCGGACTGTAATCACCGATTGCTCTATTTGTAAGCTTGCCACTAAGTCAGGTCGAGATGCACACAACATTGAAATTTCTATCAACAAATTAGTCAGTGAAGGACTCTTTGACGAAAAATACTTGCTCTTTTGCCACTCATCTCCAGCCCAATGAGCCCAACCCCAATCTTCGATAATATAAATCCCTCCGGGTCTTAACATGGGAAAGAGTGTTTCAAATGAGGATCTCGTTTCAGCATAGTAATGCGAAGCATCATCTACAACTAGATCTAGCTCCACTCCACCAAATTCAGCCCCTACAATTTGCCTCAACTGCTTACTGTCCGCCTGGTTTACACCATAATATGTACTCACTTGCTTCTGTAAACCATTTTTAGCAATAAAATTATTTAAAGGTTCTACAGGCTCTTTGGAATATTCAATCCCAACCAACTTTAAAGGCATAAATAGCAGTGCATACAAAGCTATACTACCTCCCTTGTAAATACCGAGATCTACAATTTGCTTGATACTCTCCGAGTCTCGCATTGCGACGGTATTTGTTACTAGATTACGAGTTTTGCCTAGCAGAAAACGCTCATTTGTTGTCTCTAAGCGCTTTAAATCCTCTGGATTGTGCATCATTAAGAACTCAGTTTCTGCTAGAGTAAAACTTGCATCACTTTTCCAAATAGGATTATGATTCATTTTTTTTGTAGTTTTGCTTTCCTAGTTAAGTCATTTTAACCCAAGTTGCCATTTTTTTTTTAATCTTCTATATTTCAAGTAAATATCGTATATTTCTATAGGGCTACTATTTGATTTTTGAACAAGCTGTAAACTGTAAACCCCATCGAATCAACGATTGAGTCTCAGTATAGTGAACAAGAATTAAACCGGGATCCTATATGATAAATTACATCTTATTTGATTATCAGTCCCTTAAGTTTAAACCAAGCATTTCTCATCTTCCAAAACTTACTACTCTCCATTGCTTTTATACATTGCTGAGTTTGTTGTAGTTGAGATTGCAATCTCTCTAATTCATATTGATATTGTTGGGCATAATATTCTGTCTGATGGAGTTTACTTTGCAAATTTACTAGATCAGATTGAGATCGCTGCAACTGAAACCGATATAACTCTGTTTGTCCTCTTTCCGTTAAAATCTCAAGATAACGTTCATTAAAATGCTGAGATTCAATCATTAATTCTTTATTCTCAAGTGGCTTCCTTGCTATTAAAACAGAGTCATGCCAAACATTACTGCCATCAGCATAATCTTCATCTTTCCACTGAGTAAATATCTCTAAAACTTCGAGTTTAGCAAATTCTGCTATTGCTCTCATACCATCTGGATAAAACCTCCAGCAGTCTACTGGATATCTGTGTTCGTAACCACTTGAAGGTGCAACAAGACAGCATATTCCACCAGACTTTAAGACTCTGACAATCTCCATTATTGTGATCCAGAAATATTCAATATGCTCCAAAGTCTGTCCAGATATTAATACATCAACAGAACTGGATTGTATTTCATCCCAGCTATAAGCATTTCTGAGAACAATATCTACATTTTCCCCTGCTTCTAAATCTACCCCACAATATTTCCAGTTTGGCGAATCGAAAATAGGCTTGTAAGATCCTCCGATACTTTGACTACCTAGATCAAATATAATGAGTTTCTCAGATTGCTTATCTTGGAGGTATTTCTCCTTAAAAGACTGCATTTTGTCTATTGAACTTTGGTGCATATACTCTCTCTAATTAATTTGATTTAATTTCAACACTTCTACCTCCATACTAACATCCACAAGAGCAGTAATTTTTTTATTTGTATTCGGAGGCAGCACCTGAAATACTAGTGCATTATCAATCCAATCTAAGGTTAAAGTCTCATAGTCCTGGGCTACTGCAACTGTTACACTGTATGAACTTGGTCTTAAAGGCAAACTAAATTTAAATTTAGTTTCCAATTCTTCATTTGGTTGTAATTCATCAATTTTAATGTTCTCTTCATAAGTATTGCTACCAATAACTTCGTTTCCATTTTTATCACAAATAATGAAACCTATCATACAACTTTGGAGATGTTCATAAATTTTTGCTTTTACTAATAGCACAACCTCTTGATTAAATTCAAAGATAGGACTTTCACCAATATTGTCACCTAAATTATTCAGCAACTTAATACTTTCAATTCTAGCTTTTCCGCTTCCTCTGCGGAATAAATTTCCAGGATTTTTATCAATAGGTGTTTTATCATAAGTAGGCAACAAATGTGATTTATCATCTTGGGTTACATCTAGAAATTCCCTATTTGGCTCTTGTTCCAATTTTGTATCTATCTGTGTTAAACCCATATCTAATTCTGTCGCTAATTTTAAATATTTTTTAATTATTATATTTGGTGAACCAGTGCTAATAATTGCCCCATCATGAATCATGATTGCCCAATTACATAATGTTTTTATTGTACTAGGATCATGGGAAACAAATAAAGTTGTGACTCCAAAATCCATCAATGCACGCATTTTGCGTATACAACGATGTTGAAAGAACATATCTCCAACGGCTAAAGCCTCATCAACAATTAAAATATCTGGTTCAACATTTACCGCTACAGCAAAAGCTAACCTGACAAACATACCACTAGAATAAGTTTTAACCGGCTGATCAATAAAATCTCCAATATCGGCAAAAGCAGCTATATCATCAAACTTATTTTCTATTTCTTCCTGACTTAAACCTAGAATACGTCCATTAAAGAATACATTTTGCCTCCCAGTAAACTCAGGATTAAACCCACTCCCTAATTCTAGTAAAGCCGAAACTCTGCCATTAACTAATACTTGTCCTCTAGTTGGTGTTAGCGTACCTGCAATAATTTGTAAAAGTGTACTTTTACCCGATCCATTTTGTCCGATAATCCCAAAGGTTTCACCTTTACAAATATCTAAGTTAATATCCTGTAAAGCCCAAAACTCCTGTGAATAGGATTTTCCAGGCAACAACAACTCTTTAAGCCTATCTACAGGACGGGCATACCGCTTAAAGCACTTTGATACATTTTTTAGGGAAATTGCAATTTCTTCTCCCATGCTTTTACTGTTAATCCTCACAAATTCAAAACAATAACCACAGTGCCATCCTCAATGTTCATAATACATCAGCAAATGCTGGACGCAATCGCTTATAAACTGTAAACCCACAATAAAATATCATAACTGATATCGCCGCAGCTACACCCCACTCACTCCAATGCTGTACCTCCCCCACTAAAACTATATCCCGATAAACTTCTGCTATAGCTGCCATAGGATTTAACCAAAACACCCATTTTCGGAATGCTTCAGGAATTGCTGAAGCCGGATAGATAATTGGTGTCAAGTACATCCACACATTTAATAATACTCCCATTGTTTGCGGAATATCTCTCAAAAACACTGTTAGCCCCGCTGTCAAATAACCCAACCCAGCAGTTAATAATAACTGTGTCAGCCAAACTAAGGGTAACAGAGCCAAGGTAGTATGTAAAGTATGAGTCGTGATAGCTACGAAAAATATCAACGCCATTAAACCAAAGGAACTTTCAATAAACGTTGATAAAATTGGCACTAGAGGTAACAATGCCAGAGGAAATACCACCTTCTTAACTAAATTCGGCTGTCCTATTACTGAACCAGCAGACTGCATAAGTCCACCTGTAAAAGCAATCCAGGGTAATAACCCCGCAAACAGCCACAAGCCAAAGGTAAAATTATTTTCTGGTAAACCCTTTAAAGTGTGCAGTTTCACCTTCAGCACTACGGAAAATACATAGGTGTAAATTAGTAATTGTGATAACTGATTAAGTAGAGGCCACAAATTTCCTAGTACAGAACCTTTATACCTTGCTTCCAAATCCCGACGGACTAAAGTTCTCAGTAAGTCGAATTTCCCCCACCATTTTTCATCTACTGGTAGAATCCGCCTTAATTTTCCTATTTTACGTATAAACTCCACTGTTGATAACAATTTTTGATTCCTTGTGACTAATATAGACCTCTTTTTCTCCTAATTTATACTATCAGGATCTACGCCTAGCGATCGCAAATACTCAGCTAATTTATCAGCCCGTTGGCGTTCGTTTTCTGCCCGTTCGCGTTCAATTTCTACCAGTTGAAGGGCAATTTCAGCTTTTCTAATTTCTTCTAAATAAGCTTCTTCTGGTGTAGGAACTAATCTTCCTTCAACAGTAAAATATCTTAACTTATCTTCCCAAATCCCTAGGTATAAACCTAACTCCTGACTCCAATACCAGCCATTTTCTGATGCTGGAATACTTTTGTATTCACTATCTGTTAATCGCCATCCCACTAATTCTAAGGTATTTGGGGAAAACCAAAAATACTCGGGAGTACGGAATTGATTTTGATATAACTGTTTTTTCAATCCCTTATCTACTTTGGCAGTAGAATCAGAAAGTAATTCAATGATCACATTGGGATATTTACCATCTTCTTCCCATGTTACCCAAGACAGACGTGGACGTTTTTCCGTATCTTTGACTAGAAAAAAGTCTGGCCCCCTAAAATCTCGATTTTTTAACTGTTGACGACTATAGTAAACACTAAGATTTGCACCAATAAAAAAATCTTCTCTATCACGCCATAACCATTCTAAACAAGTTACTAATATTAATAGTTGTGTATAGTGTAAGGAGCTTTCCATTTCTGGTTCGTCGCTGAGTAGTTCAGTGCAATCTGGCATTAATGCTTCTATTTCTTGTGCGGTTAAAGCCATAGATTTTATGGGGATAAATTACTATCTTTTATTAATTATAAACTATCAGGATTTAGTCCGTGCAATTATCAAGTGATAGTCATGTTAGAGCAAATCCATAAATTGATGCCGCCACAGATGAAAACAAGTCCATCCCAAGGTTAAAATAATGATGCCACTCAGTAAAGCCCCCCAAATCAAACCTAAATCTGGTGAAGAACCTGATAAGGTAATCTGACGCAGACTTTCAATAATTGGGGATAAGGGATTTAAACCTAAAAATTGTTTTACCTGCTTGGGAACAATAGCTGCTGGATAAAATATGGGACTACTAATCCAAATTACAAATACTACTAATTCATAAAAGTAAGGTAAATCTCTAAAAAATACGTACAAAGCACTAACTAAAAACCCAACTCCTGTAGAAACTAAAATTAGTGCAAGAAAGGGAAATACTAATGCTAGGACATTGACTAGACTTTGGGAATTAATCAAAGTCATAATCGCTAGTAACGGAAACGCTCCCACTGAAAACTGAAATACATTCGCCGCAATCATTGATACTGGGAAAACACTGACTGGCAAGCGAATTTTATTTAATAATGCACCATTGCCGACTACGCTGGTTAAAGCTTGGGATGTGCAAGCTGAGAAAAAATTGATGACCAACAGCCCCGTCAGTGCTGCCAGCATATAGTTAATAATGGAGTTACCATAATAAGATGCAAAGGTAGCACCAAAAATGGCAGTATACAACCCTGTCATAATCAATGGGTTCAATAGTGACCAATAAACCCCTAGAAAAGACCCCCGATAACGGACTTTCAGTGTCCGTATTACTAAGACGTGCAGGAGTTCACAATAACGCTGCACTTGTAACCAATTTAAATTATCTTTCAGGGAAAGTGTCATTTTTATAGCACCATTACACACCAGAAAAAACTCATTTGGGCATTATATACTATATAAGTCCGATTCTTTACGATTAATTTTAAGATTAGTAAAATTTCATCTATCTTTAGGTATTACTTACAAACTATCAATACTTTCGCCATTTTTTGCTTTGTTGGGTTAAGCGACAGCGCGACTCAACAAATACATTGGGTTTCATGCTATTGCTTGGCAATGCTAACGTTCCACAACCCAACCTCCGAATCAAGGCTTTTTTCAATTTGGCGAAGGTATTGAACTATCAGGATCTATTCCCATAAAGTAATGAGTACATTTAATTATGAATAGTGATTTATCTGGCTTACGAGTTCGAGATATTGGCGAACAAGGTCTTTTAGAAAGATTACAACGCTTTTGTCCACCCGATATAATTGGTGATGATGCCGCAGTTTTAGAAACCTTACCAAATCAATCTTTGATAGTTACTACAGATATGCTCGTTGACGGTGTGCATTTTAGTGATGTTACCACCTCTCCAGAGGATGCTGGTTGGCGGGCTGCGGCGGCTAATTTATCCGATTTAGCAGCAATGGGGGCGACTCCCGTGGGCATAACTGTGGGATTAGGTTTACCGGGAGATGTAACTGTAAATTGGGTTGAGCGACTATATCAGGGCATGACAGAATGCTTGTCAAAGTATCATGTTCCCATAGTTGGTGGTGATATAGTGCGATCGCCCATTACCACTTTAGCAATTACTGCCTTAGGTCAAGCTAACCCCAATTTCATCATCCGTCGTGCCACCGCTCAAGTAGGAAATGCTATTGTCATCACAGGTATACATGGAGCCTCCCGTGCAGGCTTAGAATTACTCTTACATCCCGAAATAGCTCAAAACCTCAAAACTGAAGCCAAGGCAGCCTTAATCACCGCCCACCAACGCCCCAAACCCCGTTTAGATGTAATCTCTATCCTCAAAGAAATTCTCATATCCCCCTGTTCCCTGCCTATGTCCGGTATGGATAGCAGCGACGGTTTAGCAGACGCAATATTACAAATTTGCCGAGCCAGTAACGTCGGTGCGGTTATAGAATCTAGTAAAATACCCTTACCATCAGCCTTTGAAGGGTGGCTCACACCAGAAAAATCATTAAAATACGCCCTCTATGGTGGCGAAGATTTTGAATTAGTCCTGTGTTTACCACCAGAACCTGCATTAGCATTAGTGCAAAAATTAGGCACAGGTGCAGCCATAATTGGCACAATTACCCCAGGCTCAAAAGTGATTTTACACCACGAAAAAGCAGAAATCCCCGACCAAGTTCTCAGCCTCAGCCAGGGATTCCAACATTTTGGTCAGTAGGGGCGAAGCATTTGGAAGATAAATTATCGGTCATTGCCAAAAATAGTTCTCCAAATGCTTCGCCCGTACAGTGGTCAGTAGTCAGTAGTCAGTGGTCAGTGGTAAAGAAAAACAACGGACAAAGGACAAAGGACAACTGACAAAGGACAATTAAACCCATTTTTCAGCTACTAATTCCGCCAAATCAAGAACACGTTGGCTATAACCCCATTCATTGTCATACCATGCCATGACTTTCACCATGTCATTGCCCATAACTAGAGTCAAGTTGGCATCAACAATAGAAGATTCATCTGTACCTTGATAGTCAGAAGATACAAGTTCCAATTCGCTGTAACCTAAAATGCCTTTCAATGGACCTTCAGCAGCTTCTTTCAGAGCTTGGTTAACCTCTTCGGCAATAGTGCGCTTTTCAGTTTGTACTACAAAATCCACCATGGAAACATTAGGGGTTGGTACACGCAAAGCCACACCATTTAGCTTACCCTTCAACTGAGGAAGTACCAACGCTACTGCTTTTGCTGCACCAGTAGAGGTGGGAACGATGTTGATAGCTGCTGCTCTTGCCCGACGCAAATCACGATGAGAAGCGTCTAGTAAACGCTGATCACCTGTGTAGCTGTGGGTAGTGGTCATTATGCCTTTGATGATCCCAAATTTTTCATCTAATACCTTGGCAATGGGAGCTAAACAGTTAGTTGTACAACTGGCATTACTGATAATGTTATGGATGTTGTGGTCATAATCATGATGATTGACACCAATTACAAAAGTACCATCTTCATTTTTGCCAGGAGCGGTAATCAGAACCTTTTTAGCTCCGGCATTTACGTGCCTCATTGCCCCTTCTTTGCTGGTAAAAACGCCTGTTGATTCGATAATCAGGTCAATTCCCCACTCTTTCCAGGGTAAGTTATCTGGGTTGCGATCAGATACGCACTTAACTGTATTACCATTAAGGGTTATAGAGTTATCATCAGCACTAATATCTACACCTTGCAGCTTGCCTAACATTGAGTCATATCTAAGCAAGTGAGCATTAGTTCTAGGGTCAGATGTGTCATTAATCCCGACCAGTTGAATATTGCTATTTTCTCTACCCACCCAGCAGCGGGCAAAGTTACGTCCAATGCGCCCAAAACCGTTAATTGCAACTCTAATCACAGTATCTTGCCCTCTGTATTTATGCCTATAAGTTGATATCGTTGACCCCAATCATATCGCAAAGGGGGCGGCTATTTATAACGATAAAGTCTTTGATCAACAAAAAAATACAGAATTTTATAAGAAGGAGTCAGGAGTCAGGAGTCAGGAGTCAGGAGTTAGAAAGAAGGAAGGAAGAAGAAGAAGAAGAAAATTCTTCCCCTGTTCCCTGTTCCCTGTTCCCAATAATGATTTCTATTTAAACAATAATTTCACTACCAATGTACTATTGTAGACAATTCCGACAGAGGCTTTTGGTAAGTGATGCAAATTGCTATATCTAAAGCCATCCTACTTAGTGCTAAAAAAGTCATCACGAAATGTATTTAAATTTACACAATTTTCTTTCCCGATGTAGCAGATATTTTCAGAATAATCTTATGAGCAGATTAAAAATAATTTTCGGGGGGTAATCTGGCTCAGGGGGCAAAACAAAAGTCAAAATTTACTCATTCAGCAGGGATGAATATTTTAGATGGGATAATTAGGATCTGTAAAAATCAAAATCCTGGTATGATACGCGTGTCTTATGTGATTCTGGTGTGGTGTGGTGTAAGAGGTAAATAAAATGAGTAATTCTATAGATTTTAGTGGTAGACCATTTCATTTCATCGGAATTGGTGGGATTGGAATGTCTGCTTTGGCTTATGTTCTAACCAAACGTCAATTACCAGTATCTGGTTCAGACTTGCGTCCTAACCATATTACGCACAAGTTAGAATCTCTAGGCGCTCACATTTTTAGTAAGCAAGAAGCAAACAATCTGGAGTTCTTTGTCCCTGAAGCATCAGCTGATGATTTATTGTTAACTTCACCAGAAAAGTTGTCTGCGGCAAAAACAACCTGGCCTCAAGTGATTTGTTCCACAGCTATTAATGCTAATAATTTGGAATATAAAGCGGCGCTGGCATTAGGTTGCCCAATTTGGCATCGTTCTGATGTTCTTGCGGCTTTGATTGCTGATTATTACAGTATTGCTGTGGCCGGAACCCATGGGAAAACTACTACTAGTAGTCTGATTGGTTATATGCTTTTGCAAGCTGGACTTGATCCGACGATTTTGGTCGGTGGTGAAGTTAAGGCTTGGGAAGGTAATGCCAGAATGGGGTCTAGCCGTTATTTAGTAGCGGAAGCAGATGAGTCTGATGGTTCTTTGGTGAAGCACGCTCCAGAGATTGGTATTATTACTAATATTGAATTAGATCATCCTGACCACTACGAAAGTTTAGAAGAGGTAGTTAATACCTTCCAAACCTTTGCTCAAGGTTGCAAAACTTTGGTAGGTAGTATTGATTGCGAAACAGTGCGCGAGCGCCTGAAACCAACCATTAGCTATAGTCTTTACCCAGATAAAGGTGCTGACTACACCGTTACTAATATAGATTATCGGGCTGATGGGACAACAGCTTTAGTATGGGAAAAAGGTCAAGCCTTGGGGGTACTAAATTTACAGCTATTAAGTCATCATAACCTCAGCAATTCTTTAGCAGCAGTAGCTGTGGGTAGAGTTTTGGGATTAGAATTTGGAGAAATTGCCAAAGGGATTACTAGCTTTGAAGGTGCAAGACGACGGTTTGAGTTTCGAGGTGAAGCTGCTGGGGTGACTTTTATTGATGACTATGCCCATCATCCTAGTGAAATTCGTGTTACTCTAGCCGCAGCTCGTCTTCAAACTAGACCTGGACAAAGGGTAGTTGCTATCTTCCAACCCCATCGTTATACTCGGACATTAACGTTTTTAAAAGAGTTCGCTGAGTCTTTTACCCATGCTGATTTAGTTGTGCTAACTGATATTTATAGTGCGGGTGAGCCTGATTTAGGACAAGTTAGTGGACAGGATTTAGCCACTGCAATTAGTAAATACAACCCTGAAGTGGTTTATCAGCACACTTTACCTTTAGTGAGTGAATTTTTACTGCAAACCCTCCGTCCGGGAGATTTGGCATTATTTTTAGGTGCGGGTAATTTGAATCAGGCTATTCCTGAACTTATTACCACTATGAGTGAACCGGCAATTGCCACATCTTAGGATCAGAACTGCACTCTGGCAGGGTTTGATTAGTTAACTCCAGTACCGGATTTTTCTGGTAAATAAAGAACATAAGTCAAAAATTACCAATTTAAGTAAAGATGATAACTTCCCAGGGATTTAGCAAAATCTGCAAATTTTCTGATTTGACTCCACAACTACAAACTAAAGATGATGTGGATAATAGCAAATTAATTTACTTACCAGGAACTGATTGTCCGCTCAAAACCCATACTTCCTTGTCGGCATTTACTTCTTATCGGGTGGGAGGAGAGGCTGAATGCTACGTTTCTCCCCGCGATTTAGGAGCGTTGCAAGCAAGTATTGAGTACGCCAAAGAGAATGATTTAGCAGTCACAATACTAGGTGCTGGTTCTAACTTGTTGGTGAGCGATCGCGGTATCCCCGGTTTAGTCATCGCTACTCGTCATCTCCGGTCTAAAAACTTTGATCCAGCTACAGGTCAATTAACTGTATCCGCGGGAGAGCCTATCCCTAGTTTAGCATGGGACGCAGCGGCTTTGGGATGGGAAGGATTAGAATGGGCTGTGGGTATTCCTGGAACTTTGGGCGGTGCGGTGGTGATGAATGCTGGAGCGCATGATAGCTGTATCGCAGATATGTTAGTTAGCGCTCAAGTTCTTTCTCCAGATGGAACTTTGGTAACTCTCACTCCAGAAGAATTAGGCTACAGATACCGAAGTTCACTACTACAAGGTGGTAAGCGGGTTGTGACTCAAGCCACCTTCCAACTGCAACCAGGAGCAGATCCGGTGCAAGTGACAGCTAGAACTAAGGAACATAAAAAACACCGCCTCAGCACCCAACCTTACAGCTATCCTAGTTGTGGCAGTGTGTTTAGAAATCCTAAACCTTATACTGCTGGTTGGTTAATTGAACAAACCGGACTCAAAGGTTATCAATTAGGGGGAGCGCAAGTTGCCCAACTCCATGCTAATTTTATTGTCAATCGGGGAGGAGCTAAAGCCAGTGATATTTTCTGCCTCATTCGTCATATTCAACATGAGGTACAAGAACGCTGGTCAATTTGGCTAGAACCAGAAGTGAAAATGTTGGGTGAGTTTCAAGTAGTTGCTTAAAGGCAAGAGGCAAAAGGCAAAAGGCAAAAGGCAAGAGGCAGGGATTTTCTCTATTCCCAATTACCAATTACCAATTACCCATCACCAATTACTCATCGCATCTATAATTGAATTTGATTTGTAAGTAATCGTACGGCGGATAACCAGTTATGGCAGAAAAAGGACAGGGATTTGGCTTTGGCTTAGGCAAAATGAAAGAATTAGCGGAAGCGTTTAAAAAAGCCCAACAGGTTCAAGAAGGTGCAAAGCGTCTTCAAGAAGAATTGGAGAAAATGGAGATTCTAGGAGAATCTGGTGGTGGACTTGTTAAAGTTATTGTCAGTGGTAACCAAGAACCCAAACGGGTGGAAATTGCTCCATCTGCTTTAGAAGAAGGTGCAGAAGTGCTTTCTGATTTGGTAGCTGCGGCCATGAAAGATGCCTATCAAAAGTCTACCGAAACCATGCGGGAACGGATGGAAGATCTAACCAGTGGACTGGAATTACCTGGAATGTAGTCATTAGTTAATAGTCAGTGGTCAGTAGTATAAAATAACTGGCGACTGACACAAAAATTAAATCAAAATATTATGCCTTATAAGAAAATAGGCTGAAAACCCCGGAATTAACCCCTAAAAATCCTAAAAATTTTTAGGGGTTAATGTCTTTTAAGCCGGGGATGAAAGCCAATTAGAGGCTGTCTTCCTCCAGTGACTTGTGTTATACTATTTGTAACAGGAATGGTAATCAACCTGTATAAAAACCTAACTGCCTAACGGTAATCTGTACCTTGACAATTAAATCTATGCGGTTCTACTGCATTGTTCTAGTTTCCTCCTAGCAGTAGGTAAAAGATTTATAGGGGCTAGACTTGTGTTGAGCGAAGTCGAAACACGAATCAGAATTTTGAAACAGGAAAGTTTCATCCTCAACAGGACTTGCAGTCATGCAACTACGGTCGGGCAGACCGAAAGTTAACCCTTCGGCTTCGCTCAGGGTTAAAGCCGAGCGGAGTCGAGGCTTTAACGCTTGGGGAGAGTCCCACCTCTGAGCTAGATAACGCAAGGAGTCTAGTTTAAGTGGTCTCGTTGAACCAAGAATCCCCGTGTCTTTAGACCGGGGAGTGTCAAGATGATATTCTCGCTATTGACCCTTCTGGACAATATTATTCTCAAGTGAGAATGATGTGTGATTTTTGCTCTAAACACACTCTCAAGCAAGTTCCAGACCCCTATTATGGGGGAGTTGAGGGCTTTAATCAAGTTATTGATTTACTGATGGATGCTTGTGAAGGTTTGCTGAAACATATTACACAGAAATAATCAGGTATAAGGTTTGATTATTCCCTCTGCTTTTTGCAGGGGGTTGAAATATGATTTTTTCACGCAGAGACGCGGAGCCACAGAGAAGAGCGCAAGAGTAAATTAGAGTTGTTTTGACAATTTTGATTTAATCATATTACAAAATTGTATGAAGGTTTGGAAGGTAGGTAAATGTTCAGTTTCATTTTGAACCCTGGCTATTAATTGTTCTAAATATTCTTCTTTTATGACTTCATTTGTAATTTTATAATGTTTAAGATTGTTGATCTTAAACAATTCTCTTAAATAATCCTTATGAAATTGAGCATGAGTATTAAAATGTAGTTTACCCATAATTTCTGGACAATTAATTGAAACATCATAATAATTTGTATAATCTAATAATGGACTAATTTCTGCTTGTAAAGGGTAAATTCCTTTATTTCCCAAGCACCAAGTATCAAAGCAGCGATTTTGAACAATGATATGAAATTGGATATTTACTAAATCAATATTGTTAGACTTTAAACATTTATAAATTTCTTGTTCTTTATAATCAATAGTCACTTCTTCTGCATCTAAACAAATGACAAGATAATTATATTTACTATACTCTTGAATATTTGCAATAGCATCAGGTAGATGTCTATCAATGATTCCCGGTTGACCTTTTGCATTAAAAAGATAATAGTTATTATGATCAACTTGATGGGGTAGTCCAATTCGTGTTAATTCTGGTAGAAGATACTTAAGCCAAGCTTTATAAACTTTTTCTTCAGTATCTCCCTCCACAAGAAAATAGATATTCATTATGCTGATATTCCTTCATTATATTCATCGAGATTAATCAATTGCATAAATGCTTCATGTCTGGATTTACCTAATCCAAAATCTTTTGCATCTTTAGCAGTTACTACACCACCCTTGCGAGTAACTATTTTCCAGTGTTCCATTCCTACTTTATTGATTATATAAGGATGATGACTGGTGATTATAAATTGTAAATTTCTGCTTTCAGCTAGTAAATCACTTAAAACATTAATGCAATTAACTCCTAAACTATTCTCAAACTCATCAATTAAAATTACCGTACCTTCAGTAGATAAATAAATTGCACTGATAAGCATCAAAATTTTAAACATTCCTGAAGAAATTCGATGTTGATTAATCCAAGTATTTACACCTTTCTCCTTGATTTTCACAAAAGGATATTCTGTTAAAATCAGATGTAGATCTTCATTTTCATCTGGTCTTAACTTTATATCTTCTACTTGGTTAAAAATTTCTATAAAATTCTCTTTTATCAAATTAAATTCATTCGGAAAATGATCATATACTAATGCTAGTTTAATTTGAACTGGTAAGTTACTTCCTTTGAGATCACATAAAGTTAAAGATGAATACTTTTGAGTTAATGAAGCATATTTAATCGTCGGATAAATTGCATTAACTGAACTAGATTGATCGCTGTAAATTATTTGATTGAAACTATCCTGCACTGGTGCGATATCCGGTTCTTCACTTAATAGTGATACTGCACTTTGAAATCGAGATAATTTTGGTACAAATTTATCTTTAAATTTTATTCCTTTATCATCTCTTTTAATAAGAATTTCTCCATTTACAGATAAAGATTCATAAATAATTTGAAATTCTTGTTCTTCATTTTCTTCGCCATCTAAAATATCTTCCAAAATAAAAGCATCAAAATTATCAAGTTTTTTAGTTTCAAATTCTCCAACCCAATGATATTGTGAATTGTTATTTGCCGTAAAACAAATATCCCATTTTACACCATTTAATGACTTACCTTTGGCTATGCTTCGCATAGTAACTATTGCTTTCAGTATTTGTGTTTTACCTACACCAGAAATACCAACCAACAGCGTTAGTACAGAAAACTGAATTGGCTCAAAACGCCACTCAAATTCACGGTCATAGTAGGTTATTTCATTTATTCTCATATTTTTTATATTTAGTATTTAGCGAATGTTTTGAACAAAAAAAGTGACGCAACTTATTTTAACTTAATCTTTTTGGCTTAAATAAAAATTTATAACCATAAATTGATTAATTATAAATATCTGGTAAATTTTCTTACCCATTACTATAGCTCAACCCTCAATAAACCTTATATCTGCTACAACTAAACAATAACTCTCTCGTAGCTGCTCCTGTAACTGAACTAGTAAAAACTGAAATCGCCTCTAAATATACGCTAAAATACCGAATGTAACTAGCTTTTTAAACTTTTAATTTTTAATTCTTAATTGGTTATGACCATGCACAATGCCGCTGAATTTCCAGACGCTTATGATGTAATTGTCGTCGGTGCAGGTCACGCAGGTTGCGAAGCAGCACTGGCTACTGCCCGCCTCGGTTGTCGGACACTGCTATTGACCCTAAACTTAGATAAAATCGCTTGGCAACCTTGTAACCCCGCTGTGGGTGGACCTGCCAAGTCCCAATTAACCCATGAAATAGATGCTTTAGGGGGGGAAATTGGCAAAGTAGCAGACCGGACATACCTGCAAAAACGCATCCTCAATTCTTCACGAGGTCCTGCGGTATGGGCATTGCGAGCGCAAACTGATAAGCGGGAATATGCGGCGATAATGAAGGGAATTGTCGAAAATCAAGAGAATTTGACAATTCGTGAAGCCATGGTAACAGATTTAATCTTAAATGATAGTAATGAAGTTATTGGCTTAGAAACTTATTTTGGCGTATCTTTCCACTGTAAAGCGGTAATTCTCACCACTGGCACATTTTTAGGTGGTAAAATTTGGGTGGGAAATAAATCCATGGCCGCAGGACGCGCGGGAGAGTTTGCAGCAGAAGGTTTAACACAAACTCTCAACCGCTTAGGATTTGAAACCGGGAGACTGAAAACTGGCACACCGGCACGGGTTGATAAGCGTTCCGTTGATTACAGTCAAATGGAAATTCAACCGGGTGACGAAGCTGTGCGGTGGTTCAGTTTTGACCCCCAAGTGTGGGTAGAACGGGAACAAATGCCTTGTCACATGACCCGCACCACTAAAGAAACTCATCGTTTAATTCAAGAAAATTTACATCTGTCCCCTGTGTATGGTGGTTGGGTAGAAGCAAAAGGACCCCGCTATTGTCCGAGTATTGAAGATAAAATTGTCCGCTTTGCTGATAAGGAAAGTCACCAAATCTTTATTGAACCGGAAGGAAGGGATATTCCTGAATTGTATATTCAGGGTTTTTCTACCGGTTTACCCGAAACTTTACAAATTTTAATGTTGCGGAGTTTAACAGGTTTGGAAAACTGTGTAATGTTACGTCCTGCTTATGCAGTAGAGTATGACTATTTGCCCGCAACTCAGTGTTTTCCCACATTGATGACGAAGAAAGTCCCCGGATTATTTTGTGCAGGACAGGTAAACGGGACTACAGGTTATGAAGAAGCTGCCGCTCAAGGGATAGTAGCGGGAATCAATGCAGCGCGGTTTGTGCGGGGTGAAGAAATGATTATTTTTCCTCGTGAACAAAGTTATATTGGTACATTAATTGACGACCTGTGTACGAAGGATTTACGCGAACCTTATCGAATGCTTACCAGTCGCTCAGAGTATCGGTTATTACTGCGTTCTGACAATGCTGATCTGCGTATGACACCTCTGGGACGGGAAATAGGTTTAATTGATGACCGGCGCTGGGACTTGTATACTCAAAAACAAGCACAAATTACTGCGGAGAAAGAACGCCTACATTGTACTAGAATAAAGGAGAATGAGCAGGTGGGGCAAGCGATCGCTCAAGACACCCAACAAGCAATTAAAGGCTCTATTACCCTGGCTGACTTACTGCGTCGTTCAGGTATCCATTACATTGATTTAGAACGTCACGGACTCCATAACCCCAAGCTCAAACAAGCGGAAAAAGAAGGAGCAGAAATTGATATTAAGTACGCGGGTTATTTAGCAAGACAGCAACACCAAATTGACCAAGTTGCCCGTCAAGCAAATCGCCAGCTACCTGGTGATTTAAACTACTCAACCATTGAAACTCTCTCTAAAGAATCTAGAGAAAAGCTGAACAAAGTTAAACCCCTCACCATTGGACAAGCTGCGAGAATTGGGGGAGTTAACCCAGCCGATATCAACGCCCTGCTGATATATTTAGAAATAGCTAAAAACAAGGGTACTCCAGCGATTTCCCAATAAGTAATAGATAAGTAGGTTAGCATTGAAAATCGTCGTTATGGCACTAGGCAAGAGGCAATACTTCGACTTCGCTCAGTAACCAACTTCGACTTCGCTCAGTAACCAGAGGCAAGAGGCAAGAGTGAAGAGGGTTTGGGCGATTTTACTTTTCGTTGTTGGTTATTTACTGACTCCTTTTTCCCAACTCTGGCCATAAACTTTTCTAACTAAATATCACCAAAATTTTCCAGAACAGATTAAAATTCAGGTAAAAAAGCTAGTTGATTTCCACAGCAGTAGCGGCGTTGTTTTTTATTATTTTTAGCTACAACCGAAAAAGCCTATGTTACCCAAATCTAGCACTGATTTACTTGTTTCAGAAGCATCCGATAGCACCAGCATGGCGTTAGCCATAGATTCTGTCACCAGCGAGCCTGGGATGATAGAAACCTATGCTGAAAGTTTAATGGATGAACTTTTTAATGATATTGAAAATATTTTAGATAGTCCAAGTAAGCGGAATCATCATATAGACAGAAGAGAATCTATACCTGTCCAACCCATGTCATTTAAAATGCCTGATGTGGTTTTGCCATCAACAGTTAATATCCCATTACAGTCCGCTTCACCTATTAAAAATATCCAAACTACAACACTGGTAGTTAATCCTCCATCTATCGGGGGAATTACTACCAAAAGTGAACCACAAATTAGTAGTTTAAGTAAAGTAATATTCATGGGATTAAGCTTAACTTTAGGGACGCTAGGGATGGTTTACTTAACTGAGTCTGGTTTATTAACTACAATAAATACTCAATTAACTTCCCAAAGTTGGCCAAATCCTCAAATATCATCACCTGTTTCTGTGACAACAGATCCTCAATTAGATTTAGTAAATTATATGTTGGCAGCCTTGACTGTAATAGAACAGCAGGGAACAACCAATGATAAAATAACTATTAAACCAGGATTTCCTGCTGGTAATATTAATCAAACAACTGCCGCACCTTTATTAAATACCCAACCTACTGCAACTTTGCCTTTACCTGTAGCAGCGAATAATGTACTACCTGCTACTAATCAGCCAAGCTCCCCTAATGTGATTGAGCGTATGTATATTCCAGTTGATCAGTCACCAGTGACCCAATATCAACTACCAACTGTTCCCCCAGTACCAATACCACCCAAATTACCTTCATCTTCTTCTTTAGCAGTTCAGAATTTTCCTATTAATGATAAACAACCAGCGACTCAACCCATAGCAGAAACAACGCAGGTTAAGCCCAACCCAGTCGCAGTCAATGCTCTACCAGCAAAAGAACCTACTAACATAGTAGAACAGGTTTCTGTGCCTAGCTATTCCGCACAATTAGATGGATTATTGGAGTTAGGGAATGAATCCGTGGCTTTGTTTAAAGTGGATGGTATCAGTCACCGGATTAGTTTAGGTGAAAATATTGGTCATACAGGTTGGATATTAGTAGAAGTCAGTAACGGTGAAGCTATTATTCGTCGTAATGGTGAGGTGCGATCTATTTATACAGGACAAAAGCTTTAATTCTACTCTTGACTGAAAATCAGGTAGAATTTCCTAAGTTGAGTTACAATTAAAGATGTTCACACAAAAAAGCTGGAAGGATTTTAAGGTATTTGCAGGTGTATTTTGTGCTGTTGCTCTGACACCGTTTTTTGTAGTTAACACCTCTGCACAGGCTGCAGATACCGTTGTAATTCGCTATGGACCTTTGGAGGAATCTGTATCCTTAGAAGAGTTAAAAAAGTCTACAGAAACTGGCAAATTACCAGCTAGTTTGGGAACTTATACCAAGAGAATGACTGAAGAACAACGGCGCTTTTTGGTGGAGGGACTAAAAATCCGAATTCCCATAAATGTTATTACTTTAGATAGATTAATCAATACCCAAATTGGGACTACAATCCTCAGTGATGTCTCTACAGCTATTAGCCGTGGGGATCAAGCTGGATTACAAGCGATGAAAGGGGGATTAGTTTTAGGTGCTAATTCTCCACAGGGTTTATCTATACTGAGTTTTATAGCCGCATATCCCAGTCAACGTCTAGAAATTAATTTACCTCAAGCTATAACTGTAGCGAGGAGTTTGAATGGTGCATTTATCCGCACTCAGCGGTTTATGTTTGGTCTTTCTCCCCAGGTTAACCCCAAAGATATCAAAGATATCAAAGTTGCTTCTTTAGACCCGACTCAAGGAGGAAGCGCGCAGGTACAGACACTCAAGTTAAGTTTTAACGACCAAAAGCGTCAACGACAAATTCCCCTAGATGTTTATTTTTCTAGTGCTGCAAGTACAAATAAACCTGTAATTGTCTTTTCTCATGGTCGGGGTTCAGTGAGGACTGACTTACGCTACTTAGCTGAACATTTAGCCTCTCGTGGTTATGTGGTTGCGGCTTTAGAACATCCTGGTAGTAATGAAACTGCTTCTAAAGCAGTCAAAAAAAATAAAAACCAACTGGTTGCACCCCAAGAATTTTTAAACCGTCCCCGTGATGTCAGTTTTATTTTAGATGAATTGGAAAAACTTAACCAAACTGCGAATAGTCCCTTACAAGGAAAACTAGCAACTAATAATGTGATGGTTGTAGGTTATTCTTTTGGTGGAGGAACGGCTTTAGCATTAGCGGGAGGTGAGTTACAAATCGAAAACCTGAAACAAAGCTGTCAGCGGAAATTAGGTAAAACTAACTTGAGTGAAAGTCTTCAGTGTGCGGCGCAAGCATTACCAGAAAAGACTTATCAATTGAGAGATGCTAGAATTAAACAAGCGATCGCTCTTAATCCTACCACTTCTTTAATGTTTGGAGAAACTGGGTTAACAAAAGTACAAATCCCCACATTAATCCTCTCCAGTTCCGCAGATAAAATCACCCCACCATTAACTGAACAAGTTATCGGTTTTGCGAAAATTCCCTCTCCAAAATGGTTAGTTGGTGTGGTTGGTGGTTCTCATTTGAGTGTGATAGATCCTAAAATCACTCCATATCAACAAGGAAAACCAGGTAAACCTATATTGAATAAAGAAGTAACTGGAAAACAAGCTCAAGACGTGCGGAAGTTCCTCAAAGGTGTTACCCTAGCAATGGCGGCACAGTTAACGCCTGAAGCTAGTCAATATGCTCCTTTTTTGACTTCTGACTACGCTCAAATTTCCTCAACTCGTCTATTTCCCTTGCGGATAGTGCGAGAACTTTCTCCTGAGATGATACAAGAAGCACAAGGTCCAGGTATGACAGCCAATAAATAATAGGTTAAAGGACGAGCAAATAAGTAAAAAGGCTTGGAGGGTAAACCAAGCCCAACTTCACTCAGGGTAAAATATATAATCCATCCTACAGATTATTAATATGTTAATAATCCTTCTCAAGAGAGAATATTCAACATGATATTATATATTAATTATTTAATATTACAAATCATTAAACTTTAAGCATAAATAAACTTTCTTAATCTATATCTATAGGAAGATGAAATTTGCAACCCTCATGAGGATTTCCCCTAATGAAAAAGATGATCGTTGCCTTCTTAATGATGCCGTCTTTATTCTTCTCGCTAGTACAAGAACAAGCATTAGCTCAAGACTGTATCCAAACAGTGTTACAGGGTGCGGCTACTACAGCTCTTGGTATTTATGAACAAAAGTGCCTTACACTTAATTATTCTGGAGGCGTAGTAAAAAAAGATGTCCAATACAACTGCTGTGGTCCATCTGCCACAATCCGCATCAACGCGAATGACTGGGAATTACTCAGAAAAGCTGGAAAACTAGATGGTCTGCGCTATCAAAAAGTGACAGTAGGTGATAATAGCCGGACAGTTGAGTTCAAAAAGATTACGAATGACACACCTTCATTAATCGACGGCAAAGATTTCTTTAAATAAGCCAGATGAACGAAAATTTTTAAACTTGATTTTTTTAGGGACATAACAATGTTGTGTCCCTAGTTTTTTGACTCACACTTGCACTTCCATAAGGATGCTTATTTATTTGTGTTAATCAATAAATTTTGGGTTGCGCTTTGCTTAACCCAACCTACGGTACTATGGTACTAGGAAAATGTTTTTGAATTGAGCCAGTCAAGTCTTCGGTTTCCCTACCAAGCTAACTGGCTCGGTTTTATATTTGGATATAGTCACCTACATCACTGGGTTTGAGTTTGGACTCTCTGGTGTACGCTTGATAGAATCCCTCCTATCAACTCTGACTGTAGAGAGTGCTGGCGAGGAAGACCCGAACACAACACGAAAACCGAGATTATTGTCTTGATTACGCGCGTTGTTCCTGTTACGATTCGCCGAACGGCAATTGATAGCATTGTTGTACCAAGAACCGCCCCGTTTAATAACTCAACCCCAAGCTATGTGCCATACATACTAAGAAGTATAAGCAAGGATAGCCACCCTCAATTTACAACATCCGAATATTAATCGGCGATATTGTTTACAAGTCTTTAACAAATGATTTTTGATGATATTAAACCCTTTGTAGAGACGTTCCATGGAACGTCTCTACATTTTTGAAGATGTATATAATAAAAAAAATTCGCTCGCTGGCGCTCGCAAGGGTAAAGAAATAAAGAGAAGAGCGCAAAAGCGCAAGAGGGTAAAGGGCTAAGAAAGTCCTGGCGAGGAAGACCCGAACACAACACGAAAACCGAGATAATCGCCTCGACCACGCGCGTGGTGCCTGCCACGATCCGCCGAACGGCAATCGATAGCATTGCCGAACCAAGAACCGCCCCGACATATATAAGCACGGTTATCTTCTTTAACTACCTTTAATTCTCCCCAAGGTTCATTGCCATTACTTTTTAAACGCGCTGGCTTTTCGCTATAACTGTCGTGAAATTCATCCCAGCACCATTCCCAGACATTCCCGTGCATTTGATATAAACCCCAGGGGTTAGGGGTGAAACTATCCACATTTACGGTACATTCTCGATATTTGCCCTTGGGGGTATCCGCATAAGGATAATTGCCGTTATAGTTAACTTGATCAGTTGTAATAGTCTTACCAAAAGCAAAGGCTGTAGTTGTTCCAGCCCGACAGGAATATTCCCATTCTGCCTCTGTGGGCAATCTGACAGCCCGCTTTGTTTGTTCAGATAGCTTTTCACAAAAAGCCTGGGCTTCATGCCAGGAAACGCCAATTACAGGCTGCTTATCGCCTTGAAACTCGGAATCATATTGCTCACATGGCTTAGTTTTCATGACAGCGTACCATTGGGCATTGGTAACAGCATATTTGCCCATTAAAAACTCTTGCAGATACACCTCATGCTGGGGGGTAGACCAATCTAACCATTCTTCAGCCTTTTCACGCTCTACGTTATATTTCAGAGCATTTTCTAGGGCTATTTGGCGTTCTTCTGGGGGCATTCCCATCATAAACTTCCCTGTAGGCACTCGCACCAGTTCCAGGGTTAAACCTTGACCTAAATCTACAGTCAACTCCTGGCGTTTTGCTGCTGCTATTTTCTGTCCCTGTTCCTCTGCTTCTCGACGCTGTTCCGTTTGAAGCTGAGATTGCTTATTTGCTAATCGCTCAATTGCATCAAATGCTTGATTATCATCTCCACCTGAAGCGACAAGAACGCGCCTCCATAACTGACGAGCTAGAGGAATATCTCCTACTACTTCAGCATGAAGAGCATCATTTTTTAGAGCATAAATATCTGTGAGATTAGCAGATTTAGGCAATAAAATATAATGCAATTTTGTAGCAGGTTCTATGGCAGCATAGGGAGTCTGAGGATAATTTTTATGCTTTTGGGTCAATTGGGGAACTTGATAGCGCAAATAGTTATACAACCGTTCAACCGTCGCGCAGTTGCTTTCACCTTGAATTTGCAACCCATTGAGTAATACATGAGTAAAAGCGCCTTGTTTAATTTCCTCAATTTCGTAGGAAACCTGACTGGGACTACAGGAATAGAAGGTAATTACACCTTGCTGTTTTTCTTCACCAATTCCTAAACCGGCACTTTTTTCACCAGTGCTGCGACAAGCATCAATAAATAAAACTATATTATCTGCACCACTGCGCCGCAAACGTTCTGTGATGTAGGTAATGGGAATTGCTAAATTGGGTACAGTGCGAGGATTTCCATCTATGGGTAGTAAATAATCTCGTCCTTCGTGGGGCATCCCATGACCGCTAAAATAGAACCAGAGAGTATCCCCAGATTCTAAAAAAGGCTGTTCAAAGCGATCATTGAAAAAGCTGTTTAGTGTACCGTAGGTTGGTTGAGTTTTCTTTCCCAGGCTGTTGCGCGGTGAATCATCAGAGAAAAAATATAGATAGTTTGGTTGTACACCTAAACCAGTTGAAAAATAATCGCGCACCCGTTCTGCATCAGTTTTTGCATACTGGAGGCACTGAATTTCGTCATATTCGTTAACGCCAATGACAACAGCGCAATTCTTAGCCATATTGCGGTCAATTTACAGGTGATTGGGGTGATGAACGCTTAAATTTTAGCTCAATTGCACCCTTACCAGCAGCCTTTACACCCGTACCCAGTAATTTAATTTCACCTTCACTACTAATTTCTACCGTGAGGGTAATTTCATCAAGCTGGAGTTCCCCTTGGGTTTCGACTTGCTTCTGAACATTACTAAACACACCACTGATTACACCCACAAAGTGCGACATTTGCTTCGCTAAGGTGCCGGCTGTAATGCGACTGTTTTTTATTTCTTCATCCGTAACCGCAGGACTACTGTAAGGATTACCATTACCTCTAACAGCTTTCATCCCTTGTTTTGAACCATTATCAGAACTACTTGCGGTGACAATCCACAGTTCTTCATCTTGCCAGTTTTTGTCTGTCATGTTATATTCTCACACCTTCTTGGACAATTCTCGCACATAAGATGAGTAAAGTAGGTAGTCGGACAAAATTAAATTCACTCGTTAAGAAAGGGAACAGAGATCAAAACTATAACTTACGAATTGACAAAAAAAAACAGAATATATATTAGTGAAAAATCAGGTTCCTCGTAGGGGTTTAGCAGTGCTAAACCCCTACCATACTTGTCTGTTTACGATCAATGTAATCATCAATGAAAGCCTGAAACAACGTATTTCCTTCAATACATAAAATGATTAATTTGTATAGTGCGTAAGTCCTAAAAACATATAAATTTGATTAATATTAGACTTCCTTGCATCAACCTAACCTACAACGCTACTCATCCTCTCTGCGTCTCTGCGTCTCTGCGTCTCTGCGTGAAATAAATCCATATTTTCATTCACCAAAGCCAAATGCTGGGTTTCCTTGTGTCAACCCAACCTACGATACTAGATACTTTTGACACAATTGCCGAAAGTCTTCACCCCGCATTTCAAAGTTAGGATATTGGTCAAAACTAGCGCAAGCTGGAGATAATAATACTACTGAAGCTTGATGTTTTTTAGCTAATTCCGCAGATATGGGTAAAGCCTTTGCCATCGTTTCGACTATGTGATAATTGCTATATCCCACCTCTTGCAGCCGTTTTGCAAATGCTGGTGCTGCATTCCCAATGAGTAAGACGGCGGCGGCTTTGGCTTGAATTTGGGCTAACCAGGCGCTATCATCTCCGGCTTTGGCTTCACCACCAGCAATTAAAATGGCAGGACTTTGCACAGATGCTAAACCGACTTCGGCTGCGTCGTAATTGGTGGCTTTGCTATCGTTAATAAAATCAATGCCTTGCCAATTGCAGATATGTTCTAAGCGGTGGGGAACTCCGGGGAATTCACGGACAGCCTGGGAAATTGCGGTAATATCTATACCTGCTAATCTAGCAGCGGCCACAGACATGAGGAGATTTTGCTGGTTATGTTCCCCTACCATTCGCAATGCAGATACCTCCACAATGGGTTGGGGTGTGGTGGTAATTTTTTCCATTACCCAGCCATTTTCTATATAAAAGCCTTTTTCACCAATTAAGAATTCTTGACCTTTAACACTTGTCCAATAGGCATTTGGCCAATGATTTAATCCTAATTTACTCAAATAAGCATCATCACCATTAAATATTTGAATTTGGGAATTATGCAATAATTTGGCTTTGATATTATAGTAATTTTCTAATGTTTTGTGTCGGGCTAAATGATCTGGTGTGAAAGTTGTCCAAATGCCAATGCGAGGTGCTAAAGTTACAGAAGATTCGATTTGATAACTGCTAAGTTCGCCAATTATCCAATCGGGTTTTTTCGGAGATAAAGCAACTTCACAAGCAGCATGACCAATGTTACCACAGGCGGGAGCGTTTAATCCTGCGGTTTGGAAAATGGCCGCAGTTAACGCGGTGGTGGTGGTTTTACCATTTGTACCAGTGATTGCTACCCAAGGAATATCTTGTAAATTTCGCCAAGCTAGTTCCATTTCGCCAATAGTTTCTATGCCCAATTCTCGCGCTTTGGCTAGAATAGGAATATCCCAAGGAACTCCGGGACTGACAACTATTAACTTGGATATATCAGAATCGGTAAATTCTGGTGTGTTTCCTAATTTGACGGTAATGTGTTCACTGGCGAGTTTTTGTTGTTGTTCGAGGAGGGTTGGGGAGGTGCTACTATCGCAAAGTTCAACCTCCCAGCCTTCCTGTTTCAACAATCTTGCCGCAGCAACACCGGATTTTCCGAATCCAATAATTAGCGCTTCTGGCATAGACTATGTAGCATCCCTGGTTAAGCTTCCCTATTGTAGTGTTAATTGGCAGAAATTACACCACTTTTTGTTGCTTTAGGCTACAAATTTTTGACTATTGCGCCAAAGTCCGCCAGTACACGGGCGTGATTTCGCAGTAATCCCAGTAAATTTAAGCGATTTTGCTTAATATCGGGATTTGCGTCCATGACTAAAACGCTGTCTTCACCATCAAAAAATGTACCCACGGTAGGAGCGATTTTTGTCAGTGCGGTTACTAACAGTTGATAATCCCGGTTTTGTTGTGCTGCTTGGGTTTGGGGAACTAGTTCCAGCAAAGCGTTATAAAATGCAGATTCGGATTTTTTCTGGAACAGTTCGGGATTAATTAAAGACTGTGGTTCTAGGGTTTGAAAGTCTAGATTTCCCTGTGCTGCGAGACGGGTGGAACGGTTGACGGTTTCGTAGATTTTATCTAATGTACCATCTTTGCGGATTTGTTGTAAATAGAGAGCGCGATCGCGGACATCTAATAAATCCGTTAATGCCCGTTCTGTGTATTCTGGATCATTTTCTCCCAAAACCGCATTTACCAAATCGTAATCTATCTGTTTTTCATCTTGTAATAAGGTGCGAATCCGTTGCAGGAAAAATTCTTGCAATGTTTTAATTAAGGATTTGGCATCTTTGTTAAAAGTTGTAGCGAAATCTGTGGCGATTTGTTCTAAAAGGGTTGATAAATTAATTTGCAAATTCGCCAACCAGGTAATATTAACAATCGCATTTGCCGCGCGACGTAATGCAAAAGGATCTGATGAACCTGTGGGAATTAAACCCAAACCAAAGATACTCACTAATGTATCTAATCTATCAGCTAAACCGACAACTTGACCTGTGAGGGTTTGGGGGAAAATATCATCAGCATTTCTGGGTAAATAATGCTCAAAAATCGCTGTAGATACTTCTGGATTTTCGCCATTTGCTAAGGCGTATTTTTCGCCCATAATTCCCTGTAATTCAGGAAACTCATAAACCATTTGCGTGACTAAATCGGCTTTACAGAGTAATGCACCTCTTTGGATATTCTGGGTTTGGAATGGATTTAATTGTAATTGAGTAGCGATTTTTTCGGCATTTTTAACTATCCTTTGAACTTTGGCACGAACTGAACCTAAATCTTCTTGGAAGGTGACTTTTTCTAATTGGGGTAAATAGCTTTCTAAGGGTTTAGCTAAATCAGCTTCATAGAAAAATCTACCGTCAGCTAAACGCGCTCGAATTACTCTAGCATTACCGACAGCAATAATATCAGATTTGGCTGGATCTCCGTTACTAATGGTGATAAAATTGGGTAATAATTCCTGGCAATCAGCATTTTTGAAGACGGGAAAATAACGCTGATGACTTACCATGACTTCGGTAATTACTTCTTTTGGTAAGTTGAGAAATTCTTCTTCAAATTGTCCGATAACTGCGGTGGGATATTCAACTAAATTGACAACTTCTGCTAGTAAGTCGGGATAAATTGGGGTATATCCGCCTAATTTCTCAGCGGCGGCTTTCACTTGATTTGTGATGATTTCGGCTCGGTTTTCTGGGGGAACATTTACATAACCGGAAGCCAATGTTTTCACATATTCTGTAGCGTGGGAAATGCTGACGGGTTCGGGGTGTAATACTCTATGGGTGCGAGAAATGCGACCACTTTTAACAACTTTTGCCCCATTCTCTAATTGTAATGGTAAAATTTCCCCATCTAACAATGTGACTAAAGTGCGAATTGGCCGGGAAAATCTCCCGTCACCATGTCCCCAGCGCATTAACCGCTTACCTTCTAAGTTCCAGACCCATTGGGGGACAAGTTCGGTTAAAATGTCGGCTATGGGACGACCGGGAATTTGTTTGTTCACAAAGACGAAATCCCCTTTGTCTGTGGGACGAATTTCTAAAGCGGAAATATCTACACCTTGCTTACTCGCAAAACCAATGGCGGCTTTAGTGGGTTGTCCATCTTTAAAGGCTGCTTGTGCGGGTGGTCCTTTGATTTCTTCTTCCCTGTCTGCTTGTTGGGAGGGTAAACCGGTAATGAGAACTGCTAACCGGCGCGGTGTTCCATAGACTTCGACAACAGCTTCGGGGAGATTGTGGGTTTTGAGACTTTCAGGAATGCGCGATTTCCATTGTACAATAGCGTCACTCAAAAAACCTGCGGGTAATTCTTCTGTACCGACCTCTAATAAAAATGCTGGCATAAGATACTGTTTTTAACTTGGCGTGGCTTAATATTAGTCAATTCCAGTATTGTACGCCAGTTCTGACTCTTGGGAGTAACTCCATTCATAATTGTAAGGTTTATCTTTATAAAACACTATTCATGGCAATAAATACCCCAATTGAGAAAGTGTAATCAACTATCTTTATTGTCTGAATCAGGATGTCCAGGATTAGAGGATTTACAGGATGGTAATTTGTAAGTTGTTGGTGGGATACTGAAATTGTAATTGTCTGAATCAGGATATCCAGGATTTGAGGATTTTCAGGATGTGATTGTTTATTTGAAGTGGCGATTTTGAGGATTTTTTCGTCTGAATCAGATATTTTCATTATGTTGGGTTGCGTTCCTTAATCTAAGCTCCTACTGAACCGAATTGACAATATCAGCGATAGCACTTAAAATTTTATATAATAATTAGCTGACTGCTGAAAGCTATTAATTAACTATAAGCCTCTATCGGTAAACAAGAACAAACAAAATTCCTATCCCCAAAAGCCGCGTCAATTCTCCCCACACTTGGACATAACTTATATTCCTTATTCCAAAGTGCAGGATAAGCAAAGTCTACTTCCCCATGAACGATTAGAATTAGTAAAGGAAAATACACGGGATAAAAAACGAATTTCGGTTTTTAATTAATCAGAGTGCGTTGAAACGCAATTTAGCGATAAGACCGTAAGTTTATTAGACATCTGGTGAAAATTAAATATGCGTGACTTACAACCCTTGTAGAGACGTTCCATGGAACGTCTCTACATTCTTTTCTGGAGAAATTTATTTCGTGGTTGGGGTAGAAGCCAATAGATAAGCCATTTCTAGCTTCAGTTGACACCTCCTGATTCCTTCCTTGTGCTTCCGACTCCCGACTCCTACTTTTTTATTTTTATCACTTGTGTTATTACAGATAAAAATAACTAACGCTGTATAATTAACCCATCTTCTCAATCAAAACGATATTTTGAGTATTGGCGTTGGCGAGTAGTTCATTTATATTAGCTAAATCAGGGATATATGTGGCAACAACAAAAAAAAGATCGTGTAATGATCAAACTGGCCTTATTAACGGCTATAACTACCAGTCCAGTGGGAGCAAATCTCTTGATTTCCCTACCCGTCCGCGCGGAATCTGAGAGTAATACCCCGGCTTTTGCTTTACCGAAAAAAGTAGAAAATGGTACTGTCATTAAAATTGACGGTTCTCTTAACTCTATCATTGTCAACCAAAGCCTCAAAGAAAACTTTGAAAAACAGTTTTCAGGAACTCAGGTAGAAATTGACGTAAATGGGAATGAATATGCTATAAAATCGGTTTTAGATGGTAAAGTTGACCTAGCATCCCTTGGTCGTAGACTCACCCCAGAAGAAAAAGCACAAGGGTTAAAACAGGTGTTGGTGCGTCGAGAAAAAATTGCCATCATTGTTGGTATGAATAATCTCTTTTCTGACAGTTTAACTATTGAGCAATTTGCCAAGATTTTTCGAGGAGAAATTGCAGATTGGTCAGAAATAGGAAAAGGTAAAGGTAAGATTAGATTTATAGATCGTCCCTTAAATAGTGATACTCGCAGTTCTTTTGGTGAATATTCAACATTTAAGTCTGGACAATTACTAACAGGTGCTAATGCTGTGCAAATGCTGGAAGATAACACAACTGACATCATTAGAGAATTAGGTAATGATGGCATTAGCTATGTTTTAGCAAATCAAATTTCCAATCTGCCAGATGTGCGAGTATTAAAAGTACAAAATTACTTACCAAATGATTCTAAATATCCCTTTTCTCAGTCTTTTGTTTACGTTTATAAAGAAAATCCCAGTCCTAAAATTAGAGATTTTCTAGGCTTTATTTTAGCTAAACCAGGAGAAGAGTCAATAAAAGCTGCTAGAGAAACAGAAGCAATTGCTATTGCAGCCAGAACATTACAAACTATTTCTAGACCTATGGCTACCACAGCCACTCCTCAAGTTTCTCAAACTCCATCTTTAACAACGATTCCCGAAACATTAGTTACACCCCAATCTATAAAAAATAAAGGGGAAACACGGTTGATAAATCCTCTTGATAATCCTTCAATGATTACCAAGAATATGAAGTTTTTCTTACTACTACCTTTATTTTTTATTGCGGGATTAAGTATTTTTTTACCATTGTGGTTGAGAAGAAAAAATCGAGTTGCTTCCAGCGGCGCTTCGCTATCCTCAAATCCGGAAACCGATTCCCTTCCAGAAACAGTTTTTACTCTGTCAGATTCAGAAGCATTCGCATCAATTCTCGCTAACAATGGTAATGGCAATGGTAATGGTGCAAATCACTACAAACAAGAAAACTCCCAGGAAATAACAGCAATTGGCAATATAGCTGTCATAGATATACCGCAGACAAGTTCCCCTCACAATCAAATAAACAAAATTTCTGAAATTGATCTGAATATAGATTATGATGAAGTAGTTTGGGATACGGAAGACCCTGTAGTTGTTGTTAATAATCACTTTCCCCCAATCCCGAATATTCACCACCAACCAAATGATGCAGATATCTCCACAGATGAAGTCAGCAATTTTCTCTTAGAAGCACCAGAACTACCTGTAACTAAATCTAATCAAAATATTACATCCCTATCAGAATTACTTGGTATCACTTCGACACCAGTTAAGCCAGATATCAGCCTATCAGAACTCCTGAATACAACCCCTAAACCAGTCAACCAACCACCGCAAAATCAAGATTTACCATCAGAGTTAGGAGAGGCTTTAAACGCTATTAACAGTCCAATTGCACTCACACAACTGGAAATAGAAGAAGAGATATATCCTACTCTATTGCATCCCACAGCCACAAATGAAGACATAGCTATCGAGTTAGATGCAGAGATAGAAGCTTGGACTAATATTAATCCCATGACTGTGACTGGAAATACCAGAATTATCTTCACACCTCGCACTCCCAAATGGGCTTACCTGTCTTGGTATATTTCCGATAATCATCAACAAACATTACAGAATCAAGGACTTACCATTTTAGCAATTCGGGTCTATGATGTTACAAACCTTGATCTAAGCTATCAACGTCCTCAATTTGATGCACAATATGAATGTGAAACCGCAACATCTAGTCGTTATGTGCCTATTCCCAGGGGTGAACGGGACTACATGACAGAAATTGGTTATGTGAATAATGATAATCAGTGGTTGTGTTTAGCGCGTTCTGGTACAGTCCGTATTTTCAGTCGTCCGAGTACGGATTTCTGGGTTGTCGTTGATGCAGAATTAGTTCTTCATGGTGCAACAGAAGAAGGTGCAAATGTCACTATTGATGGTCAAAAAGTCAAAGTAAATCCTGATGGTACATTTAAGTTAACGATTCCCTTTGTAGATGACCTACTTAGTTATCATATAACAGCAACTTCTGCCAATAAAGAACATACCAAAGCTATTGATAAGAAGTTTTTCCAGGAATAAAAAGAGAGTTAAAAGGTAGGTTGGGTTCAGGCTTTGCGAAACCCAACAAAACCAATTATTTCTAATGTTCAAATGTTGGATTTTCCATTATTTCTAATGTTCAAATGTTGGGTTTTCCATTATTTCTAAGAGGTTGTTTGAAAAGTATTATATGAAACCCATAATCTCCAAAAACCTAACCCCCCTCCCCCCCCTTCCCTACAAGGGAATGGGGGTTTTAAAGCCTCTCCCCTGGTAGGGGAGAGGTTTGGAGAGGGGTCTGTTTACACATTAAAAACTTTTAAAACATCCTCTAATGTTCAAATGTTGGATTTTCCATTATTTCTGATGTTCAAATGTTGGGTTTCCTTACGTCAACCCAACCTACGAAATGAGATTATTTACCAATCATGGCAACAATAATAGATAGAGGAACATGAGAAAAATAATCTCTTTGAAATTGTTCTTCTCTGACTGCGGCTAAAAATTGACTAATAGCATAATCAGCAGGTTTTTGATAATATTTAAAATCCCAACTTATTTGTAAGTGATGATTTTGACGTTGGACGATAAAGCCTAAATATTTTAAAGCTTGAAATCCTAAATATAGGCTTTGGTCACTGATACCCAATTTCTCTAAAATCTGCACACGGGTAACTAGCTGGTTTGTGCGACCAAGATATTTAGCAATACCTACCAGAGTTACTAAAACATCTCTAGGAGTCTGATTTTGGGGTTTTCTCCAAGCAATCACTAATTGTTTTTGTTGATTTAGCGATTGTTTCCACCATAACCGGAGATTATCCCAATTAGTAGGACAATCTTTCATAATTAATAATGATTTTTCTGATTTTAATTCTCCTAAATCTTCCTGATTTCTCCAATCTAAAATCATTGCCGAATTCTGAGTTTTCAGTTCAGTTTCCGTATGGGAACGTACTGCAACTAATCTAATTTCATAGCGTTTTTTAAAGCTATTAAAATCAATTTCGGCAATACAATCACATTTACCTATAGGCAATTCTTCCTTATAATGTCCCCACCAAATTCCTGGAAAGGGATTATTAGTAGAATCATCTCGAAGATTAAAATCAGTTTTAATATATTGGATTTTATTTCCTTTTAAATCTTGTTCATTTCTATGCCAAGAATTTTCAAACCAACAATTTTTAATTAGTAGCTTGGGAATAGGATTTCCCATACCACAGGGTTCTAAAAGTTTCAATTCTAAAAATAAATCTTTACCCAAATCTGCAACCGTCACCACCAAATCAGCTTGGACTGTGGGAGTAAGATTAATTCCTCCTAAAGATTGGCGTAATTTTTGGTTAATTGCGGCTGTAAATAAGGGGATATTTTCTACTAATAAACTCAAACCCGCTGCAAAAGGATGTCCACCAAAACGATGTAATAAATGGGCTTGTTCTTGAACTAATTGATATAAATCAACAGAATTAATTGAACGTGCCGAACCTCGCGCAAAGGATGGGCTAGAATCTGCCCCATTTTCTTTTCCTTCTGTACTTAATAAAATTGTCGGTCGTCCCGTTTCCTGGGCAATTTGACCAGCAACCAAACCCAAAACACCACCTGCCCATTGAGGATCTTCTAAAACAATGACGCTGGTAGTGGATAAGTCTAATTGATTGAGTTTTTTCGTAACTTGGACTTGGACATCTTTTTGTAAAGACTTACGACGGGAATTAGCTAATTCTGTTTCTTCTGCAAGTTGTTGACAACGCTGCATATCTCTACTCGTCAATAATTCTACACAAAAACTAGCGTCACCATGAATGCGACTAACCGCATTAATTCGCGGTCCCAAACCAAAAGAAATATCTGTAGGGCGATCGCCACTTTTCTGGCATAATTCTAATAACTTACCTACACCTGGCCTTCTTCTGGCTGTTGGTAGTTTTTGATAATCCGTGTGTAATTGTTGAATTCCCAATTGTGCCAAATACCGACAATCACCACTTAATTGGACCAAATCGGCAATTAATCCCACTGCAACTAAATCTAGTAAATCAGTTAAAGGATGTGCAGGAATATCTGGCAAACTTATATATAAAGCTTCCACCAATTTATAAGCAACAGCCACACCAGAAAGATGATATAAAGGATGTTCCTTAGCTAAATAACGAGGATTGATAATTGCGACTACGGGAGGACGTTCTGAGGGTAATGTATGATGGTCAGTCACAATCACATCTATCCCTAAACTTTGGGCATAAATGATTTCGGCAATATTTGTACTGCCCGTGTCACAAGTAACAATTAACTGACAACCTTGTGCAGCTAAAATATCAATTCCTGGTTTATTTAAACCATGAGATTCAGTTAAACGATTGGGAATATAATAACTTAATTGACGATGTTGCTGAAAAAATTCACCCAAACCATCCCATAATACCGCAGTCGAAGTAATTCCATCTGCATCAAAATCTCCCCAAATAACAATTTTTGCTCCCGTTTTCCCCGCAGTGATTAACCTTTCTACAGCCAAATTCATTTCCTGTCCAAATTCAAAAGAACTGGCAGGTTGATAACTTTGATAATTAATAAAAGCCGCTAACTTTTCCTGATCTTGAATTCCCCGTTGCCAAAATAATTGAGCCGCAAAATCACCACCTGTTGGGTAACTTTTCACTAATTCAATAAACCAATTAGGGGGTTTTTCCGTTCCTGTTAAAATCCATTCCATTTTAGATCACATTCTAACTTTTGTATTTCTTTCTTTCTTTGCGCCTACTCTTCGAGATCAGGAAGCGTGATTGCGCCTTTGCGTGAGACAAGGAATTTATTCATCATTATTAATTATATCTGTGCTTAATTCATTGATTAAAGGATTGATAACTACATCATTAGGAATTACTTCTGTTTTGCCAAGACCCATGGTAGTCCGGGTACGTTTATAACCATGCTTAAACTGCTGGAATATTTGTGCAATATAGATTTTAGCAGTTTTTGACCCCGATTTTCTGTTTATTTGTGAGAAATCCGGGCTAGGAGAAGCAATAGAAGACTTCGTGGACATTACCGACCTAGAACAATAGCTAACACCCACACAGACCTGATCTAAGCTACTTTTTTGAAATTTTAATTTCCCTCTGCGGGACTAGCTTATAATTACCAAGGGGCTGATGATGCTCCTGTACTTGTAAGTCTAAGGGGGATAGATGACAATTAAACGGTTGCTGTTAATTGGGCTAACTTTGTTAGCAATAATGTTGTCGGGCTTATCTTTATTGAATAGCTGGCAAAAACCTCAGTTCCAGAGTCGTCTAGAATTGTACCAGACTAATATCGTCTTACAAGCCCAAGCATGGAAACCAGAAGATAGCAGCGACAAAAGTATTCAAACACTTCAAGAATCTATTCTCGGTGCAAATCCTTTAGAAAGCGCGATAAAGCAATATCAGGAAGCAAGTGAATCTATTCAAACTAGTTTAGAGACAACTAATAAAAAATTAGCAGCACTACAATCTTCAGCAGTTACTCCTGTTTCCGCAGAGGAAAAAAGTTTACAGAAATCTAGCCAACAACAAGGAAAATTGTTAGCGGAAGTAGATTTGCGGTTGGGAATTTTGCAAGCACAGCAACAGGAAGCAGATAAGGCTATTAAAACTTGGAATCAATTACAGCAACATTCAGATATCAACCCCAAATATCAAGAAACTGCTCAAGTATTAAGCGGAATATGGAGTAAACCTCCCCGTCTATTACCCAAAGCTGAACAAATAATTCAACAAAATTTAAATAGTTGGTTTCGTTTTACGGCTTTAGATCAATTATATCAACTTCAACAACGTCAAGAAGCTTTATTATCTCTAAAAATTGCCCAACAAGCAGCAGCAACCCAAGCATTGTTAAAATTAGCGATAATTGCTACTATCCCCACCTTAACAGCTTTTATAGGGCTAATTCTGCTGATTTTCTTATTGTTTCAACGCTTGCTTAAAGGTCAAGCATCCCTATTAGCGACAAATGGCAATTTGGTTTGGTCAACTCCTTGGAATTGGGAAATAATTATTCAGGTTTTTATCCTGGGATTTTTCTTGATGGGGCAATTATTTATACCAGAGTTATTATCTATTTTGCCTATTCCTCGTGGTACAGGAAATGCCAGAATTGAGGCTTTTGTGGTTTTAGTTAGTTATATGTTTGTGGCTTTTGGTTGCTTTTCAGTTCTATATTTTTCCATTAGGCGTTTTTTCCCCCTTCCTGAGAACTGGTTTCGCTTCAATTTCTTCAGTAATTGGTTTTTGTGGGGACTCGGTGGCTATTGTACAGCTTTACCGATTGTGGTGATAGTATCACTGATTAATCAAAAATTGTGGCAAGGACAAGGTGGCAGTAATCCACTTTTACAAATGGCACTAGAAAGCCGGGATAATACCGCATTGGGGATATTTTTCTTTACCGCAGCCATAGCTGCACCGTTTTTTGAGGAATTCCTATTTCGCGGCTTTTTATTACCATCTCTGACTCGTTATACGTCGGTTTGGGGGGCAATTTTGATCAGTAGCTTGTTATTCGCGGCTGCTCACCTAAGTTTATCAGAAATACTGCCGCTGACAGCATTAGGAATCGTCTTAGGAATAGTTTACACGCGATCGCGCAATTTACTTTCTTCTATGCTTCTCCACAGTCTTTGGAATAGTGGCACATTAATTAGTTTGTTTCTTTTAGGTAGTAATAATTAAGTTAGTTGTCAGTAGGGGCGAAGCATTTGGAAGATAAATTATCGGTCATTGCCAAAAATAGTTCTCCAAATGCTTCGCCCGTACAGTTGTCAGCATTTGGAAGATAAATTATCGGTCATTGCCAAAAATAGTTCTCCAAATGCTTCGCCCGTACAGTTGTCAGCATTTGGAAGATAAATTATCGGTCATTGCCAAAAATAGTTCTCCAAATGCTTCGCCCGTACAGTTGTCAGCATTTGGAAGATAAATTATCGGTCATTGCCAAAAATAGTTCTCCAAATGCTTCGCCCGTACAGTTGTCAGTGAACAGGTCAAGATAATTCATTAGGTTGTTGGTAACTGTTTTTATTATCACTGCTAACTACTTAATTACTTCTCAAACAAAATCCTCCGGATTTCATAACAATAAATATGTAGAAAAATCTATAGTGTCGGATCTTTACTAACTTTGAGGTTAATTACTACCTGAAAATTAGCGAAGATACTGCACAATATTTTTCTGCCAAATTTGTGATGTTTTATCAGAAAATTTGATATTTTTACGATTACTTTTCAGGAAAATTTATCCACATTTAAATCTTACCAATTACCAATCACCAATTACCAATTACCAATCACCAATCACCAATCACCAATCACCAATTACCAATTACCAATTATCAATCACCAATCATCAAGGAGTATAACTAAATATGAGTAATCTCAACCCATCTTACACTACTAAACAACTGTTGGCTGGTTATGCTGGAATTATTTTTGGTGGATTTGGGCTGCATAAATTTATTCTTGGTTACACATCAGAAGGTTTTATTATGTTAGCAATTTCTGTAATTGGTGGCTCTTTTACCTACGGATTTACATTGATAGTTATGCAAATCGTTGGTTTGATTGAAGCCATGATTTATTTCAATAAACCCCATGAAGAATTTGTTAATACTTATTTTGTGAATAAGCAAGGTTGGTTTTAGAAAGTTTATTAATTAATTGAAATTGATATGCAAATTATCAAACACAACCGAACTCACTTACTCATTTTACTAATGATGAGTATGGGATATTTCAGCATCGTATCAGATTGGGAAATTAATTATTTCTGCAAAAGCCTGATTTTGATGTTACCAGTACAATTAACGGCTGTAATTTACACAGCTAAAAGCAAACTATGATTTTTGTGATTTAAATGATTTTTAGGATTTTGGTGAAAGTGGCAGATTTCGCTTAACCTCAAAAATAACATCTGAACTATGATTTTTGTGATTTTTGTGATTTTGAGGATTTTGAGGATTTTGGGGAGTTGGGGAAACTTAATATTGTTCACTTAGTCAAAGTGGCGGATTTGGCTTAACCTCAAAGTAGAGACGCTAGTTATTAAGCGCTAAACTAACAAGAACGAACCTAAAAACTGGCCATGCAACTGATCCCCAAATCTGAAATAGTTATAGAATCTGCCCCTCCCACAAAAATACTTAACTCAGAGAAAATTATTTTAGATGTTGGAGGGATGAAGTGTGCTGGATGTGTTAATGCGGTAGAAAAACAGCTTATTCAGCATCCAGGAGTTAAAAGCGTTTGTGTTAATCTCGCAACAGAAGTCGCAGTCGTAGAGGCGGAAATTGGTACTGTAGATGCAGAGGCGTTAATTCAGGGATTAACGGCTACAGGATTTCCTAGCCAATTACGGACGGCTAAAGGTGCTGGTGATAAATCTACAATCCCTAACCCAGAAGTAAGACAACGCCAAGAAATGCAGGGGATAGTTAGACAGTTAGGAATTGCTAGTTTACTACTGTTACTATCGGGAATTGGTCATTTTGGTAATATTGGATCTGTTATTTTTCCCTTTTTAAATGACATTTGGTTTCATTGTGGACTGGCTACTATCGCCATTATTATTCCTGGTAGACCAATTTTAGTGGAAGGTTGGCTAGGTTGGCGACGGGGTGCGCCGAATATGAATACCCTCATTGGTTTGGGAACTCTAACAGCCTATATTGCCAGTTTGGTGGCGTTATTGTTTCCCCAAATGGGTTGGGAATGCTTTTTTGATGAACCGGTGATGATGTTGGGTTTTATTCTTTTGGGGAGAACTTTAGAAAAACAGGCTAGAGTCCGTGCGGCTAAAGCGTTTCGCCAATTGTTAGCTTTAGTGCCGCAAACAGCCCGGTTAATTATTAATCCAGAATCGGAAAAATTGATTGCTGGGGCTAATATTATGGAAATTCCGGCGGAACAGGTGCGTGTGGGTGAATGGTTGCAGGTGTTACCGGGGGATAAAATTCCGGTAGATGGTGAAGTGCGCTTTGGACAAACTACCATAGATGAATCCATGCTGACAGGGGAATCTGTACCCGTGATCAAGCAAGCAGGAGATACTGTGACTGGAGGCACTTTAAATCAGTCAGGAGCGATCGCTATTCAAGCTACTCGCACTGGTGATGATACAATTCTAGCCCAAATTGTGGCTTTGGTAGAAGCTGCCCAAACTCGCAAAGCCCCAGTTCAAAAATTAGCAGATACGGTGGCTGGATATTTTACTTATGGTGTCTTAACAGCGGCTGGTTTAACCTTCCTATTTTGGTATTTGTTGGGAACTCATCTTTGGCCAGATGTGACGATGACTGGTGGCATGATCATGGCTCACAATATGGGACATAATCCCCAGCATTTAATCCCCCATACCCAATATTCTGCCCTGTTAATTAGTTTAAAATTAGCGATCGCTGTCATGGTAGTTGCTTGTCCCTGTGCTTTAGGATTAGCTACCCCTACAGCCATCTTAGTGGGAACAGGTATGGGTGCAGAACGGGGATTATTAATCAAAGGTGGCGACGTTTTAGAAAAAGTCCATAAACTAGACACGGTAGTTTTTGATAAAACCGGAACTCTCACCACAGGTAAACCCACCGTAACTGATTGTCTAGTTATTACCGAATCAACTTTACCATTATCTCTCATTCAACTAGCCGCAGCCGTAGAAAGCGGTACTTATCATCCCCTGGCTACAGCCATTCAACAAGAAGCCAAACGCCAAGATTTAGCTATTCCCCATGCTGTAGAATTCCATACTGAACCAGGTATGGGCGTATCCGCTGTCGTTGAGGGAAAAAAAGTTCTTTTAGGTAACTGGGAATGGTTTAATTACCACCAAATTAATATTACTGAAACCGCAGAAAAACAGGGACAAAAACTAGCTACAGAGGGAAAAACCGTGATTGGTGTAGCTGTAGATGGAACTTTAACCGGATTAATTGCTGTTAGTGATACCCTTAGACCAGATGCAAAAACCGCAGTAGATAAACTCCGACAAATGGGTTTGCGAGTTATGCTCCTGAGTGGTGATAGATTAGAAGCAGCCAGTGCGATCGCTAAACAACTAGGAATCGCCAACACCGACATCATGGCAGGTATCCCCCCAGCCCAAAAAGCCGCCACCATTCAATCTCTTCAATGTGGGAAAATCAAAACTTATGTCGCTATGGTAGGAGATGGCATCAATGACGCTCCAGCCTTATCACAGGCAGATGTGGGCATAGCCTTACATTCAGGAACAGATGTCGCTATGGAAACGGCTGAAATTATTTTAATGCGAAATTCCCTAACCGATGTTGTCAAGGCGATTCAGCTAAGTCGGGCCACTTTTAATACCATTCGTCAGAATTTATTTTGGGCTTTTGCCTATAATACAATAGGTATTCCCCTCGCGGCTGGTGTATTATTACCTAGCTGGGGTTTTGTTCTCGGTCCTGCCAGTGCAGCGGCATTAATGGCCTTTAGCTCCGTTAGTGTTGTTACCAACTCAATTTTATTAAGGAGGTTTGCCCCATAGTTAATTATTTAGCCAATTTTTCTGTAATCTCCAAGAATTGCAAAAAAAAGATTCCCCGGTAGTGCGGGCATATTGCCCGCTACATAAGTACCTCATAACACCAGAAAGTTCTGTAAATTAAAATTTGTCCTTTATTTAATTCCCATTCCTCAGTAGGTATACTAAACACGGGTGAGATTTAAACTTTTGCCAAATGACAAAGAACCCAGATGTGTAGGGGTTTAGCAGTGCTAAACCCCTACGTTTAGAATCAAACAATCAAGCCGTTTTGAGTATAATCAACAACCAGCAATATCAATGAAAATAGCAATTAGTGGTGCAACAGGATTTGTGGGTAGTCGGTTGGTAGAAAGACTACACACGGAAGGTCATAGAATTTTGGTATTAACCCGCAATCCTACCTTTGCTCAAAAAGTATTTCCCTCCCCAGCTTTTCCTAACTTAGAAATTATTGCCTATACCCCCAGTGTATCCGGCTCTTGGCAAGATGCCATATCTGGTTGTGACGGCGTAGTTAATTTAGCCGGAGAACCCATTGCTGAGGGACGTTGGACACCAGAACGCAAGCAGGAAATTCTCAACACTCGCAAACTAGGAACACAAAAAATTGTCGAAGCTATAGCTAAAGCTAATCCTCACCCCATTGTCCTAGTCAATACTTCGGCTATTGGTTATTACGGAACCAGTGAAACTGCCAGTTTTGATGAAGATAGTGCTTCTGGTAATGACTTTCTCGCTCAAGTCTGTCAAGAGTGGGAAGCGGAAGCGAGAAAGGTAAAAGATACCAATGTGCGGTTAGTAATTTTACGCTTTGGGATTGTTTTGGGTAATGGTGGCGCTTTAGGGAAAATGATTACCCCCTTTAAACTCTTTGCTGGTGGACCTATTGGCAGTGGTCAGCAGTGGTTTTCGTGGATTCACTTAGATGATATTGTCAGTTTAATTATCCAAGCTTTAACTAAACCAACAATGGAGGGAGTATATAATGCCACTGCTCCTCAACCAGTTCGCATGAATGATTTAAGTACCACAATGGGTAACGTCATGAATCGTCCCTCTTGGTTGCCTGTGCCGGGATTCGCTATAGAAGCTATATTAGGAGACGGGGCTAAGGTGGTTTTGGAAGGACAACAGGTTTTACCCAAACGCACTTTAGAGTCAGGTTTTGAATATCAATATCCGAATTTGCAATCAGCACTAACACAAATTCTTACCTAATTCTTAGTTAATAGATAGTTAAAAAATTCACAAATGCTATACAAACGTTTTGGCCGGACAGAAATACAAATGCCTGTGTTTTCCTGCGGAGGAATGCGATATCAATATAAATGGCAAGATGTCACACCAGAGGAAATTCCCGTAGATAATCAGGAAAATTTAGAGGCTGTAATTCGTCGTTCTGTAGAATTGGGAATTAATCATATTGAAACTGCACGCGGTTATGGAACATCGGAAATGCAGTTAGGAAAAATCCTCCCCCAATTTCCCCGTGAGAAATTAATAGTCCAAACTAAACTTTCTCCTGTTGCAGACCCTCAAGAATTTCGCAAAACCTTTGAAAAATCTTTGGCTTATCTTCAGTTAGATTATGTTGATTTGTTTAGTTTACATGGCATTAATAATGCAGAAACTTGGAATGATAGTATTTGTGAAGGTGGTTGTTTAGAAGTAGCAAAACAGTTACAGTCTGAAGGTAAGATCAGATTTATTGGCTTTTCTACTCATGCTCCCACAGAGATAATTTTGCAAGCAATTAATAGTAATCAATTTGATTATGTGAATTTGCATTGGTACTATATTAATCGCCAGAACTGGGCTGCTATTGAAGCTGCAACTAAATTAGATATGGGTGTATTTATTATTAGCCCTTCTAATAAAGGTGGGTTATTATATCAACCTCCCAAAAAGTTAGTGGATTTGTGTGCGCCTTTAAGTCCAATGGTGTTTAATGATTTATTTTGTTTGAGTCATCCTCAAGTGCATACTTTGAGTATAGGTGCAGCCAAACCAACTGATTTTGATGAGCATTTAAAGACTTTGGAATTATTAGATAATGCGGCAGAAATTCTACCACCAATTATTTCCAGATTGGAATCAGAAGCAATCAATATTTTAGGAGAAGATTGGGTAAAAACCTGGGAAACTAATTTACCAACTTGGGAAGAAACACCAGGGGAAGTAAATATGCGGGTGATTTTGTGGTTGTTAAATATGGCTTTGGCTTATGATATGATTGACTATGGCAAAATGCGTTATAATCTCTTAGGACAAGCTGATCATTGGTTTCCTGGTAATCGGGCTGATAAGTTAGATGAATTAGATTTACGAGAATGTCTTATTAATAGTCCCCAAGCTGAAAAAATTCCCCAAATGTTGGCGAAAGCCCACAATATTTTAGGAAGTGCAGAGATAAAGCGTTTGTCTCAGAGTTGAAAACTGCAAAACCTAGTATATTTGATCATATACTAGGTTCTCACATATATTTATTCTTCGACTAAAGACTATGAGCAAGAATTACAAGCAGGCTTTTAAACACATATTTCTTCAAAGTATCCAATGAATTCAAAATATTTTATCGTAAAATGGGTAGTGCAATAGCGAAGCGCTCCGTAGGAATCGCCTATTTACGAAATGTTGCTAGGTAAAAAAACAAACTGTTGCTCAAGTTTTAAAATATCGTTGCGCTATCTAAATGACTACTCTCTTTTGAGTATTTATGCTTATTGCACAATTGATATGCTTTGTGTAATAATAACTATACTCAAAATAGCTTAATAATCTGATTCTATAGGTAAGAGTTTAGCAGTGTTAAACCCCTAAACATCTAGGTTTTTCGTAATCTTGTGAAAATTCAAATCTCAGCCGTCACAAGTATACAGTATTTTTTGAATAAAGATAGTCTTCGTTATGTTTTATTCTTCAATAAATCCTCAAGACCTTTCTATTTTTTCAACAGGTATTTCTACCTCCTACAGCGACGGGGCTTATGGGCTTTCCTCCGAAGTTTTCAACCCTTTGACTCATATTCAAAATACATCAGCAATATTTAGCATAGAAAGCGAATTAGTTAACGGGATAACAAATTATTCTCTCCCAGAAAAAATTATCTCTGCGGATTATTTAATCAGAGAAAAGTTTAGCAATTTTATCACTAATTCTAACATTGATGACTGGTTAGGTATTGCTTATGGAGGAGATTATCAAATAAACTTAGCACAATCTTTGTTACAAAGTCAAATTAATGACGGTTTTAAAGATGTACAAATTAGTGTTATCAATTCAGAAATTTTAGGTAATGCTAATGGAGCTTATGCCGAATCTATTAATACTATCTTTTTGGGGAATGAGTTTGTAAACTCTAATTCAACAGAAGTAATTGCTCAAGTAATTACAGAAGAATTTGGACATTTTCTTGATGCTCAAATTAATGAGACAGATAGTCAAGGAGACGAAGGAGATATTTTTGCAAAGCTAGTATTTAATCAATCATTGACATCAGAAGAATTAAATAGCTTAAAAGCAGAAAATGATCATGGAATTATTCAATTTAATGATCAATTTATCAATATTGAAAAATCAGCATTTAAAATAACTAACAATATAGGAGAAACTTTAGCCGTAACTGAAGATACGACTTTAGTTTTTCAATGGACACAACGAGAAGCACAATATAACAATGAAGTTGGAATTATAGTATTTGATAATCCTGAAGGAAAAATAGATGGAGTCTCACCCCAACAAGCAGGTTATTTCCAAAAAGTATTAAATTCAGAAAAAAGCGAAGTTATTTTTAGCAAAGGAAGTAGTGCAGGAAACTGGAAACAACTAGATTTTAAAGCTGGAGATTATGTTGGTTTTTATTTAATTCAAAATGGTAATAGCGCAGAATATTTAAATAACCCCAATTGTATCAATATTTTCTCATCCATTACATCTGCAAATACAGACAATTTTGATCATGTTCTCAGCACCAATCTAGGTAATAATATTTATCGTTTTAATTGGGAAGACTTAACCGGAGGAGGAGATAAAGATTTTAATGATGTAGTGTTTAATGTGTTCGAGAAGGGCTTTAAAGCTGGAGAAAATAATACTCAAACAGTGCCATTAACCGTTGAATTTTTATCTAATGAAGCAGCTTATAAAAACGAAATTGGTTTTTATTATGTTGATGATATCAATGGTAATATTAATGGCATTTCTCCTGATGATGCTAATTATGCAAAAGAAGTTTTTAAACAAGATAATTATCAAGTCACTTTTGGAGAAGGTAACTATAGCGGAGTTAAAGAATATTCTCTAGAAGGAAATCAATATATTGGTTGGTATTTGATTGCTGACAATACCAGCCAAGGATTTTTACAAACTAATCCCAATAACAATCCTAATGGTGAAGCTTTAGCTTACTTTTCCTATGCTGAAGCTAACCCAGATAACTTAAATCATCTAATTCATTATTCTAGTAACCAAATGGGTTGGGAAGATATTTTTGATGGTGGAGATAAAGATTTTAATGACTTAGTGTTCCGCTTTGAGTTAGGAAATCCCATTAGTGAGCATAATGATGAAAATCAAGCTCCTAGAGAATTAAAGTTAACGCCAAGTAGTAAACAAGAAAATGTTAATCATAATACCGTTATTGGAGTATTTAATACTATTGATCCTGATCTAGAAAACATTTTTACCTATAACCTAATTTCTGGAGAGGGAGATAGTGATAATATTGCTTTTACGATTACTGGAAATGAACTTAAAATTAAAGATTCCCCTAATTTTGAAGATAAACCGAACTACAGAATTCGTGTTAGGACTACTGATGTAAAGGGATTAAGCTATGAACAATCATTGATTGTCGATATTATTAACGTTAATGAAACATTGACTGATATTGCCTTAGATAATGACATTGTTGAGGAGAATATTTCTGGTGCAGCGATCGCCACAATCTCAATAACTGACCCAGATACGGTAGCTACCTTCCGCAACAATACCGTTACTGTCAGCAACAATCGCTTTGAAGTCATCAACAATAACGGCATTCTCCAATTAAAGCTTAAAGGTGGTCAAAGCCTTGATTATGAAACCGAACCGACAATTGCGATCGCCCTTACTGCCACTGATAATAGTAATAGCTCTCTGACTTACAGTGAGAACTTCACCATCAACGTCATTGATGTTGATGAAAACATTGAAACTCCAACCATTAGCGCAGCGCTCACCAACGATACGGGAGTAAGTAACAGCGATCGCCTGACTCTCGACCCCACTGTTAACGGACAGACACAGGGGGCTACTTCTCTGCAAGGGAATCTCAACGGCAATGGCTTTGTCGATATTAGCAGTGCGCTGAATGAAGACGGCAGTTTTACTATCTCTTTTGAGCAATATGATGTTTTAAGTAATGATACCTTGCCCAATGGAATTTATCTCCTTGAGTTAAAAGCAAAAAATAGCTCTGGTCAAGAATCCGAGATAGTTACGGTCAGCTTTACCCTTGACTGGATTGCTCCGCCTCTGAGCTTTGAATTAGCTTCCGAAAGCGATACTGGAGAGAAGGGGGATAACGTTACCACTGCCTATAAAGTTAACCTCATCGGCCAGACAGATCCGGGTCTGGAAGTAATGTTGGTTGAGACTCAGCAGAAAGCAGTCGCTGATGAGACGGGGGCATTTAGGTTTAATGATGTTACCCTGCCCTCTGCCGGAAAAGCTCCCTACTCGTTGATGGTGTCAGATGCGGCGGGGAATCAGGGGCCAGAGCAAGAGTTTTTGACCAGGGAAGGAATCAACGGCGCACCGGAAATTACTAGCACTCCTGGAACAGTTTTCGATACTACCCAGCAAACAACTTACACCTATCAAATCGCAGCGACTGACCCTGATAACGATGCACTTACTTATACTCTTATCAATGCCCTACAAGAAGTAGAAATTGACGAAGATGGATTATTGAGCTTCACGCCATCAGGAGTTTTGAAACCATTTTATAACTTTAATCTCGAAGTCAGCGACGGTCGCGGTGGAAAGGATACTCAAACCTTTACCGTTGATGTTATGAATGAGAATCTAGGAACTATCAGAGGTACAAAGTGGGAAGATTTGAATAAAAATGGATTGCGAGATTTAGCGATATTTTCCAATTTTGACGACATATCAAGATTAAGCCTAAAAGGTGACACCACTATTGTTGAGTCTGACTTAAGCGGAGAAACTGCCTTAAGATTAACGAGAAATAGAGGTTTTCGTGTTGACACTTCTGGTAATGCTCTACTCCAAAATCCTTTTGATCTTGTAGATGAAGATGGAAATATTTTATCATTTTCAACCAAGTTTGAATTTGCCATCACCTCTAGTATGGGCATATCTGATGAAGATGGAGTAGGTGCTGATGGTATTACATTTATTATTTCTCCCACGGATACTTTAGGTAGTTACGGAGGAGGACTAGGCTATGGCGGCTTACTCAATAGCATTGCGATCGAATTAGATACTTTTAATAATAATCCCTTTGGAATCAGTGATGTTAGTGGAAATCATATCGGTATTGATCTGAATGGAGATTTGAACTCCATAGCACAAACTAATATTGACGGTCGTTTCAATGATGGAGAAATTTGGACTGTTTGGATTGATTATGATGGCAAATCACAAACTTTAGAGGCTAGGGTAGCTCAAGGAGATACACGTCCTCAAGAAGTATCTGTCTCCACAATAGTTAATATTCCCGAAGTTTTAGATCAAGAAAATTTCTTTGTTGGTTTTGGTTCGGGTATTGCTGCTGGTTGGGGAAATCATGACATTTTATCTTGGGAGTTCGGTCTTAATGAACCAGGACTAGCAGGAGTTAGTGTTTATTTAGACAGCAATAATAATGGCAAGCTTGACCCAGATGAACCTGTTAAATTAACGGCAGAAGATGACCTCAGCACTCTTGATATTGATGAAACAGGGAAATATGAATTTAATAACCTTTTGTCTGGTAATTACACTGTTCGGGAAATAATTCCACCTGATTTTAAGCAAACTTTTCCAACTGGCAGTATTTCTGGACCTGACTTCTATACTGTTGAATTAGATGTAGGAGGAATTGTCGAGAATATTAATTTTGGCAATGTAAGATCCACTTCAGAAAATCGCTCTCCACTGATTATTTCTGAACCTGTTACTCTTACTGTTCCTGATGTTCCTTATCGTTATCAGATAAGAGCTACTGATGCTAACGGAGATACTCTAACTTACACCTTAAAAAATCCTCCAGATGGCATGGCAATTGATGAAAATGGACTAATTACTTGGAATCCAAATGCCATTGGCAATAATGCCGTAGCGATTGAAGTTAGCGATGGTAAAGGTGGAGTAGCTACGCAAAACTATAGTCTTAACGTTATTGAAGTTACGGTTGATACCGAAGTTCCTCAAGTCTATCTGGGATTTAGCAGTAATGTTTTTGAGCGGGGCGAAACTATTAACTTACAAATTCAAGGTTTTGATAATGTTGGTTTGGCTGATTTAGACCTTTCCTTTGACGGTAATTCCTTAACTTTAGATCCAGATTACGCCATTGTCGGTGGAATCAGTACAGCTTCTGTGGAGCTTACTCAACCAGGAATCTTTACAGTAGTGGCAACGGCCACAGACTTGGCTGGCAATAAGGATACGGAAACCCTTTCTGTACGGGTATTCGATCCCAATGACACCTCAGCCCCGATCGCCAAGCTTGATTTAAGTGGTTTTGACCCATTGAATCTGGTTATTCGTCAAAAGACAGAAGTTAAAGGTAAGATTAACGATCAGAATTTAGAATTTTATCGAGTTGAACTTGCTCCTGTTAGCTTAATCGATCTCAGTAATCCCGCCGCTAAAGATCCTGATTACATCACGATTGCAGAAGGAACAGGCAATATTGATGGGATATTAGCAAGCATTGATCCTGCTCTTTATCGTAACGATAATTACTTTGTCAGAATCTATGCTCAAGATATTAATGGGAATATCACAGTCGAAGGGTTCGGAGTCGGCATTGACTCTCAAACGAAACCCGGAGAGTTCAGCCTCGACTATACCGATCTATCCATTCCCTTAACCGGAATTCCCATTGAAGTGACTCGTCGTTATAGCAGTCTCGATGCTAATTTCCAAGGTGACTTTGGTTATGGTTGGGAACTCGGCTTACAAGATGCCCAAATTGTGGAATCAGCACCCACAGGGGTCGATCTCAATTTTGATGATTTCTTTGGCGGCAATTCCTTTACGGAAGGAACGCGGGTAACACTGACCACACCTGATGGACGGCGTGTGGGCTTTACCTTTACCCCTGAAGTGTTTAGTGCCAGTGCTGGAATTTTCTTGGGACCAGACTATTATGCTTGGCAACCGAAATTTACCCCAGATCCAGGCGTTTATGAAACTTTGGAAGTTCCTTATGTACCGATTATGCGCCTGAAGGATGGCTCTTTTGGTATCTACTTGTTTGGTTTGACCTACAATCCCAGCGATTACATTCTGACGACGAAGGATGGGACAAAGTACACTTATGACCAATATGAAGGATTAGAGACTATAGTAGACCGCAACGCCAACAAACTGACCTACACCGACAACGGCATTACCAGTTCTACGGGAGCAAAAATTGACTTTATCCGCGATACTCAGGGGCGGATTACGGAAATCATTGACCCCGATGGCAAATCCTTGAAATACAGCTATGACACAAATGGCAATCTCATCGAGTTTGGCGATCGCACTAATAACGAAACTACTTTCAAGTATCAAGCTCAACGCGACCACTACCTCACTAAAGTCATCGATCCGTTAAACAGAACTAGCGTTCGCACGGAATACGATGAAAATGGACAAATTAGCAAGATTATTGACGCTAATGGCAATGAATTAGAAATTAACTTTGATGCTGCTGCTTCTAGTCAAACTATCAAAGATCCTTTCGGTAATAACATTACTCGAATTTTTGATAAACAAGGTAATGTGATTCAAGAAGTTGACCAATTGGGAGGTATTACTTTAAGAACATACAACGCTAATAATAACCTTTTGAGTGAAACAGATCCAGAAGGTAATACCACCAGTTACACCTATGATAATCGGGGTAATAAGCTTATAGAAACTGATGGAGAAGGTAACACTAAAACCTATACCTACAATGCTAAAAACGACATCCTTACAGAAACCGATGCTTTAGGCAATAAAACCACTTACACTTATGATGTTAGTGGCAATCTCACTCAACGAGAAGATGCAGAAGGTAATGTCACTACCTATAACTATGGTGCAAATGGATTATTAACAAAAGTCATTGATGCTAATAATAAAACCAGCACTTTTAGTTATGATAATTTTGGCAATCTCACTGAATTAATCGATCCTACTGGTGCAAAAACTACCTTTACTTATGATAATAATGGACGGGTTAAAAGTGTCACCGATGCTTTAGGAGCAATTACCAATTACATCTATGATGCACAAGGGCGGTTAATTGAAAAAGCTGATCCTGAAGGTAGTAGCTGTGGTTGTGCAAGAGGTATTACCAAAACAGAATACAACGCCGCAGGAGAAAAAATTGCGGAAATTGACGCATTGGGAAGACGGACAGAATACCGTTATAATGAGCGCGGTTTATTAATTGAAACTATCCTTCCTGATAGCACTCCAGATATTCTAACCGATAATCCTCACACCAAAAATGAATATGATGCTTTAGATCGGTTAACGATTTTTACTGATGAATTAGGGCGTAAAACCTACTATGTCTATGACAAATTAGGACGACAAATTGAGGTTATTTATCCTGATAGTACCCCTAATGATTTAAACGATAATCCTCGCACTAAGAAAGAATACGATAAAGCCGGATTAGTGATTGCGGAAATTGACGAATTAGGCAATCGGACTGAATTAAAATATGATAATGCTGAACGCCTAATTAGCCGGACTAATGCCCTAAATGAAGTCACCACCTATACTTATGATGCAGACGGGCGACAAATTTCCATGACTGACGCTTTAGGGCGTAAAACTATTTACGGTTATGATGATTTAGATCGTTTAAATTCTACAAATTACGCTAATAATACGGCAATGACCACCAGTTATGATGGGTTAGGACGAGTCATTGCAGAAACCGATTTAGCAGGAAATACCACTAATTATGAATATGACGCACTAGGAAGATTGACGACGGTAATTGATGCTTTAAATCAACGCACGGAATATAAATATGATGCGGTGGGTAATTTAATTGAACAAAAAGACGCAAATGGAAATATCACTAAGTTTGAATATGATAGTTTACGCCGTCTTCAAGCCACAATTTTACCGGAAGGACAAGAAAATGAGACAATTCATAATAAGATTGGCAATTTAATTGAGGTGACAGATTTTAACGGTGTTGTTACTACTTATAAATACAATGAGCGTAATTGGTTGATTGAAAAATCTTTCTCTGATGGTACACCAACAGAAACTTTTACCTATACTCTTACAGGAGAATTAGTCACTGTTACCGATAATCGAGGAGTGACAAGTTATGTTTATGATGAGCGTGATAGGTTAATTTCTCGGACTGAACCTGATAGCCGTAAGATTCAATATACCTATGATAATGCAGGAAATATCCTTACTTTAATCGTTCCCTCCAGCACAACTACTTACACCTACGATAAAATCAACCGCATTGATACAGTCAAAGACGCTGATAATGGGGTGACTGACTATGATTATGATGCTGTAGGTAATTTGATTAAAACTAAGTTTGGGAATGGTGTGATTGAAAATCAACAATATGACCTTTTAAACCGTTTAACTTACCTGGAAAATCGCAATCAAACGAATGTTATTTCTAGTTATACCTACACTTTAGATGGTATGGGTAATCGTCTAAAAGTGGAGGAAAATGACGGGCGGATTGTTGAATATAGTTATGATGATCTTTATCGTCTCACCCAAGAAAAAACCACTGATTCTGTTGTTGCTAATAAGACTATTCAATATCAATTTGATGCTGTAGGTAATCGTTTACAAAAGATAGATTCTGTTGAGGGAACAACTACCTACACTTATGATGATAATGACCGATTATTACAAGAAACCCTTGGCGGTAAGGTTACAAACTATCAATATGATAATGAAGGTAATCTCAAAGCTAAAGTTGAAAATGGCACAACTCAAGCTGAATATGAATGGAATGCTAAAGGGGAATTAACAGCAGTAGAAGTCACGGAAAATGGCGAAACGGGACGAATTGAATTTGAATATGATCATATTGGGATTCGAGTCGCTATTAATGTTGATGGTGAAGAAACTCGCTTTTTAATTGACAATAATCAACAGCAATATGCCCAAGTAATTGAGGAATATCAAGTTAATGGTGATGTTAAGACTACCTATACTCATGGTTGGGATTTGATTTCTCAAGATAATGGCAATAATCGTATTTATTATCAAGTAGATGGTTTAGGTAGCACTCGTCTATTAACAGATAATAATGGGGCTGTTGTTGTTGAATATGATTATGATGCTTATGGTAATTTAACCCGTAAAGTGGGGGATGCGGATAATAATTATCTGTTTGCTGGTGAGCAGTTTGATGATGCGGTAGATGGTTATTATTTACGTGCAAGGTATTATGATTCTGCTACGGGGCGGTTTGTTTCGACTGATCCTTTTGAGGGTTACAATAATCAGCCGATAACGTTGCATGATTATTTATATGCTAATGCTAATCCGGTCATTTACACTGACCCGAGTGGACGTGCCGCTATGGTCGAATACCTCCCCTTACTCGGAGGAGCAGTAGCTATGACTGTTACCGTATATTCTCTATATCTTTATTATTCATATGACATCGCCACATATTTAACAGAGAAAGTTCGTGTTAACACTGATGCAAAACCTAATACAAAAACAAAAGAAAGAACCTGTGATGACGATAGACTAAAATATTTGGAAAACTATAAAGATGAAATGTGTGAGACCCCAGCGTGTAATGGGGATGATGATCCTGACGTAATTCTGGACAAAATTAATAGAGTTCTTAAGTGTATTAATCTTAGACAAGAGATTACTAAACAATGTTATAACAATATTCCTGACCCTAAGCATGAAGACCAAATTGATGAGAAATGGAAATTCATTAAGAATTGCAGAACAATTCTTAATAGGCATAAGGGTAAGGGCAACTAATTAAGTGTGATCGCGGATCTTGTAGTGCGATCGCTGATCTTGTAGGGTGCGTTAGGCGGCTACAAATTTGGGCAAAAAAACAACATTAACAATCCGCCGTAACGCACCACCCATATTATTAATTTGGTGCGTTACGCTGTCGCTCTAGCGTAGCCATGCCCGAAGGGCTTTACACACCCTACTTTTTCATTACCTAAGCATCATTTTCAAAATAATAAAAAATGTTTTTTATAAATATTTAGTATAACAATTGGAGGAGTGAAACAATGATGTGGCTGAATTCAATTATTAGCGCCCTTCCTGGAGCTTTAATTAGTGGTGCTGTTATCTCATCAATATTTAATTGGCAATTAAATAAAAGACGTTTACAATTACAAACAACCTTTGAGCTTCATCGTGAATGGAATGGTGAATCACTACGCCTTGGGTTGAATGGGATGGAGTTTAGAGGTGTTTGTAAAGTATCGGAATTGATCTAGATCCCCCTAAATCCCCCTTAAAAAGGGGGACTTTGATTGATATATTTCCTTACTTAAAAAGGGGAACTTTCTTCTTTCTTGTTCCCCCCTTTAGAAAGGGGGGTTAGGGGGGATCTAATCCTTCAATGAGATCCCCCTAAATCCCCCTTAGAAAGGGGGACTTTGATTGATTTATTTCCCACTTAAAAGGAGGGACTTTCTTCTTTCTTGTTCCCCCCTTTAGTAAGGGGGGTTAGGGGGGATCTAATCCGGCAATGAGATCCCCCTAAATCCCCCTTAGAAAGGGGGACTTTGATTGATATATTTCCTTACTTAAAAAGGGTAACTTTCTTATTTCTTGTTCCCCCCTTAGTAAGGGGGGTTAGGGGGGATCTAATCCTTCAATAATAGTCACAACACCAGCTAAATTATCCAACACATCATGATTATTAAACCTAATCACTTTTAAACCGTAACCTTGTAATATTTCCGTTCTTTGGCGATCGCACTCCTGAGCATTTTCTGTGTAGTGACTATCACCATCTACCTCAATGACTAACTTTAATTGAGGACAGTAAAAATCTACAATAAAGTTATCAATAGGGCGTTGACGATGAACTCTATATTTGAAATCCCGTAAATAGTCATACCAGAGTTTTTTCTCTGCCAAAGTCATATTTTTTCTTAATTCCTTGGCTCTTGGTACAAGGTTTTTGTTGTATGGTAAATACATTTTGATCCCCCCAACCCCCCTTAGAAAGGGGGGCTTTTTGAGTTCTATTTTAACCTATGGTGCGATCGCACTCTTGTGAAATAGGCGTTCAGGTTGGTTTGGTTATTGAAATAGCGATGATGGTACTGTGAAATAGGCGATAGTGCAAGCTTTTAGGATGCGTTAATTAAATATAACCGACAATTTAAAAAAATGGAGGATTTGAGAAGTATCTCCTATCTTCCTAACAAATTGAAGAATGTTTCTTTATCAATACCAACATCTTGAATCATTCCTGTTAAAGTACCTTGTTTGATATCTTTTCCCGAATGAATAGGAATAACAACCCTACGCCCATCATTATGCTTGTAAATGACGTGACTGCCCTTTTGACGATCAAAATAAAAACCTAATTTTTCAACAACTTTAATAAACTCTTTAGCTTTGACACTTGGAAAAATACTCATACTAAAACAGTTAATGGCTTGACAATAAAATCTTCTTTAGGAATAGGTTGATTATCAGCCATGAGACTTTCAAGATATAATTCTACAGCTTCTGTGATATTGGCGATCGCTTCTTCAAAAGTATCTCCTTGAGAATGACAGCCCTTAAGAAGGGGACAAAAAGCATGATAGCCTCCATCTTCTTCCCTTTCGAGAATGACGGTGTAATTATAAACTTGTTTGCCCTGATTATTCATATACTTGTAAGTTACTCACTAATAACTATTTTATTATAAACTGTTTTGATAAATTTTAAAGTCAGATTTTAATAATTATTGACCGCAGATAAACGCAGATAAACGCAGATAAAGACGGATGATTTTATGATTCTGTACCACAAAAAATTGATATTAGAAATTTAAAATATCTAAAGATGCTTCTATTTCTAATTCTATTATTCTAGCTTGTGTATCTTTATATTCTGCTAATTTTCCTGCTTGCCAATATAAATTTGCTGCTTTATGGAAATCCTCAACTGCTCCCTGTTTATCTGCAATTTCTAATAGGGCATTTCCTCGATTATAATAAGCATTAACATAGTGAAAATTCATTTTAATTACCTGAGTATAATCGGCAATTGCTGCTGCATATTTTCCTAAATCAAAATGAGCATTACCCCGACAATAATAAGCATCAATATCATCAGGATTAATTTGAATTACCTGATTATAATCAGTAATTGCTCCTTCATAATCTCCTAATTCAACCCGATCATGTCCACGATTTTTATAACCAATAGCATCATGAGGATCAATATCAATTATTTGCTTTAATTGCTGTTGTTTATCTAATAAATATCGAGATATTTGTCTATCTTTTTGCGTGGTAGCATAATCAGGATTAAGGTTAATTGCCTGATTATAATCTTCAATTGCTCCTTGAGTATCACCAATATGAGAACGAACATCAGCACGATTTTTATAATTAATCGCAATATGAGGATTAATTCTAATTGCTTGGGTGTAAGCTTCTATGGCTATGTGATAATTACCTATTTGATAATGTACTAAACCTATTTGATTGTAAGCTTGAGGATGATTTATATTAATATTTATTGCTTGACTATAATTAGTAATTGCTGTGTGATATTCACCTAATTGATAATTAACTAAACCGAGTTTATAATAAATATCAGCATCACTATTATTAAACTGTAGAGCTTGATTGTAACTATTAATTGCCGCTGCATATTCCCCTTTTTGGAAATATTCATCACCGAGATTTAAATAAAAAATAGTTAAATCAACAGGTGTAGATTGGGGTTTAATTATTTGACTTTGAGGTAAATCAGATTTATGAGAATTTGCCGAAATTGAAAATTGTTCTAAATAGGAAAATAAACCACCACCATACAATAATTGATTAATTCCAAAGGAAATTTTCCCAGTTTTCAATTTAATCATTTGCGTGGGGAGAAATCCAGCTAAAAAAAGGTGATATGCAGATTGAGCTTCATTGACTTCTTCTTGAATCAAAATACAAACAATTACTGCATTTTTTTCCACTTCTTCTGCACTCACTGACCATCTAACTCTATCAATACTACCGTGACGAGATTTGACTTCAACGCCAATTACAGAATTAGCAGTGAGTGTAAAATCACTTTTACCATCACCACCAAAGCGTTTTTCATAATCTACTTCCGTAATAAAATCCGCTAATCTTTCTTTAACAACTTCCTCGCCTAATTTACCTTTAAGATTATTAATAAAAACGTCACGGACTGGGGAAGTGCGTTTATATTTTTCCGCCATTAACCAGCAAAATTCCCGTAATGCCTTTAATCTCTCACCAGAAATGATAGTTAATTCACTATGTTGACCTTCTATTTCACAATGAAGTAGACAACTAGATGTTAACCTTTTCAGAAAGTCAGATTGTAGCGATCGCAGGAGAGTAATCCAATCCATGTCTAATATTTCTGCGGTCTTTTTATGTAAGGGTAAAGCAAGAGCTTCATTGGTGTCAACTTAACGCAAAACCCCATGCCGAACTCAAGTTCCTTGCTAATATCGAAAGTTCTCTTTTGATGACTAAACACTAGCAAAATTTATTAGTCCGTTTTAACGGACTTGAGCTATGAGACAGGGAATTTATTCCCTGGCGGTTCTTACGTTGACACCAATAAACACTGCTAAACCCTTACAAATCTATAGAAATCCGGTTTGATTCTTCAAAAATACGTAAGGTGTGTTAACGATAACGTAACGCACCAGATCCTTGATCATGGTGCTAAGGATTTTTTCTTTCTTCCTTGATTTGGCGTAAGGTTTGGATAAGTTTTTGATTAGATTCAGTAGATACAGCCGGCGAATTACTACTGGATTTTTCAGAAGTGACAGAATTAGAAGTATTTACTGATGGAGTTTCGGGACGATTTTTAGTATTTTCAGATTCAGGTAATTTTTGAGAATTTGGTGTTAGTGAAGGTTTGATTTGCACTTCAGGTAATTTTTGAGAATTTGGTGTTAGTGAAGGTTTGATTTGCACTTCAGGTAATTTTTGAGAATTTGGTGTTAGTGAAGGTTTGATTTGCACTTCAGGTAATTTTTGAGAATTTGGTGTTAGTGAAGGTTTGATTTGCACTTCAGGTAATTTTTGAGAATTTGAAGTGGCTGTTGGTTGAATCTTAGAACTTACTCCCGTAGAATTGGGATTATTTTGGAACTTGAGTTGGAAAGGATAAGAGCTAATTAACTGCTTATCAGCTTGAGGTGGATTAGCACTGAAAAATTCCCTAGCCTTAGATTGTAACTTAGGCGATTCTGTTCCTGCTTGGAATTTAATATCTAAAACCTTACCATCTGGATCTACAACTAATCTACCCACAACTGTCCCTTCCATCTCCGGTGTATCTGTAGAGATGGTTTCACGAATTACCCCTTTCTCTTTAACATTGGGATATTCTTGACGAATATTTTGTCTAAGAGTATTGTAGGAGTTCAGTTTAGCCAGTAATTGTTCAGTTTTTTTACCTTTTGATTCAGATTCATTTGTGATGATTTCTGGCGATTGTCCCCTAGAATTATCTGTTAAAGCTAATTTTTCCCCACCTTGAGGAATCTTAACAGCATTATTTCCTGAGGCCACTGTTTGTGGTGGTGAAATACCTGCTGTTGTTGTACTGCCAATATCAATAGCTTCAGCAGACGGATTATTCAGTGGTTCTCCAGGTATTTCATGACTTTGTCGCAGTTCTGGTAACCGATTAATACCGAGAGATCCGGTTTCTTTCATTCTCTGATCTAGATTATTGACAAAAGGAGAAGTCGAGGAAGTCGAGGGAGTATATGTACTTCTTGGTAATCTAGACATTGCTATCTGTAAATCATTGCGAGTCAATCTTTCAATAGATTGCTTGCTAGGCAGATAAGAAAGGTTCAAGTTAGTTGGCGAACTCGGAATAGCTGGTAATACCGACTGACTAGATAATTCCGGTTGTAAAGCGGGATAGTTAGTTAATAGACTGCTTGAATTAGCACCTGGTAGTTGTTGCTGTAGCGGTAATTGGGGTTGCTGTAAAGCTACTGGGGATGTACTAGGGGGTTGTGGTAATCGGCTTTGATCAGCGGTACTCAGTTCCATCAATCCCACTGCTTTGGGTGAGTCAGTTTTAGAAGATTGACCAGAGTTAACTGGCATTAATGGCACAATTAAGGCAATAGCGCCGTGGATACCAAGGGAAGCTATAGCGGCTATTCCCGTTGGTTGGCTGAATATTTCTGGTATGTTTTTTAGGAGAGATACGTAAGACATACTGTTATGGTTGATTCTGATCAGTTAAACTTGAATAGAAATTTTATCAACAAAGAATTCAGGGGTTATCTTCATAATACCTGCGCCATTTTTGCTTTGTTGGGTTAAGCAACAACCCAACCTACGAATCAAGGCTTTTTTCAATTTGGCGAAGGTATTGCTCAATAATGAAGTTAATATCCCACAGTATCATCTACTTAGGGAAGGGAAATAATAATACTCAAGGTAAAACTGATTAACTCCTGAAATTTGTGTCTTCTCAATTATTTTTGATCTTTTAGGCTATTTTGTCATAAGAATACCCGGTAAGCGTGAAACTCAGCGGCTTTAGCCCTGAGAGGGAAACGACACGGGCGGTTTTAACCGCTGTGAATATTTTTTCATTACCGCCTTGGAGTTGAGAAATTCGGGGTACTTTTGTGGTGTACTTTCAACGGGACAATTACCGATTCAAATTTCCCAACTCTGTACGCATAATGTGTTGCTCCGAAGAGCCTCCCATTTCTGGGGTAATGTTAGCTGAATGCCTCCGGCACGCTTGCGCGAACGTCAATGTTTTAAGAGCTTGTTAGGCTTGCAACACTGTTTCAGTGACTTTGAAACTGTTTAATCACAAGCGACAGAGCAGGGAACTAGCTACGCATTCCAGGGTGTCGTGACTCAAAAAACGTAGTCAGTTAAGACTTAGACTGGTCAGTACAGCTTGCAATTTCTTACAAGCTCAGTCCCTTTAGGGCTGAGTTACTGACTGCCAAGAAGCACCTTACTCCCATACATAATAACTTCCCAAGGGGATAAGTTCAACAGGGGAATTAATGATATCTTCAGTTTTTATGTTCTCGTGATCTGAATATGACACATAACCTTAGCAACAAACTAAGCCTGAATGATGTCCAGGACAAGCTACGCTGAAGCATCTTGGGAATAATGGGGTGCAATCAACATCAAAATTCTCCGAATGCTATACTTTTCCCTGTTCCCTGACTCCATGAATGAATTTAATTTTATTCAACTACTTATATGATAATAAATCAAGCAATTTGATACTTAGGAGTATTAAAATGGGACTGAATGAAGAATTAATGAATTCTGGTCATAAGGACTTGATTGTCCAAGACTGCTGCACCATGATAGACGCACAACTGGCATCTAAGTCAGGCATAAGCGGTATGGCCATGAAAGCCGCCTTTGCTGCACTCAAGGGAATTCAACCGGGTTATATCACCAATGTGGTTGAGTCCCTCCTACCGGTTTGCTTAACTGCAATTGATCCCATTTGGAGTGAAGGAGTGCAACAGGGTGAACCGGTGGAATACCTCACAGCCAATAGTAATCAGACCGCAAATGCGCTGCTAGGTGTAACTGATGCCAGGGTTAAAAATACCAAACGCCAACTGGTGCGAGGAACTTACGAAAAATTCCGTAATTCCGCAGAAAAACACGTACAAGAGGCAGTACCAGATTTTGCTCAGGTGATTGGTAAGTATGTTAATAACTAGCTGAAAAATAGAAGTTAGTTTTTAAGTCTTCAGATGCGCTTCCACATAAATAATGGGAGCGCCTATCACCAAAAGCCGATTTGCTGATATATTCCTTCATGATATAATCGTCTGCTGAGGATATTAAGTTAAAAAGTCCCTAATTGAGCCGAAAACATGAGTTTTTCAAGACTCTAAAAGTTTCAATCTAACCGATGTGCCTGCGCTCAAAAATAAATCCAACTATGATATAAAGTTAAAGGAGAATTAGATTAATGACACTTACCTATGGAACAGAGGGATGTCTCCGGATTGGTCAGCAGGCTCCCGATTTTACAGCAACAACCGTAGTAGATCAGGAGTTTAAGTCAATTAAATTGTCTGACTATCGTGGTAGATATGTTGTTCTGATGTTCTACCCCTTGAATTTTACCTTTGTTTGTCCCACTGAAGTTACAGCATTTAGCGATCGCTACGCAGAATTTAGCCAACTAAATACAGAAATTTTGGGTATTTCCGTTGATAGTGAATTTTCTCACCTCGCTTGGATTCAAACAGATCGTAAATCTGGTGGAGTCGGTGACATAAATTATCCCCTAGTTTCTGACATCAAAAAAGAAATTAGTGCCGCTTATAACGTTCTCGATCCCACCGCTGGTATTGCTTTACGCGGTTTATTTATCATAGATAAAGATGGCATTCTACAACACTCCACTATTAATAATCTAGCCTTTGGTCGGAATGTAGATGAAACCCTGCGAACATTACAAGCAATTCAGCACGTTCAGTCCCATAGCGATGAAGTTTGTCCTGTTAATTGGCAACCTGGGGACAAAACCATGAATCCTGATCCCGTGAAGTCTAAAATTTACTTTGCTGATATTTAGAGAGTTGGGAATTTGGTAATTAAACTTTTAATTTTGAATATCTTATGTTGACTTCAACTGATTTTACTGGCTTATTTAACGAGCGATTTTTCCATAATTTTCTCCCTATACCCGCGTTAGATAATTTCAGATTGGGTATAGGCACACCAGATTTTAAATTATCAGATATTACTAACAATACTGTTGTTAAGCTATCTGATTTTCGAGGTAAACAACCTGTAATAATTGCCTTTACCAGAATTTTTACCGAAAAGCAATATTGCCCATTTTGTTATCCCCATATTCAAGCCTTAAATGAAAATTATGAACAGTTTAAAAATCGGGGAATTGAAATTCTATTAATTACTAGCACCGACAAAAAGCAAAGTCAAATAATAGTTCAAGACTTGGGCTTAAAAATGCCATTATTGAGTGATTCCAGTTGCCATACATTTCGTACTTATAGAACTGGACAGGCATTAGGAGCGCCATTACCAGCACAATTTATATTAGATAAAGATGGCAAACTGCTCTACAGACATTTATTTTCCTTCTTAGATCATAATGCCGGTGTAGAGACACTTCTAGAAAAATATAATTGAATAGGACACAGTTCATTTCCAAGATTCTAACCTACCTGTACCGCGATTGTATTGATAATTTTTCTGAATTAAACTAGGATGAGGATTGACACAATATTGTTTACCATCAATCATAATTTGCACTATTTTTTCTCCAGAGGTACAGGAAACATTTGTTAATTCCCAGCTTTTAATTAACTCTATATTGGCATCAGTGGTAAGCTGGGAAGTTTGTTTTGGCTTTTCCTCGACTTGAGAAGTAGATTTTTTAACATAACGTCTATTAAATATTTCTGAAGATTTTTGATAATCTGCAAGAGCGCCTTGATAATCATTAGTCAGAGTGCGAGCTATGGCACGATTTGTGTAGGCACTGAAATTATCAGGATCAATCAAAATAGCTGTACTTGATACTTTTATAGCTGATTGATAGTCTTTTAAAGCATTAAAAATATTTGCCTGAATAGAATACCCATAACTATTGTTAGGATCAAGACGAATAGCTTGTTTAGAAGATTCTAATGCCGCTTCATAGTTTCCTAACTTTAGATAAGCCATACCTTGATGAGCATGAGTAATAGCATAGTTAGGATTAAGACGCATAGCGCGATTAAAATCCTCAAGGGCTGCTTGATTATTTTGTAACGAAATCTGAGTCCAGCCACGATTAAGATAACCATCCAAATAATTAGGATCAATAGCAATAACTTGGTTAAAATCTACAAGAGCTTCTGAATATTTTCTTAACCATGTGTAGACATATCCCCGTTTAAAGTAAGCTTCTGAATATTTAGGGTCAAGCTTGATTGCTTGATTAAAATCTTCCACCGATTCTTGATAATTATATTGATCAAGTTTAGTAATACCCCTAGCATAAAAGTCTCTTGCTGACTGAGGATTACTTAAACGAGTAGCAGGAGGTTCATTCGTAGAACTCTGATTTTTTTGAATCGGAGTATTTTTAATACTTGGTTCACTTATAGCTAAAAAAGTATTAACAGGAATCCCCGCATTAAATCCTGTCTTCTGAGTCACGATTTCTCCTGTTTCTGTTTTATTCTTGGCTGATGTATCAGCTAATCCATGAATTGCCACAACTCTACCAATAATATCAAACACAGGACCACCACTATTACCAGTTACAGTTCTGGCATCGTAAATCAAACCATAGCCATTAATAGGACTATTATTCCGAGAAACAACTATTCCCTTGGTAAAAGCAAAGTCTCTGGCAGATCCAACTTTACCAAATACGGCTGGAAACCCACCAACAAAGATATCCGTACCCTCTACCATCTCATCAGAATTGCCTAAAGTAGCAATGGGATAATCTTCTGTAGCCACAAAAGTAGCTAAAGCTAAATCTGGGTCGTTTCTACCCTTCTGCAACACTTTGATATCTTTAACAGCATAATCTTTCCCTGTATTTGTCCGAATAGAATAAGTAATGTCTTTAGCGCAAACAATTTCTCCCGGTCTGTCTAACACATCACACACCACATGATTAGCTGTAAGTACGGTATAAGTATTACCTTGTCTAGCAATAATTACACCTGAACCTCCAGGAGTAATATCACCCTCTGCATTAATTTGGACTGAGGTGTTTTTGGCAATTTGGGCAATCTTTTGAAGACTGATAGGATCAGCAGCAGGTGTTGGGATAGAAATGACAATAGCTGCCACTATTGCCGTAGTCAAAACTGGATAATTTACCCTAGTAAAATATAAACTCATATGCTTAATTATTTTTGTAAATTCTGGTAATGACAGGAATTCGGTTTAATTTCTGTATCTCTGGCAGGAGACGTAAGCAGGTTGGCGTTCAAAATTGCCCTTGTCGTTATGACAATTTTTAACATCAACCCACTTATAGCAACTTCAATTAATAATTACAAGCCACTAGATTTATTTTCAACAGCAGGTTTTCTTGTAGTTTGCCGAAGTGAGCGATTGACATTGTTTGTGAGTAAATCGCTCAATCTAACCTTTACACGACCTTGTGTTTCCCGAATTACACCAGCGCTAGAACCTTTACGACTGATTTGGATGATTTGGGCAAGAATTTGGTCTGCTTTCTTGGCATTTTCGGGTTTGAGGGTAAACAGAGTATTGCGTCCATTACAACCAGTATCATTTGCAGAAACTACGCAAATGACAGTGTTGTTATTAACTCGACCGTTCATCAATACAACATCTTTGAGGCTACCCCCACTTTCAGCTACGGCCGCATTTAATTTCGGTGTGACGATTTGGCAACGACTTTGAGGAGTAAATTTCTGACCAAAGTATTTTGAAGATGCTGAAGTCCAGATAATTACAGGGATTGGCTCTCCACCAGGTCGCTGACCCACTGTAGCCACGTTACCATCACCTTGGGATACACAGGTAAATTGAGTTCCAGTGTTGGCTTCCTCCGATGGGTCTACATCTGCCACCGGACTACTGTTGCTATTATTGACTTTGTTGTTGCCATTATCTACTGGTGGTAAGGCTTGAACTGAAGATCCCAAGGCAACAATGCTGGATATGGCTAAGGTAGTAACTAAAATTGCTGTCTTCAATTGATGTTTCATAAAACCTCGTAAATTTTAAAAGTGAACTACCTACACTGACCTGACGGTACAGTGTAGGCTTCCCAATTCAATGGGGACTGCCTCGGACTTCATGGATTTTTTACGTCCCTAAGACTTTGGTCTTACATCCCCTCCAAGGGCAGAAGCGCTAGTTCCTAACGCCCAAAGTCGCAAACCTTCATTTCTAATATTTATTGCGGCATTGATATCTCTATCATGCTGTTTTTGGCAGTGAGGGCAATCTACAAACCTAACTCCTAACGAATCATATCCTTTTTGCCACACCGGAATTGGTAGTAGAGTTTCACTACAAAGTTGAGAAGACGGGAAGAAACGACCTATTTCTTGATAAGTATGACCAAATCTTTCAGCTTTGTATTTGAGCATGGTTTGAAACATTCCCCAACAAGAGTCACTAATAGCTTTTGCCAAGTTGGGATTTTTAACCATATTCTTAACTGCCAAATCTTCTACACAAATAACTTGGTTTTCGTATGCTATTTTGCGAGATAGTTTGTGTAGAAAGTCTTCACGGACTCTAGCTATTTTGCTAGAAACTTTTGCGACTAAACGTTTGGCTTTACGACGTTTATTAGATGTTTTATCGGTCTTCTTAGCTAGTTTTTTCTGCTTGCGCTTTTTATTCTTTTCAAGAAGAGCTAATTGCTTCTTAGGAAGGTCATATTTTGAGCCTTCGGAAGTTATAGCAAAGTTTTTCAATCCCAAATCAACACCAATAGCTTTTCTAATTGCAACTACCGGATTGTCATTTTGGTTAAAAAGAATAGATGCATAATACTTACCGTCTGCATTTCTTGATATTGTTACAGCCGTGAATTTTGCATCGGGCAATTCTTTATGGAACACGGTTTTCATCATCCCTAAATTGCCAGGAAACTTAATCACAGAATCCTCTGGCATCAGTTTCACATTTTGGGGATATTGAATTGATTGTTTACCATGTTTAGATTTAAAGTTAGGAAATTTAGCACGGTCTTCAAAAAAGTTGACAAACGCACTAGAAAGATTGAATGTGACTCGTTGCAACACTTGACTGTATGCAAGTCCTAACCATTCATATTCCTTTTTTAATCCTGGAAGCAACTTATCCATAGCCGCTTTAGAAAGCCCAATGCTTATTTCTTTATACGCGACAGTAGTGGCATTAAGCATATAATTCCACAACCATCGAGTATTACCAAAACATTGAGCTAAATATGATTCTTGCTCATCAGTGGGATAAATTCTAACTTTAATTGCTCTATACATGGTATCGACCTTACCGTGTTCGTATATTCATGGTAACACAAATAATCAAAACATACCGAATAAAAAACGAATATTTTGCTCGTTTCGTCGTTGTAGTCTTTCCGGTTTTCGCGGCGCACCCTGCGGGAAGCAAGCTACAAATCTGGTCAGACTACACTCCTTTCCTCACGCGCAATTCATCTCAACACTGACCTGAGTACAGGTACAGTGTGAGCCTTCTTGCTGTTTAAGGTAATTACAAACCACCAGAGTTATTTTCAACAGCAGGTTTTTTGGTAGTTTGCCGCAGTGAGCGATTAGCTTTCTTGGTGAGCAAATCGTTCAATCTAACTTGCACACGACCTTTTGTTTCCCGAATAACACCAGCGCTAGAACCCTCACGACTGAGTTGCATCATTTGGGCAAGAATTTCTTCAGACCGCTTGGCGTTTTTTGGGTTTAAGGTGAAGAGAGTATTAGTCCCATCACAACCAGTATCACTGATAGAAACTACGCAAATGACGGTTTTCTCTCCGACTCGACCGTTCATCAATACAACATCTTTGAGGCTACCCCCACTTTCAGCGACGGACGCATTTAATTTCGATGTGACGATTTGGCAACGGCTTTGAGGAGTAGATTTCTCACCAAAGTATTTTAAAGATGCTGAAGTCCAAATAATTACAGGGATTGGTTCTCCACCGGGTCGCTGACCAACTGTAGCTACGTTACCATCACCTTGGGATACACAGGTAAATTGAGTTCCAGTGTTGGCTTCCTCCGATGGGTCTACATCCGGCATGGCGGTACTGTTACTATTATCATCTGTATTATCCACAGGTGGTAAGGCTTGAACCGTAGATCCCCAGGACAAAATACTGGATAGGGCTAAGGTGGCAATTGTGATAGCGAAGCCCGACCTCGGAATCGTTGTTTTCCATTGATGTTTCATAAAACCTCGTAAATGTTTAAAGTAAGAGGAGCATCAGCATGAGATGTAAGTAGGTGGGCGGAGGAAAATCAAAATATATTTCGTTTTGTGAAATGGCTAAAACTCAAGCACAATAACGCATTGAGGTAAATTTACATATCGTTATACATTTTGGTTATTTTACGTCCACCTACTTAGTACCCATTAAATTAATAATTACAAACCACCAGACTTATTTCTAATAGCAGGTTTTTTTCTGATTTGCCGAGGTACGCGATTATTCTTATTCTTTCTGGGTAGTAAATCGCTCAATGTTACCTGCACACGACCTTTTGTTTCCCGAATTACGCCAGCACTAGAACCCTCACGACTGATTTGCATCATTTGGGTAAGAATTTCCTCTGGCTTTTTGGCGTTGTCCGGGTTTAAAGTAAATAGAGTATTATTACCATCACAACCAGTGTCATTGACAGAAACTACGCAAATGACAGTTTTATTGCGGACTTTACCGCTCATCAGCACGACATCTTTGAGGCTACCGCCACTTTCAGCTACAGCCGCATTTAATTTCGGTGTGACGATTTGGCAACGGCTTTGAGGAGTAAATTTCTCACCAAAGTATTTTAAAGATGCTGAAGTCCAAATAATTACAGGGATTGGTTCTCCACCGGGTCGCTGACCAACTGTAGCTACGTTACCATCACCTTGGGATACACAGGTAAATTGAGTTCCAGTGTTGGCTTCCTCCGATGGGTCTACATCCGGCATGGCAGTACTGTTACTATTATCATCTGTATTATCCACAGGTGGTAAGGCTTGAACCGTAGATCCCCAGGACAAAATACTGGATAGGGCTAAGGTGGCAATTGTGATAGCGAAGCCCGACCTCGGAATCGTTGTTTTCCATTGATGTTTCATAAGACCTCGTAAATGTTTAAAGTAAGAGGAGATTAGACTTTTCCGTTTTCTGACTAAAAAGGTGGAAATAATTGATAAAGAACAAAAACACAGATCCTATAAACCCTCTTTTTTCGGACGGGAAGCTCTGTTGGGGGAATTGACTAAAGCTTTGAGGTTGCCATTACTCTGATTATATTCGTAACTATTGGCTGTTAAGTCAGGATGGGGCATAACACAGTATTGTTTACCACCCATCATGATGGTAATTACTTGGCTGCCAGAGGCACAGGAAATGGGTGTTAATTCCCATTTTTGTAGCAATGCGATGTTGGGATCGTTGGCTGATAAATCATCGCTTTGGGAGGAATACGGTGTTGATCTTTGGCTGTTACCTATTTCGACTGAACCAGCAATACGTGAGGCATCAACATTGTTACCAACAGCAGAAATGAAGTTTTTGGTAGCATTGTAGAGGTTGTAACGACCATTATTGCTGATACTATTGCTACCAGGATTATTGTTAGTACCCAGATCCGGTGAAGCATTCAGAATGAGGACAATACCATCCCGTTGATTATTCTGAATTACATTTTTACGCAGTAAAGGTTTGGCTGATTCAGAGATGACTATACCATCTTTATTTTGGACTATTTGATTTTCTGTGATTAAGGGTGTGGAAGTATCACCAATAGCTAAACCAAAGCCATTATTCTGAAATAGATTATTGCGAATTTCGCCCTGGCTTGATTTTGTGATAGCAATGCCATTGGCACTGTTTTGCACAAATTGGTTATTTTCAACTTGAGGATTTCCCGTGCCTGTGACAAATACACCTTCCCTGAAGTTGTTAGTAAATGTATTGTTTATGATTTTGGGGTTGCTTGATTCTACCCATAGACCCGTACCCCTTTCATTGGTATTGGTGACTGTGATACCAGCAATTGTGGTATCTTGATCTGCCAGGATAGTAATGTTCTGTTTAGCGAAGGTGCGACTGATATAAATACCACCACCGGAAATAACTACTCTTCTACCTTTGCTTGATTCGTCACCCCGTAATGTTATTCCTGGTTTGAGTAATATAGGGAATGTTTCGCTGCTATAGTTGCCGGGAGCTAACTGAATCACTGAACCCGGTTTAGTCTGACTCAGTGCGAAGGTAATGGTTTTGTAAGGAGTTGTTGCCGATGTGCCAGCCTCAGCAGTATTTACACCAATAGCTGGATCAACATAAATTACCTGTGCAACGGTCGGCAATTGCGCCTGGACTGGAAAAGTGAAGATTAAGGAACTAGATATAGCTAAGTTCGCCAATAAAACAGGGGTTTTTGATCTAAACTGGCTGCTCATAAGTACATCCTTGATTTGATGAGTGTATCCTTCCATGACTTAATAGGAATTAAACCATAAATTCTCTGATAAGACAAGTAAAACTTATAACGAAATTGGGTGAAAACTCCGATAGTTTAGGATGAATTTAGCCATAGAGAACCCATCAAAAGCCAAAAAGTTTTGATGGGTGAGTGGAGAACCCCGTTAAAAAGCGAGATTAAAGCGTCAAGTCAGTTCAATTTGAGAATCATCACCAATTAAAAAGCGTAATGCTTTAGGACGACGGGGGGCAATACTTAACTGGGCGCGTTGTCCAATTAAACTATCAATAATTCGTTGCTGAATTCCAGTAATTTTAGCACCTTCTAAAACCACGCTGTGTTCTAAATCTGTTTCTATGAGTGTTGAATTATCGGCAATACTACTATATGGACCGATAAAACAGTTTTCTAAATAGCAATTATTACCAATTACCACGGGTCCGCGAATTGTACAGTTGATGATTTTAGATTCAGTCCCAATTTGCACTCTGCCAGTAATTTGAGTTTTCGGATCAATATCGCCTAAAATTGATTTTTGCAAATAGGTATCAAGAATGAGACGGTTAGCTTCTAATAAATCATCTTTTTTGCCCGTATCTAACCACCAACCATCAAGATTATAAGCTAAAACTTCTTTTTCTTGATCTATTAAACATTGAATTGCATCAGTAATTTCTAATTCTCCTCTAGCTGAAGGTTTAATCAGAGAAATCGCATCATGGATAACTGGTGAAAAAAAATAAACCCCTACCAATGCTAAATTTGACGGGGGAACTTTTGGCTTTTCAATTAACTGTAATACTTTGCCTTTTTCGTCTACCTTTGCCACACCAAAAGCGCTAGGATTTGTGACTTCACGTAACAGAATCAAAGCATCTGGTTGTTGTTGAGTAAATTTATCTAAAAATGAACTTAAATCTCCTTGTTGAATCAGGTTATCTCCCAAATACATGGCAAATGGGGAATCTCCTAAAAAAGTCTGGGCAACTTGGACAGCTTGAGCTAATCCTGCTGGCTTTTCTTGTAAAATATAGGTGATATTAACACCGAATTTTTCGCCATTTCCAGTTTTATTCTTGACTTCTGCCCCTGTTTCTGGGCTGATAATAATACCAATTTCAGTAATCCCCGCAGCAGCCATTTCTTCAATGCCATACCATAAAATTGGTTTGTTGGCAACTGGAACAAGTTGTTTTGCTCCTGTATAAGTTAAGGGGCGTAATCTTGTCCCTTTTCCACCGGATAAAATCAGTGCTTTCATAGAGATTTTCCTTGTAATTCTTTTAACATTAATCTTAGTTCTTGTCGCCAATGAGGAAGATAAGTTCCTAAGATTTGAGATATTTTCTCACAAGCTAAGACAGAATAAGCAGGACGTTTTGCGGGTGTGGGATATTCGGGGGTAGTAATGGGAATAATATTGGCAATTTTCAGGGGGAAACCAAGTTTTTCTGCTTCTTCAAAAATTGCTATGGCAAAGTCATACCAACTGGCTACACCACTATTTGTATAGTGATAAATTCCCGCATTTTCTGAGGTTAATTGGGGGATAATTTGGGTAATTGTTGAAGCTATATCTTGCGCCCAAGTAGGACTACCAATTTGATCGGCAACTACTCTAACTTCTGATCTTTCTTGACCAACTCGTAACATGGTTTTTACGAAGTTGCTTTTTCCATAAGTTCCATAAACCCAAGCTGTCCGCAAAATTATGTGGTGGGGACAATTTTGTTGAATTGCTATCTCTCCCGCTAATTTTGTTTGTCCATATACACTCAATGGATTGGTACTATCTGTTTCTCGATAGGGATAATGACTATTACCATTAAATACGTAATCGGTGGAAAGATGAATTAAGAAACTTCCTAATTTTTGACTTTCTTCAGCGATAATTTGCGGGGCGACAGTATTGATCAGGTGAGCATTTTCTGGTTCACTTTCGGCTTTATCTACTGCGGTATAAGCAGCAGCATTGATAATTATTTCGGGTTGGGTTTCTCTGATAATTTGGCGTAATTTGTCAGGGTGAGTTAAGTCTATTTCTGGACGGGCAAGGGCAATAACTTTGTAGTTGGATGCTAGGGTATGTTGTAGTTCTGTACCAACTTGTCCGTTACTACCTATTAGTAATATTGATTTACTCATAAACTTCGGCGTTTTTGAAAGTTGGAGCGTTGCTATCTTTAGCTGATAAAATTGGGGGTGTTTCTAGAGGCCAATCTATGGCTAAATCTGGATCATTCCAAAGGATAGCGCGATCGCCTCCTGGTGTATAATAATCTGTAGCTTTATAGATAACTTCGGCAATTTCTGAAAGCACGAGAAAGCCATGGGCAAAACCTGCTGGTATCCACAATTGGCGTTTGTTTTCGGCGCTGAGTTCGTAACCTACCCATTGTCCAAAGGTAGAGGAATTTTTTCTAATGTCTACTGCAACATCAAAAATTGTCCCGACAATGGTGCGGACTAATTTACCTTGAGGTTGGATGATTTGATAATGCAATCCTCGCAGCACATTGTATTCAGATTTGGAGTGATTATCTTGGACGAAGTTGGCTGTGATTCCCAGTTTCTCTGTGAATGTTTTTTGATTGTAGGATTCTAAGAAAAAGCCCCGTGAGTCTTGGAATACTTTGGGTTCTAGGAGGAGGATATCAGGAATAGAGGTGGGGATAATATTCATTGAATGGTTGAATATTTCAAAGAACACTTAAAACAATATCACTATTTCAGTCAATACCTTCAGTGTTAGTAGATTAGCATATATGCTCAAATTCAATTTGACTATTACAGCACTTTCCGGTGTTATGAGGTACTTATGTAGCGGGCAAGATGCCCGCACTACAGGAGTTTCATAGTTCAAGTTTGTACCTCATTAGAGCGAAATCTGCTGTATATAATTTGTTTATGAATAAAGGAAAGCCTCTAGCCTTCATCCCTTGTCTAAAGCACAGATGTAGCTTCCTAAGTCAGCTACATCTTCAAGGGTTTTCGGCATTTCCCTTATAAATGTAGTTGCTTTAATGCGAGGATTAAAACTAGCTCCAGTTCGATTAGTCACAATCCACAAAACAGATCGCCCACAATCTCGCATGACTCGCAGCAGAGATTCTGAATTGTCACCCAATGACGGCACAGCAATAGGTGTAACCACAATCCCTTGACTACCAAGGACAATAGTAGCGATAGCTCTTGATCTTCGGATATGATAATCCGATGTAATTAAATAAAGATGCTGTAACTTACTGTCAGCAAATTTGTTTACCAAAGTTGTAAAATTAGTTACTGTATCTGTCGCTCTGCCATCAAACCGTAATTGCCGATTAGGAACACCAAACTTTTCAAAAATCAGGCGATTATAATTTAAGTCTGATTCAAAATCAGAAACCCAAATATCTAAATTTCTGTGAGATTGCCAGAACTGGGCAGCAAATTCCATCCGACTACCATTACCACCCAATACAAGGATTGCTTGGGGTACAGGAACTTGGTGAAAGGCTATCGCTATCTTCACAGGAATTATGCCCACTAACACCAATATGATCCCGAAAACAAACCAAGCTAATTTAACCTTCCATTTCATAGGCTATCAAGTTCTACATAATTCTTCTTCCTCTTTCTTCCTCCTGACTCCTGACTCCTGACTCCTGACTTCTAACTCCTAACTCCTGACTCCTGACTCCTGACTCCTGCTATAGCTTCCAAAACTGTTCCCCGCAAACACACCCGATCTAAATTTGCGCCATTTAACTTCACTGCATCTAATTCAGCACAGAGTAAATTAGCTCCGGTTAAATCAGCCCCTGCTAAATTTGCTGCTCTTAAATCTGCTTCTTCAAGATTCGCTTCAATTAGTACAGCACCTTGTAAGTCTGCACCGCTTAAATCTGCACCTTTGAGATTAGCTGCAGTTAAATTTGCACCTCGTAAATCTGCACATCGCAAGTCAACACTCTGCAAATTTACACCATGCAAATTAGCACCACTTAAAAAAGCACCCGCTAAGGACGCATCATTGAGGATTGCTCCCATCAAGTTACTACCCCGTAAGTTGCTACCACGTAAATCCGCACTTGTCAAGTTAGCCTGCATCAAGTTTGCACCCATGAGGTTAGCCCGCAAGTCGGTTTCTTGCAGATTAGCCCCCATTAAATTTGCACCTTCAAAATGACCACCCTCTAATTTAGAACCAGTGAAGTCAGTCCCCACCAGTTTAGCCCCTGTTAAATTTATCTTCCTTAAATCTAGGTGAGATAGATCCTCATCTTCTAAATTTGCACCGGGGAGTTGTTTGTTTTGTCCTAATCTAATGGTTTCTATATTCATTTGCTGTACACTGAAATCTGCTCACTACTTTTGCTGTCGGTATCCCAACGGGAGTCAAGTAACCATAAACCGCTGCTGACCTTGGGTGTCATTATCGGTAAATCAAGCCCCTGTTGTAAACCCATCACTAATAAAGTTAATGTATCTACAAGTTTAGGATCAAAGCGAGTAGATTGTTGTTTTCGGCACTGATCTAAGGCTTGAGAAAATATCTCTGCTCCCCCTTTGCTAGAGTATTTATACTGGTTAACTTGTAGCTGAAATTCTGCAACCAATGATAAAATTCTTGATTCTAAAGGAATATCATCACCAGCTAAACCGGCGGGTTCGCCTGTACCATTCCACCATTCGCTTTGGTGGGTGATAATTTGAGCTATAGCCCGTAGTCTTGGCATGATTCGTAGTGCTTGCGCTGCTGGTACGAGGGGACAAGCCAGAGGACAACTAGGAGATTGTTCTTGATAAGCTGTTGTTATATGACTGGGACTAATCAGGCTTTCGGCTTTTTGCAGTGGGTCTAAGCGATGCAATAAAGCAGCTAGGCGTAATCTTTTAATTTGCCATGCTGGTAAATCCAATAATTGCCCCATTGTTTCAGCGAGAGATGCTACTTCTGACGCGGCTACAGGATTACGGCTATCTGCTAGATCAATCAATTGTGCCATCCGCAAAAATGCCTGAATTTCGTTAGATACCAAGTTATGATCTAGAAATTTTTGGTGAGATGCTGTGAGAACAGGTAAGTTACCTTGTCCGGTTTTGAGGTAATCAACAACACGAGAGACAACGGTAGCTACTTCTTCTCCTGGACAGATAGCTGGGTGAATTGCTTGTTTATATTGACTTAGTTTGAGTGCTAGTTCAGGATGATAGTCTTTGATATGAGCGATCGCTAACTCTGCGGTTTCTTCCACTAATTCCGGTTCAAATGTCCATAAACCGTAGAATTTACGCTCTAAATCGCAAGTTGGCAAACCATCCTTCCCATAGTCAGCTTCAGATAACTCTTGACAAATTACCATAGCTGTGTAGTCAGGAGCTAAAATCATCAAATGCCACTCCTGCGCCACAGGATCATCAGCAGCTAATCCCACTAAATCAATATTAGGTAATTGACCAGTAGGATGTTCGGCAAAACCAGCATCAGCCGCCGCCATAATCACAATTGCCCGGCTGTGTTGCGCGATATCTGCGTATCTTTGAGCCTCTTCCAGATACCATTTACCCTGCTGGAAAGCCGTAATCACCAAAGGATCATTATCTTTCGTTAAAATATGATCTTCCAAGGCATGGCAGAGAGACACTAAGGTATTTTTATAGTACACGCCAAAATGAATAGGTCTAGCACTATGGCGGTGAGATGCTTCTAACTGTTGAAGAATTGAACCTTGTAACATGGAATTAATTGGGGATTTCGGATAATAGGGCGGTTAGAAACCGCGTCTACACAGGCAAAACCCACACTTCGGCAAGCTCAGTGACCGCCTTCGTGGGTTCAATATCTTAAGTTTTAATTAGTCCGCACAGGCGGACTTCGTTTGTGTAGCCGCGTATCCCTAACGGAAGCGAGAGGCATCTTTCTGATCACCTGGGCTTATGTTTTCTATAATACGCCAGCCAATTGTTTCTCTGGTTTTTCTATCGGTGCAGAAAGTGCATCTTCCAAATCAGCGCAACCCAATTTGATTTCCAAAATATTCATCACTTCCCGTCCGAAGTCATTGGGATTTTGTCGCCAAGCTTGTAAGCAAACTTCACCAAAGAAAGAACCTAATGGTTCAGGATTCCAAAGGAGTTTTTTTGCTGTCCAAGGCATTAAACTCATGGGATCATAACCAGGTTTGAGAATCCCCTCTTTAAAGGCATATTCTTCTAAATGGGTATGGGGTTGGAGTCCAATAAAGAAAATAGCAGGTTCAACTTTATCAGCCCCAAAAATCCGTTCGAGTTCGCGGTGATAAGCAATAGTTTGGCGAATAGTTTCAGGACGTTCATCTATTACATTAAAGGAGTAGTTAACAGAAACTACATCATTGAAACCGGCGGATTTTAAATCACGACAATTTTGTAAAACAGTTCGTAAGTTATAACCCATTCGCATTTTGCGAACCAGTTCTTGAGAACCGCTTGTAATACCGATTTCAAAATAATTCATGCCTGTTTTTACCATCAACTCACACAATTCGGGTGTTAAGTTGTCGGCTCTAATGTATGCTGCCCAATGAATATCTGACATTCCCGAATCAACGATTTTCTGGAGAAGTTCTACAGCATCATCAATGAATTTACGGGCGGGAATAAATTGAGCATCTGTAAACCAAAAGTTACGAATTCCTCGATTGTATAATTCTCGAATTTCCGCAACAACTTCGTCACTAGGGTTAATGCGGACTTGTTTACCCTCGACTACTGTATAAACACAATAACAGCAATTATGAGGACAACCACGTTTGGTTTGGACACCAATATAAAAATCCTGTTCTTGCAGGTAATAATTAAATTCTGGCCAAATGGTTTCGATGTAATCGTAATTACAAACTGTTTTTTCTAGGGGTGTAGGTTGTTCGTGAATTAGGCGTTGACGGGGTTGATTTTCTCCCACTACATAACAGCGTTCATCCTGAAAATCTTCACCCTTGAGTAGTTTTGTGAGTAGGGTTTCTCCTTCACCGACGGAAATAATTGTTCCGGGCGGTAAGCTTTTACCCAACTGTTCATAAAAGACGCTAACTGCACCGCCACCTAAGACTACACGGGCTTGAGATTGATATTTTTGGGCGCGTTTTAAACCCCGTTTAACTAATCCTAAATTGCGCCATAATTCTACATAATAAGCAATAAAAATTCGTAATCCGCCAAAAGCACCACGCAATTTAATCAAGGGATTTTTTGCGTAGTAAAATTCAAAGGCGTTTTGGAGAGGATTACCGCCCCGTCCACCTACTGGCGCATAAATTTGAATATCCCGCCAAGAAAAGACGAGCAATGTGGGTTGAAACTCGTCAATACATCTGTCTAAGGCAGAAGTATAATCTAGTGGGGGGATTGTGCCTAAGTCAAAAATCCGCTGTTCTGCATGGGGAAATAGCTTGTGAACATGATCTGCAAGATAGACAACACCAATGGGAAAGATGGGGTTACAGGGAAGGCGAACGTAGAGGATTTTATTTGCGTTCATACGTATTTAAACTGTAATGCTTGCCGTAGTTGAGGAAAAGAGAGTTATACCAGCATTATCTTTGACATTTCAGTTGTTTTGTGGTGTGCAAAAATTTTTGCCGTTAGCAATCAGATTGAAAGCGAAAACTGCACTGCATAAAATTTGCTTTTTATATTATGTGGATGGTGTTTATACCACGGGGATTAAAATCCCTCCTGTCGCGGCTGGTGAGCCATGTCGAACCATCCCTTTCAGGGAGCCAAGCCCCCGAGTTTCCCACTTACCGCGAGATATTATGAACAAAATTTTCATATACATTTACCATAACATCGAGTTTATAAATTTAGCGATGATTTTTAGTTGTAATTCTAGAGATAGAGTCAGAGATAATTCAACTTACCAGCGAGAATAAAGTTTGGGGATAAGAGGCTGAAATTCTTATCTACAAACTATTTACAGAGATTCTATCGAAAATAAACAGCCAGATTTTCGTTTATTAGCTATTTTGTAAAGTAAATATAAATTTATTTACAAAATTTTTAGAGAAACACTTGGTAAGCGAAAAACCCAGTGACTTCAGCCCTGAAAGTGTTAATCAACTTCGCTATTATTAGTTTCTGTGCTTTGCATAACCGTATCAAAACCCATTCTTTGTTCTGCATTTCGCAAAAAATAACCACTAATCATCGCAGATGCCAATAAGCGACCTAAATTTTCCCGATTAGTAGAAATAGTAATCCCGAACTGTTCAGAAGGTAAATTTCCTAAAAGTCCGATAATATTCCGTTCCATTACCTGCAAAACTTCCGTAGAAGTAGGTTTAGATAATTGGTTAACTGTTTCTGGACTTAATGATTTAACGTATTGCCATAATAAATTACTTGTTTCCGACTCACTATTAAAAAATTCTGATACTCGATTAGATTTGTTACTCACCTTTGACCTCCTTTACTGCCACTACTAACGACGGTGTTTGTGACTGGAATAACTGGTAGTTATTGCTGATTCTATTTAGCTAACTATTATATAATTCATGTCAACCAATCTAACAGTTTATTCCTTTCGAGGGAGTCGGTTTAACCGTACTAAAATGGGAGTGTTTTTCACCTATTTAGTGAGTATGGGTGGGGAAACTCCACCCACAAAGCAAAAAATAACTGACCATTGACTAATAACAACCGACTAACTGGCAAGGTACTCATTCATAGTGGCTTTAGATTTGCGAAGTTTGTTTAAAGCTTCGCGTTCAATTTGGCGGACTCTTTCCCGGCTAATATTCAAGACTTCACCAATTTTAGCCAGAGTTAAAGATTGTCCATCTACTAACCCAAAGCGGAGACTAATGACTTCCTTTTGTTGGGGAGTGAGTTCTGACATGATCCGTTCTAAGTCATAGGAGAGGGAAGTTTGCATGACAAAATCTTCCGGTGTTGCCCCTGTGTCTTCTAACATTTCTCCCAGTTCAGTATCATAGTTATCTCCTAACCGCAAGTCTAGAGATAATGGCAGACGGGCTTTTTCTAAATATTCTCGCACCTGCTTGGGTGTTAGATCTAACTCTTGGGATAATTCCGCTACTGTGGGCGCACGTCCTAGACCTTGGGACAGTTGCCGCTGGGCTTTTTTAATTTTGTTGAGTTTTTCCGTAATATGAATGGGCAAGCGAATAGTCCGGGCTTTTTCGGCGATCGCCCGAGTAATAGCTTGACGTATCCACCAATAGGCATAGGTAGAAAATCTGTACCCTTTGGTGGGGTCAAATTTTTCTACACCTCGTTGCATTCCGATGCTGCCTTCTTGAATGAGGTCAAGTAAATCAACATTGCGTTTAATGTACTTTTTGGCAACGGACACAACTAAACGGAGATTGGCTTCTACCATTTTCCGTTTGGCTATTTCACCAACAGCGATCGCCTGATTTAATTCTGATACTTCTATATCAGAGGCTGCTGCCCATTCTTCTACAGTTGGTTCATGACCTAACTGGGCAGCAAGACCTTCCCGGATCTCATGCAAAGCAGTAGATCGTTGCACCTGTTTACCATAAAAAATTTCTTCTTCGTGGGTGAGGAGTGGCACACGGCCAATCTCACGCAGGTAAGTCCGCACGAGGTCGGTGGCTGATTGAGCGGTCTTCATGGCGCTACTCTTGGGTAATGGTGGGTTTGCTGATAGGGTCGTTAACGGAATAATGTTTTGAGTTGGTCACACCCGATCAACTCAGGTTACTCTTATTTGGGAAATTAGGTACTTTACTGCTAAAGGTTACACCTGTCTGCTTGTTTCCACAAGTATCTATAGTTAGATACACAGTAGCAAGTCAAACATTTTTTGTGTTTTCGGGAATATTAATAATTGTAACATTTATGAGAATAATTTGACTATAGGGAAACCCGCACTTTGGCCGTAATTTGAGATCACCTCAGACGCTGAAATTACTGAATAGCATACATTTACTGGGATAACGATCAATTCTCTAGCCCGGAAATAGCTTCCTCATATTTGTTAAAATATCTCAATGATAACCATAATTATTCTTTTGTAACAATTGCTTAATAATGTCGGACTATGATTTTTAGGATTATTTTGATGAAGATGAGGAAAACGTCTGAACTATGATTTTTCTGATTATTTTGATTAATATGAGGGATTTTCCCGATAAATCCGCAGGATTCATCATAAAAATCATCAAAGGTCTGAACTATGATTCTTGTGATTCTTTTAATTAAGATGATATATCTGTCGTAAAAATCATAGATTTCTGCGAAAAACTAGCCAAATAATCATAAAAATCATCAAAATCACAAAAATCATAGTTTAGACAATTAACTCATGGGACAGTATTCTTGGATTACCTTGACATCCAAAGTTGTGTTTTGCAGAGAATAGATAGCAGCGGCTGTGGCTCTAGCACCTGCAATAGTGGTAATAATGGGGATTTTGTAGCCTAAAGCCGTGCGACGAATTAGCTTAGAATCGGCATGAGCTTCTTCTCCAGAGGGTGTATTGATGATGAGTTGAATTTTTTGATTTTTAATCGCATCCAGGACGTGGGGACGACCTTCATGGAGTTTGAGGACAGATTGAATTTCTAACCCTTGTTCCTGAAGAACTTGACGCGTTCCTTGGGTAGCCATGATTGTAAAGCCTAACTTAATAAACTCCTTGACTACATCTGCTGCGAGAGGTTTGTCTCTGTCACTCATGGAAACAAATACAGTTCCTTGAAGCGGTAATTTTTCCCCTGCGCCTAATTCTGCTTTAGCAAAGGCGCGGCCGAAATCGCTATCAATACCCATTACTTCGCCAGTTGAGCGCATTTCTGGACCCAAAATGGTATCTGTACCAGGGAACTTACTAAATGGTAAAACCGCTTCTTTGACGGCAATATGAGAGGGAATGACTTCTTTTGTAAATTTCACTTCCTCTAAGGTTTTCCCCGACATAATTAAGGATGCGAGTTTGGCTAATTGTACGCCCGTAGCTTTAGATACAAAAGGAACTGTCCGTGATGCTCTGGGGTTAGCTTCCAAAATATACACTTGGGGAGAATAACCATTTGCACCAACTACAGCAAATTGAATATTCATTAATCCCACTACAGATAGAGCTTGTGCTAGTTGAACTGTCCATAACCGGATTTGGTTGAGGACTGCGGGAGAAAGGGAAATGGAAGGTAAGGAACAAGCTGAGTCACCGGAGTGAATTCCCGCCTGTTCAATGTGTTCCATGATGCCACCAATGACAACATTACCAGTATGATCGGCGATCGCATCTACATCCACTTCAATGGCGTTTTCTAAGAACTTATCAATTAAAATCGGGTGATCTGGTTCTACTTGCACAGCAAAGGTCATGTAGCGTTCTAACTCAGTATCAGAATAAACGATTTCCATCGCTCGTCCTCCCAATACATAGCTAGGACGCACTACCACAGGATAACCAATGCGCTTGGCAACAATCAAAGCATCTTCATAACTTCTCGCCATACCATTAGGCGGTTGAGCGATATTCAATTCTTGCAGAATCTTTTCAAAGCGTTCCCTGTTTTCCGCCATATCTATAGAATCGGGAGATGTTCCCCAAATCTTGGTGATACTATTGGAGTTTTGTAAATATTCTTGCAGGGGAATGGCTAATTTTAATGGTGTTTGTCCACCGAATTGGACAATTATCCCCACGGGGTTTTCGGCTTCAATGATGTTGAGAACGTCTTCTTTAGTTAATGGTTCAAAATACAGGCGATCGCTGGTATCGTAATCTGTAGAAACTGTTTCTGGGTTAGAATTGACCATAATTGTTTCATACCCGGCATCATGTAAAGAATACGCAGCATGACAACAACAATAATCAAACTCAATTCCTTGACCAATGCGGTTTGGTCCACCACCCAAAATCATCACCTTGGGTTTATCTGTTGGTAATACTTCCGTTTCTTCTTCGTAGGTAGAATAGTAATATGGGGTCAGAGCCTCAAATTCAGCAGCACAGGTATCAACGGTTTTGTAAACGGGGATAACTTCTAGCTGTTTGCGATAGGTGCGAACTTCATCTTCTTTGGTTTTTGTAGCATAGGCTATTTGGCGATCGCTAAAACCATTTCTTTTGACATCATACATTTGTGCTTTTGTCAACTGCTTTAGAGGAGTGCGCTTGAGAAACTTTTCTATTTCTAGCAGTTCTTGTAATTTATCTAAAAACCAAGGGTCAATTGCCGTTAGTTCATAAATTTCCTCATTACTCATTCCCAACTGCATAGCATGACGCACAGAAAAGATTCTTTCTGGGTTAGGAGTCCGTAATTGAGCGCGAATTTGTTCCCCACTGGGCAATTTTTCGGCTTTATCACAACCCCAACCAGCGCGTCCGGTTTCTAGGGAACGCAAAGCTTTTTGGAAGGATTCATTAAATGTCCGGCCAATAGCCATTGCTTCTCCCACAGACTTCATTTGGGTAGTTAAAACCGCTTCTGAACCAGGGAATTTTTCAAACGCAAACCGGGGAATTTTCGTAACTACATAATCAATTGTTGGTTCAAAGCAAGCGGGAGTTTTTTTGGTGATATCGTTTTGCAATTCATCCAAAGTGTAACCTACAGCTAACTTCGCCGCAATTTTGGCAATGGGGAAACCTGTGGCTTTGGAAGATAAAGCCGAACTACGAGATACACGAGGATTCATTTCAATTACCACCACGTCACCATTAACGGGATTTACGGCAAACTGGATATTAGAACCGCCGGTTTCTACACCAATTTCGCGGATAATTTTAATGGCCATATCCCGTAACCGTTGATATTCTTTATCGGTCAGGGTTTGGGCGGGGGCAACGGTGATAGAATCTCCGGTATGAATCCCCATAGGGTCGAGATTTTCAATAGAACAGATAATCACGACGTTATCGGCTAAATCCCGCATGACTTCTAATTCATACTCTTTCCAACCCAATAAAGATTGGTCAATGAGAATTTGGGAAACGGGACTAGCGTCAATTCCTACTTGCGCCATTTCTTCAAACTCTTCTTGATTATAGGCGATACCCCCACCAGTCCCCCCCATTGTAAAGGCTGGACGGATAATTAAGGGATATGTGCCAATTTGGAGAGCGATCGCTTTTGATTCGTCTAAAGTAGAAGCTGTACCACTGGGACATACTGCAACCCCAATCTTAGCCATAGCTTCATTAAACAGTTTTCTGTCTTCGGCTTTTTCAATTGCGGGTAACTTCGCACCAATTAACTCGACGTTGTATTTATCTAAAACGCCATTTTTCGCTAACGCTACAGCCAAGTTAAGGGCGGTTTGTCCTCCCATTGTTGGCAACAAAGCATCTGGTCGTTCTTTGGCGATAACTTTTTCGACTATTTCCGGTGTTAGCGGTTCAATATAGGTGCGGTCGGCTGTTTCCGGGTCGGTCATAATGGTAGCTGGGTTGGAGTTTACCAGCACGACTTCATAGCCTTCTTCTCGCAAGGCTTTACAGGCTTGAGTTCCAGAGTAATCGAATTCACAGGCTTGGCCAATCACAATTGGACCTGAACCTAACAGGAGTATTTTTTTGAGGTCTTGACGACGGGGCATAGTTTTTACCTTAGATGACAAAAATACAAATCTTGACTATTTTAAGGGTCTTTATGTCCTCATTATCAACTTTTCCGGGTAGCGGTTGCGTTAAGGGGAAGAATTTATGGGAATGGGGGATTTTTGGTAATGGTTTTTACGTTTTTTTTCTCACGCAGAGGCGCAGAAGCACAAAGAGAATTTAATTGTTTATTTATTCGTTATGGATTATGACAATAAAGCTGCACAGATAATTAATTTATCTTTTTTTATCTGCGTTTATCTGCGTTCATCTGCGTTCAATTATTTATTGTTAGATATATAAAATAGGCAATAAAAATAATTGGCTTTAAAGTCCTGATATAGAAAATGGCAGAAATGGTAATTTACTCTTTTCTGCCAAAAGGATTAATTTTGTAAAATTCTCAATTACTAAAATTTTCTCTGTCTTGATTTTGTTAAATTGAGATTATGAGAAGTTTAATTTTGAGCAAGTTGCACAAAACCCAAGGTTAAGCTATCTTTAGCTAGAAAATGAGCTAAGTGATAAGCTCTTTCTTCAGTTTTTAAGAGGATTTTTTCGTATAAGTAGCGTGTGCCTCTATCACCTAAACTCTCTGCCTGTGCGGCTTGACGGCGAATTACTCCAATTAATGCTTGTTCGGCAATTAGGTTATTTTCTACCATCTTCCGAGCAGAAAATACGCCATCTGCTTCTGGTTCAAAACAGCATAATTCAGCTAATTTACTAAAACTTGCTGCGGGTATACCACCCAAACCATTCAAGCGCTCGCCGATTTCATGGATGTGATCTTGTACTTCTTTGTAGCTGGCGTTAAAGAATTCATGCAGTGAATTAAATTCTGCACCTTCAACTACAAAATGATGTTTTTGGTATTGTAAGTACAATGCCTGAAAACTAGCTAATACGACATTAAATCCTTCAACAACTGGGGCGGTAACACTGTGATCTAGTAATACAGGATTGTCGTAAACCTGACCAAAATTGTGTAATATAGTTTGCGTATCAGACATGGTTTTTCTCTCTTTTTAACAGTTATAGTTTTTAACTGCTTATTTTTAACATCTTAGCATTTTCAAAATAAAATCAAGGCTACTAAATCTAAAAAATTTTGGCATTATTACCAATCATAAGTATCAATTTTTCTGCGATATCTATGCTTAAAGATATATATTTGGTATTTATCTTGACTTCAGCCTCAAAGTGTGCATATATCTCTATAAAGAAAAAATGAGATTTTTTCTCAAAATTAATGATAATATTTTGCAGTTAGTGTATTCTAAAGAAAGAAGCTAAACTCCGACTAACTCGCAAATTTAGGCTGTGGGTTTCTAGTTTTACTGCAATTTTATGGCATTTTGAGGGCTACTCGCTTGAAATCTTCTAGCTCGGACACAGATAAAAAGCACGTTATTGATATAAGTTGGGCAGATCGTTGGCAGGTTTATCAACGCTTACAAGAATTAGATATAATTTGTGTTTGTGAGACTAACCAACCTTTAATGGTAGAAATAAATAACCCCACCGCAGCTATTCAACTTTGGAGTGTGATTCAACAATTTACTGCTTCTCGTCAAGACTTGATTAAGAATCTTGAAGCTTGTTGGTAGAAAACGTCGGAACTGTGATTTTTTTGATTCTTGTGATTTTTGTGATGATGATTTTTTACTTCTGACTCTTAACCATTATTTATAGTGAGCGAAGTTGAACCATGAGTATATCTACTAATGCAGCAGTAACGGAATTTTGTTTTGAAGGCAGATTTTTGGATTTTGTCATCAAGGATGGATATAAGCTGAAAGGTTTGTTATTAGGAACTTCTGAGGGTGAATGTTATATAAAATTAGCCAAGCATTTACGGAGTGCTTTTGATTTGCGTTTACCTCAAGGGACTTGGCTGCAAGTTGTGGGGACAAAACAATATAATGCGAAAAAAGATCAGGTAACTCTGGTAGCAGAACGAGTTATGGCTGCAAGTGCTGATATGGGAACAGTTGCAGCGCAAAGTCCAGCTAAGACGAAACCAGCTAAAACACAAACAATTCTGATTTGTCAAAAATCTGATTGTATGAAGCGCGGTGGAAAGGCTTTGTGTCAAGCTTTGGAGTCGGAGTTAATAAATAACGGGTTAGAAGATTCAGTCACTATTAAAGGGACTGGCTGTATGAAAAATTGTAAAGCCGGTCCTAATTTAGTGATGCCCGATAAAACTCGTTATAGTAAAATTAAAGCTGAACAAGTTCCAGATTTGATAGATAAGCATTTTTCTGAGGAAATTCGGGAGAAAGCAGAGGATATGGTAGTAAATATTCCCAGCTTTGTGGAAGTTTAGTTGCTGTTTATTGTTGGGTTTTCTTGCGTCAACCCAACCTACAAATATATGGTTAGTTAATTGCGACAAAAGACGGAGTAAGTGATGATAAAAATTCCATTATTTCTTGTATTAATGGATGTTGTTGTAATATCTTAATTTGTTCATCATTTATATTGCTAAATATTTTCTCATTAATTGATTGTTCTTTTCCTAAAACTGTCTCTAAAAATTCTTTAGGTTTACTTTGAGCAAATTTCCATTCTAAATCATTAAATTGACGTTGTGCTATTTTTTCAATTAATGATTTATCTTGGATTAAGATAATTTCTATTTGTGGAACAGCTAGAGAAGCTTGAAAAGGGATACCGGCAGATGCTCGACGCAATAAATAATTAATTAAATCTTGCTTTTCAAATATTTGAGATTCATTATCTGTATCTGCATCTAGGATTAAGATAACAGGAGTATTTCTGGTAGCAAGTAGTGAACTTGCTAATGATCTGACTTGATACTGTCCGTTTCCTACAACGAATTTAACATCTTGCAAAAGATGTTTAGGAAGTAATTTCTGCAAGATTTCTTGATCTATATTACCTTCTAACACTATATAAGCTAATGTCATAATACAGCCTCAGTTTTAATGTTGTAATTAGCTAGTCCTTGTTCAACACAAATACGATATTTTTTGATTAATGCTCTACGTATACACTCATTTTCTAAGGAATATTTAATTTCTTCTCCTCCCCACAATAGAATAGTTTGAGGTGCAACAAATCCGGCTAAGGTTTCCGATGCTTCTGTAAATCCACTACGACTAAATATACTTCCAATAGTTGCTGCTGGTCTGCGTAATAGTTGATTTCTTAGCTTGGCTATAGGTTCAATTTTAACAGGTTTTGCTGTGTCTTTACATTCTATTATACAAGATAAGCCATCTGCATAAATTACTCCGTCAATTTGTTCTATTTCTTCTCCATCTAAATACACGCTGTAAGGCCAGGTTACTTCGGCGTTGTTGAGTTTAAATGCTCGTAAAACGAGATATTCTAACGCTTTACCTGCATCCCAATTTGGTGTATTACCTGATTCAATTTCTGACCATAATTTGATTAAATCATCCCAGTTATAGCTGGTAATTCTTGCTTTATATTCTGCATTTGTGGTCATGATTCTATCTGATGTTTCGTATGTTGTAACCTTTATTATTAATTCTACGTTACGCTGTTATTGATTATTGTTGGGTTTCCTTGCGTCAACCCAACCTACTAAATTACAAAAACTATTTATTAATTTTGGGTTAAAATATTCCGCGTTCTTCCTTACGATGCAAAAATGCTGCAATTTGTGCAAGTGATTTTAACTTCACTGTGTGCTGACATTGAAAATGTGGACATCTTAGATGAAACATATCTAAAACTACATTTGAGTGGTTAGATTTATCTTTTTCTTTCAAAATCATAGGTACATGGTGTATTGGACAAAGTACATCTCTATCTTCTGCTCCTAAATGTTGTCTCAGCCTAACAACTGTCTTTTGAATTAGTGGACGAGTAAAACTTTGACCAAGTTCGGTATTTGATAGCTGAAGTTCAAGTATATTGGTTTTGTGGAGTAAACCAATATCTTGTGTTTGAAATCTTTGTGTACCTCGACATTGATTACTGTAATAACCAACACAAGACCAAAAAAAATCATTCAATAAAAATATACTACCATCTTTACGATCTCTATGCTGTAACATCATTGGTCTACCGCATACACATCGCTTTTCTAAGACAACTTGCCCCATCTGAAACTGAAGTAGATGAACCTTCTCATTATTCAAAAATGATGTTTCATAGGAATCAGGATTTTTTGCCTGTTCAATGATAACTTCCTGCGTTTTAGCCTTTTGCCACTGCTCAAACTTATCTTCACCTTGCTTTTTGAGTTCTTCTAATTTCTCTCTATCACTTAAATTGAGAGAACCATCACGCGCCCGCTTTTTCTCAATCTCTGTTTGTTCAATATCATTATTTTTGATATCATTTTGAACATTTTGAACATTGTAAAAATGCACATTAACAGAATTTGGATTTGATGCAGGCTGGTTTTCTACACCTCTCTCTCTTAAAGCTTCATCAACAAGTCTAGCAACATAATTTTTTGCTAGTTGATGAAGGGTGTTGATTCCCTTGAAAACAAAAGATCCAGCTCCAAAAATTGCGTCGATAAATCCCATATTCCTAATTTTTGAATAGATTTTTGATTGCCAGTTTATATTTTAATGTCTAAAAACAAAACCGCAAATGTACGCAACCCAAACACAAAATTATCTGCGTGCATCTGCGTGTATCTGCGTTCTAATTAATGCACCAACTCAATAGCCAGCTTAGTCATCCTGTTGTACAGACAATACTATTGACAAAACCCTGAAACCCTATTGATATCGTCACGATTTTATTGGGTTTCAGACATATTTAGGAAAATTGGCAATAGTATTAACAGAATAACCGTTTTGTTGTTCTGGTGGTGAATAACCTTGAGAAATAATTCTAGTATGGGAATTTCCGGCTAAAATTGTGGTGGTGATTTGTCGCACTGCACCAAAATCAATTAAAACCAGTTGCCCACTAGGTCGCAGCATGATATTCTGAGGTTTAATATCACGATGAAAATATTTTTGAGCGTGGACTAAAGCCAGAATTTCTACTATTTGTTTGAGCCAATTAAGAGCTTCTTTTTCAGAAATTGTTTGATAATTACGAAATTCCATCCATTGCTCTAAATTTACCCCTTCGATTTTCTCCATTACCAAGCAATGCAATGGTACAGAACTATTTTTAGGTAAAACGGTAAAATAACCATCTGCTTCTACTTTGGGAATACCCACACTGTTTAACTGACTCAAAACCTTGGCTTCTTGTTGAAACAATTCCACAGCTTTGGGATTATTTTCAGTTAGCACTTTTAAAACTTTGGTTTTTCCACCGTCGTCAATTTCAAAAGTGTTCCCAAAACCACCTTGTCCTAGTTGTTTAAGTACCCGATAACGATTTTGCAGCAGTAGTTGTGACCCACAGTTACGACAAATGGGATTATTTGCATTTGCTAGGTCAATGGGTTTGGGACAGTGCGGGTTGATACAATAGCTCATTACGCCATACTACGTCGTTATACTATTTATTATTAATTTAGTTTAAGCTTGTTTCGTTTAATGATAAACAACCTTGCTTATGCACAGAAGATAGTTCTTCCTCGTCAAAACTATGATAACACGGTTTTCAGTCCCTGTCAATAGATTTCCTTCTTTTAAATGCGAAAAAATAATGTTTTTGAAATCTGATCATGTAGCGAAGCCATATTATCCTATTTATTCACTGCTAATAACTGGGAATTCTCTAATCTTGCTAACCACTTTTCTAAATAAATTTGATTGTTTTTTTGCTCAAATGAATCTTGAGTATCCAATGGATAAGGTAAAAGTCCTAAAATCGCGGCTGTGGTTACACAAAACATGGACTTTTGGAAACTCATACAAATTTGTATTCGCAAATCATCTTCACTTCTGAGACTGCGACGATAAATATTATGTAAATATTCTGGCAAATAATGACGCATATCTTGCATTAATAATGTGGGAGGAATTCCTGCACCACCAATAGGTAAAGGATCTGCGTATAATGCACCATATTGGAATCGAGATTGATCTGGAGGAACTTGATATGCTTGAGCGTTTAAAGACACTGTTCCTAAAAATGGTGTACCTCTAAAAAATACGGCTTCTACATAAGGAACTGCGGTATCTGCAAGGAAGGTTAAACCAACTGATTTGGGAATCAGATCATAGACTTTATCGCCTATTTTGACACTGTATGTAATTGGTGTCATTGCATCTGCAACTAAAGCCAGTTTAATATGTTCTACAACTTGGGGAATTGATTTAATTTGTCCGTTGTCATAGCGATCTGATAGACTCAGAAACATATCAGCCATGACTCGCCAAAATTGACCTAAACCAGTGTAATAAGCGGAGACTCGTAACTGTTCTATTAAGAATTCGGGAAACAGTTCATTAAGTCCCAAAATCAGGGGATTATATTTAAATTTAGCAGCAATAACAGCTTTAGCTCTATCTTGAAATTCTTTAGTATCTAAATATGCGTCTAAACCACCACCACCATGCCACATCATGGTTTTCATGCAATATTCAGCATATTCAAAATTAATCCGATCATGCCATAAATGGCGGAATAATTTAGCAAAAGAAACATCACCATCAAAATATTTAAAGAAGGGAAAAAATATTAAAAATTGATGTTCAGCAATGTAGATAAGATTTTTAGAATAAGCATCTAAAACCACTCCATAACTTTTAAGAATGCCAACAACTTCTAAAACGTTTTCGGGACTATCTTTGAGTAATGCTTCTCCAGTTTGTAATCGGTGAATATATTCAGACAAAGGGTTGTAGGTGGGATTTTTTTGAGTTTTCATGATGTCAATTCTCCTGGAATTCAACTGTCTTAACTATGATTTTTGGGATTTTTTTGATTTGTTTGATGATCTGGTTGTGGTGATTATCGGCCTCCACTGTCTTAACTATGATGTTTGGGATTTTTTTGATTTGTTTGATGATCTGGTTGTGGTGATTATCGGCCTCCACTGTCTTAACTATGATGTTTGGGATTTTTTTGATTTGTTTGATGATCTGGTTGTGGTGATTATTTTTCTCGGAAAGTTAAGAATCCAATAGTTCCCGATTTGCTACTAGATGATGATTATTCGTTTTTACCATTGTGGTAATTGTGGCTTGGGTATAATGGACTAACCAATTAGGTTGAATGCCGAAAATAACGATCGCTACTGCTAGAATGATGGCAGGGATGCGATCGCTCCAATACACACGAGGTAAGTTCATCACTGCTGCTGATAACCGCCCAAAAAAGGCACGATTCAGGAGAATTAGGAAGTAAACCGCAGTTAAACCATTTCCGAGCATTGCTAACAATGTTTGTACCGGAAAAACTGCAAAACTGCCCCGAAAAACAATAAATTCGGAAATAAATCCCACCATTCCCGGTATACCTGCACTGGCCATAACGGCAAAAATCATTAAACTACCAATAACTGGTAAACCTCGTTCTGGGTTTAATAGTCCCCGAATGACATTTAAATCTCGACTACCAGCTTTTTTGTAAACAACTCCTACCAACAGAAATAACATAGCGGATATTAATCCGTGACTAATCATTTGCATTACTGCCCCCAAGACGCTGAGGGGTGTGGATGCGGCTGCTGCTAACAAAACATAGCCCATGTGGCCAATAGAACTATAAGCCACCATTTTTTTCATGTCTGTTTGCGCGATCGCACAGGATGCCCCAAACAAAACGCTAACTACTGCCCATGTAGCTAACCAAGGTGCTGCATAAGCCCAAGCATCTGGCAATAAATTCATGCCAAATCGCAGTAAGCCATAAGTCCCTAATTTTAATAATATCCCAGCCAACAGCACAGATATGGGTGTGGAGGCTTCCACGTGGGCATCTGGTAGCCAAGTATGAAAGGGAACGAGGGGGATTTTAATACCAAATCCTACTAAAATGCCGACAAGGAGTAAAATTTGCGTTGCTAAGGGTAGAGATTGGCAATTTAAGGTTGCTAGTCCAAAACTGGGAGAACCACTCAACCAAACCATACCCAGGAAACTGGCTAAAATAACGATTCCTGAAAAAGCTGTATAAATCAGAAATTTTGTGGCTGCATAACCTCGTTTTTCACCTCCCCAAATCGCAATTAGCAGATATAGAGGTATTAATTCCAATTCATAAAACAGGAAGAATAATAATAAATCCTGTGCTAAAAATGCTCCTATCACCCCAGCATTTAATAGCAGAATTAGAGAGTAGTAAAATCTCGGACGTTGTTGGGATTCATCGCTGCTATAAATAGCAATACAGGTTAATAATCCATTAAGAATTAACAACGGGAGAGATAAACCATCTATCCCCAGATTGTAGTTTAAGCCAATAGCATCTACCCAAGGTAAGGATTCAGCAAATTGTTGACCAATTTCTCCTGGGTTAAACTGAGTTGCTAGGAAAATACTCCATGCGAAAATAATCACGCTAAAGACGAAAGCAATGATTCGGGATAGTTTACCAGAGATGGTAAAAGGATAGAAACCAATAAAAGCCGCACCAATTAACGGCAGTAAAATCAATGTACTCAGCATAGAAGTTGGGGAGGTTGGGGAGGTTGGGGAGGTTGGGGAGGTTGGGGAAGAATATTACCAATTACCCATTACCAATTACCCATTACCAATTACCCATTACCTAAAAAGGCAATTTGTCGAATAAACCTAATGAGAAACTAATGGCAAAACCGAGGATGCTAATGACAATGAGGATTGTTAGCATATAGCCTTGGGATTGACCAGAAATGCTGTATTTCAAACTTTGTCCGCTAAAAATCGCAGCAAAGCCGACTAAGTTGACTAGACCATCTACCAAAAAGCGATCGCTCCACGCGGATATCCTCGATAACAGCGCCACAGCACTTACAATCGTTAAGCGATAAATGCGGTCTATGTAAAAATCATAGCCTAATAAATCTTGGATAAATCTCCAAACCAAAATTCTCGATCTTGACCAGGCTTTGTGGAGATGAATTGTTGCGCCAATAGTTACTCCAGCAACCGTAGAAGCGACTAAAGATCCAACTATATACCAATCGAGGCTTTCCCAGCTAGGTAATAAATACCATTGCTGTAGCATCAGCGGTAATAATAGAGTGAGTATAGTTAAAGTCACCATTGGTAATGCCATTGGCCAGGCAACTTCTGGAGCGCGGCGGCTTTTGGGTTGGGGTTGTCCCCAAAAAACTAACCGGAATACCCTAGTTAAATTCAAAGCCGTTAAGCCATTAACTAAGATTAAAACCACAATTACCCAAGGGCTAATTTTGACTAAGCCATCAGCCCATGCTATCATTGCCCAAAAACTGCCCAGTGGTAGTAGTGTTACCATACCTGCTGAACCGACGACAAAAGCTGTGGTTGTGGCTGGCATTCTTGACCACAAACCCCCCATTTCTGTCAAGTCTTGAGTTTGGGTAGTGTAGATAACTGAACCAGAACTCATGAATAACAAGGCTTTGGCAATAGCATGACTCAGAAGTAACATTAACGCCACTCCACCCTGTTCCAAGCCTACCGCTAAAAATACCAATCCCATGTAAGCACTGGTGGAATGGGAGAGCGATCGCTTAATATCAATTTGGGCAATAGATACCAATGTTGCTCCCACTGCTGTCATTATCCCCAGCACCACTAAAGTATTTAAGGCAATGGGGGACAAAGATAATAATGGTTGAACTTTGTAGAGAAAATAAGCACCCCCACCTACCACTAGAGAGTTTCGCATCACCGAAGCTGGGTTCGGTCCTTCCATCGCTTCGTCTAACCACAGGTGCAGGGGAAATTGGGCGCACTTACCCGCAGGACCAGCAATTAAACCTAAACAGAGTAAAGTTGATGTGACTGGATTTAAATCAGCAGTTTGCGCCCACTCATACAAATCCGAAAAATTTAAGCTGCCGGCTAAAGTAGAAAGAGTCACTACAGCCATCAATAGCAACAAATCTCCTACCCGCTTCGTTAAAAAGGCATCTCGCGCCGCGGTCACTACCAAGGGTTGAGCATACCAAAATCCGACCAGTAAATAAGTAGAAAGAGTGAGAACTTCCAGCAAAGCATAGCTGAGAAACAAGGAATCACTAATTGCTAGACTACTGAGGGCGGCTTCAAAAAATCCCACCAGACCAAAAAACCGGGCTAAGGACCAATCTTTTTCCATATAGCCTAGTGCGTAAATTTGCGCCAACAGACTTAATCCAGTAATTAAAACTGTCGCCCCCACACTGACTACGGAAATTTCTAAAGCAAAAGATAATTGAAAATCAGCAGCTTGAAACCAAGTAATTACTAAATTTTCTTGATCCCGATTCCAGATATCTTTAAATACTAATAAACTATGGACAAAACCCAAGATGGTAGTCAATAAGTTCAAGTAGGCCGCAGGTCTTGGTCCTGTACGTTGGATGATTCCTATGCTCCAAGGCAAAGTTAAAATTGCCCCTAGTAAGCTATAAAGAGGCACGAACCAACTTGTTAAAAATAGAAACTCATTCATCTAATATTTTCCTTGACAACTCAGTTCCGATTCTCTTAAACAGCCTTTAAATAATCATTTGCTCAAAAAACAATATCTTTGAGAAAATCTATGTTTTCTTAACTTTTCTTAGCTCAATATGCCTAAGCACATTTACTTTAGATTAGCCTATTGTTGAGCTATTAAATATAATTTAACATTTTAGATATTCTAATAATTGTTGAACAACATTTTTTATTTTTCTGCTTTTTTTAAATTTGTTTTTTAGATACGTTGGTAAAATTTGCAGATTTTTACCCACTGTTTATGGCAATAGCGAATCACAGGAAAGATATAGCCAGTAGCTCGTCTATCCCATATATAGCACTCACCAATCCTCCTCATCAAAGAATTAGCTTGGGCTATGAACTATAGTAATTCTCAAACTGATAAAGAAATTATAAAGCATAAGTTGTCACTGTAGGGATCAGTAAACTTTAATGTCACAAAAGACCCTATAAAGTTTTGTTAACTTTTTTTAATCTATTTTATTACAAACTATTATAGTAATTTATGTTGCCAGAGATGCCAAGGTTTCATAAGCTAAGATGTGGCGGTATTTTGAAATCAGGATGAGCATCCCCGTCCAAAATTTCCATCCATAGTTCTAATTCGATTAATTTTTTAGGAGTTCTGCGATGCCAATTGCAGTTGGAATGATTGAAACTAAAGGCTTTCCCGCAGTAGTAGAAGCTGCTGACGCAATGGTGAAAGCCGCCCGTGTGACTTTAGTAGGATATGAAAAAATTGGTAGCGCTCGCGTTACAGTCATTGTCAGGGGAGATGTTTCTGAAGTGCAAGCTTCGGTAGCTGCTGGCGTTGAAGCGGCAAAAAGAGTCAACGGTGGTGAAGTGGTATCTACCCATATCATTGCTCGCCCCCACGAAAACTTAGAATATGTCTTGCCAATTCGTTATACAGAAGCCGTAGAACAGTTCCGCGCTTAGTTTAAATCTGGTACAAGTAAAAATTTAATTTAAGGACAAAAACAAATGTCAATTGCAGTAGGAATGGTAGAAACTCTAGGCTTTCCAGCCGTAGTCGAAGCTGCTGATGCCATGGTAAAAGCTGCTCGTGTTACCTTGGTGGGTTATGAAAAAATCGGTAGTGGTCGGGTAACAGTTATCGTGCGTGGTGACGTTTCCGAAGTTCAGGCTTCTGTCGGTGCGGGAGTAGAATCAGTTAAGCGCGTCAATGGTGGACAAGTGCTATCTACCCACATCATTGCTCGTCCTCACGAAAACTTGGAATATGTCCTCCCCATTCGTTATACCGAAGATGTAGAACAATTCCGGGAAGGTGTTAACACAATTCGCCCTTTCGGTAGAAGACCATAATTAATAATGCAAATTGCCAGAGTTCGTGGCACAGTAACTAGCACCCAAAAAGATCCCAGTCTGCGGGGTGTGAAGCTACTAATGTTGCAATTAATAGATGAAAATGGCAATCTCCTGCCAGTATACGAGGTAGCAGCCGATAACAGTGTAGGGGCAGGAGTGGATGAGTGGGTACTTGTCAGTCGTGGCAGTGCTGCTCGTCAATTATCAGGTAATGAACAACGACCGTTAGACGCAGCAGTAGTGGCAATTATAGACACCATTTACGTTGAAGATCGTGTGATTTACAGCAAAAAAGACCAGTATAGATAGTCAGGGAAGAGGTAATGGGTAATGGGTGATGGGTAATAGGTGATGGGTAATAGGTGATGGGTAATAGGTGATAGGTGAAAACTTACCAATGACCAATGACCAATGACCAATGACCACTGACCAATGACCAATGACCAATGACCAATGACCAATGACCACTGACCACTGACAAAAAGCTTATTTCAGGAGGAATCTCGCAATGGTAGTCCGCAGCACGGCGGCACCCCCAACCCCGTGGTCAAGGAGTTTAGCAGAACCAAACATTCATGAAACTGCATTTGTCCACTCTTCTTGTAACCTCATTGGTGATGTCAATATAGGTGCAAATGTAATTGTTGCTCCGGGGACTTCGATTAGAGCCGATGAAGGGACACCTTTTTGTGTTAGTGAAAATACTAATATTCAAGATGGTGTGGTCATTCATGGGTTGGAGCAAGGCCGAGTCGTTGGTGATGATGGCAAGAAGTACTCAGTATGGGTTGGGAAAAGTGCCTCCATTACCCACATGGCACTGATTCATGGACCTGCTTACGTTGGCGATAGTTGTTTTATTGGCTTTCGTTCTACGGTATTTAATGCCAGGGTGGGTGCAGGCTGCATTGTCATGATGCACGCCTTAATTCAGGATGTGGAAATTCCACCGGGTAAATACGTAGCTTCTGGATCAGTAATTACTACCCAGCAGCAAGCGGATAGATTGCCAGATGTCCAAGTGCAGGATCAAGAATTTGCTCACCATGTAGTCGGGATTAATCAGGCTTTGCGGGCTGGTTATCACTGTGCTGCGGATAGCAAGTGTATTGCGCCTATTCGGGATGAACTTAATCTTTCCGTAGCTAAATCTTATACAAGCATTGAAGTCGAAGAGTTAGAAAGGAGCAGTGACGTGGCGAGCTATAGCTTAGGTGCAGAAACAGTAGATCAATTACGTTATCTACTAGAACAAGGATTTAAAATTGGGACAGAACACGTAGACCAAAGACGGTTTCGGACAGGTTCTTGGCAAAGTTGTCAAGCCATTGCAACTCGGTCTTTAGGTGAAGCTGTTTCTGCTGTAGAGTCTTGTTTGAGAGACCACAGCGGCGAATATGTGCGTCTATTTGGGATTGACAACAACAGAAGACGGGTATTAGAAACTATTGTTCAACGTCCTGAAGGTGTTGTTGCTGGTACATCTAGCTTTAAAGCCCCTGCTGCTGCATCTGCTGGCAGTTACAACGGTAATGGCAACGGTACTGCTGTTGGTAGTGCCAAACTGAGTGCGGAAACTGTAGATCAAATCCGTCAACTTTTGGCTGGTGGTTTCAAAATTGGGACAGAACACGTAGATGAGCGCCGTTTCCGTACAGGTTCTTGGGATACTTGTCAACCAATTGAATCTAATTCGACTCAAGCAGTTGTATCTGCTTTGGAAGAGTGCATTGAAACTCATCAAGGCGAGTATGTACGTTTAATTGGGATTGACACCAAAGCTAAACGTCGCGTATTGGAAGCAATTATCCAAAGACCAAACGGACAAGTAGTATCTTCTGGTAGCACCAAATCATTTACCAGTACAAGTTCTGGAACTGCAACCGCAACGGCGACAGCTACCAGCACCCGTTTAAGTACCGAAGTAGTAGATCAATTGCGCCAACTGTTGTCCAGTGGGGCAAAAATTGCAATTGAACACGTAGATCAACGCCGCTTCCGCACAGGTACTTGGACAGTTGCGGGTCAAATTCAGGCTACATCTGAAAGAGAAGCGATCGCTGCTTTAGAAGGATATGTTTCTGAATATCCAGGCGAATATGTGCGTTTAGTTGGTACTGACCCCAAAGCCAAACGTCGCGTACTAGAAGCAATTATCCAACGTCCATAAAGAGGCAGGGTCCAGGAGGCAGGGTGCAGAGAGTAGGGGAGAACATTTTTTTCCTTCTTCTTTCTAACCACTGACCACTGACAACTGTACGGGCAAAGCATTTGGAGAACTATTTTTGGCAATGAGCGATAATTTATCTTCTAAATGCTTCGCCCCTACTGACAACTGACAACTGTACGGGCGAAGCATTTGGAGAACTATTTTTGGCAATGACCGATAATTTATCTTCCAAATGCTTCGCCCCTACTGACAACTGTACGGGCAAAGCATTTGGAGAACTATTTTTGGCAATGATAGATAATTTATCTTCCAAATGCTTCGCCCCTACTGACAACTGACAACTTCCGGCTTCCGAGGTAATAAATTCCATGTCTGTATCGCTGCTACGCCTGGGCGATAGATTTGATGCTCATATTCATGGCGACGTGATTATTCATCCCAGCGCGGTATTAGCTCCTGGGGTAGTTTTGCAAGCAGCTACTAATAGTAAAATTGTGATTGGTGCTGGTGTATGCCTGGGTATGGGGTCAATTCTCCAAGTAAGTGAGGGTATTCTAGAAATAGAAGCAGGCGCAAACCTGGGAGCCGGTTTCTTGATGGTTGGTGAAGGCAAAATTGGGGCTAATGCTTGTATTGGTGCAGCGACAACGGTTTTTAACTGTTCCGTAGCACCAGGTCAAGTTATTCCCTCTGGTTCAATTTTGGGAGATAATAGTCGGCAGATTGTTGAACCTTCAGCGGTACAACTAGAATCTACCAATCCTCCCCCAGAGAAACCAGAGGAATCAGCCGAAAAACTTGAATCTCCTCATTCTCAACCAGAGAAACCAGAGAAACAGGAAAAAGTATTTTCCTCAACTCAACTCTCGGTTGCGGCTTTTCTGGAGTTTAAACATCAATCTACGCCTGTATCTCCACCTTCACCTACACCGAAAAGCCAGTCTCCACCAGAGTCAGAAACGGCTGTGGTGGGTGATGCTACGTCGCTTGAAACTACGCTCCCAGAGTCTACAGAAACTACCACTGAGGACATAAAACCCAGCGAGTCTGATCTGGAAACTCACAATATTTTTGGCACGCAAATTTATGGACAAGGTAGCATAAATAGGCTGCTGAGTACATTATTTCCCCATAGACAATCTTTGGGCAACGAAAACTCTAACAATTCTTCAGGTTAAGTGTTAAGTATGAAGTGTGAACTTAAGTCCATATTGAAATGCTAGTTTTCATTCTTCTGTGATTGAAGACGCTATACGAACCTTATCCTGGAAAATTTAGATGGAAACATACAATCAACACGCTTTGAGTACGATTCACGCAGCACGTCGCCGTGATAGCCTCAAAGATACTGCTTTGGGTATGGTGTCAACCCTCAGTTTCCCCGCTATAGTTGGCACGGCTGACATGATGTTAAAGTCGGCTGGGGTCCACTTGGTTGGTTATGAAAAAATTGGTAGTGGTCATTGTACAGCAATTGTCCGAGGTGGCATTGCTGATGTCCGCTTGGCTGTGGAAGCTGGTGTACAAACGGCTGAACAGTTTGGCCAGTTGGTTTCTAGTTTGGTGATTGCGCGTCCTTATCCTAATTTAGATATAATTCTACCTATTAACCGTCTGACTCGATTTATGGGAGATGGTGGTGGATACAGCCGTTTGAGTAATCAAGCCATTGGGTTGGTGGAAACTCGCGGATTTCCCGCTATGGTTGGCGCTTGTGATGCTATGCTTAAAGCTGCTGATGTGCAATTAGCATCTTATGAGAAGATTGGTGCTGGTTTGTGTACGGCAATTATTCGCGGTTCGGTTGCTAATGTGGCTGTAGCTGTGGAAGCAGGTATGTTTGAAGCGGAACGCATTGGTGAGTTAAATGCAGTTATGGTGATTCCTCGGCCATTAGATGAGTTGGAGGAAACTTTGCCTGTGGCTAGTTGCTGGCTGGAAGAACGTCAACCAGTTAATATACCCATTAATATTAAAGATAAAATAACGGATGTGGAAGCGATAGAGTTGCCTGATTTGGCAAAACTGCCTGTGAGAGTTAAGGAAGAAATTTGGAATGATGAATAATGAGCAGCTATTTTTTCTAGATACCAATCATGTGACTTTAACCTAATTACCTCTGCTCGATCTTTGACTTTTTGTGGTAAATCCCTTGTTCTTAGGTTCAACAGGGTTTTATCTTGCTCACGAGTTAAAAATACCCTTAAACGAGCGCCCATATTTTAATTACCTCAGTAGATTGATTTTCCGTATTTACTCATAACTCATATTAGCAATTACCAATTACCAATCTCCAACTGCTATGATAGCTACCCACAATCCCGCTGTTTTTGTTTTGGTGATTGAACCAGATGAAACCTTGGCTAATCAATTAGCTTTTGATTTGCAAGAAGCTGGCTATGATGCCATTGTGACCCATGATGCAGCCAATGGATTAAAATACTGTAGTGATGCTTCCAGGAATCAAAGTCATCGCCAACCTGCTTTAATTGTTGTAGACCGAATGCTCGTCGGTGAATCAGGACTATCTTTGTGTAAAAATCTCAGAAATATCGGCAATCGTTCTCCTATACTGGTTCTGATGGCCAGAGACACAGTAGATGATCGGATAGCTTGTTTAGACGCTGGTGCTGATGATTACATCCTCAAACCTTACCGTTCGGAAGATTTGTTAAGGCTGGTTCGTCTGTATCTCAAACCTGATATTGATACCGCAGAGCAATTACGCTTTGGGGATCTGATTTTAGATATAGGAACCCGTCGGGCTTTTTACAAGAGTAAGGCCATTGACTTAACCATGAAGGAATTTGAACTCTTAAAGTTCTTAATGGAACATCCCCGTGAAGTATTAACTCGTGAACAGATTTTAGAAAATGTTTGGGGTTACGACTTTACGGGTGAGTCCAATGTCATTGAAGTATATATTCGTTACCTCCGGCTCAAAATTGAAGAAGAAGGTCAAAAACGCTTAATTCAAACTATACGCGGTGTAGGTTACGTACTCAGAGATTCGTAAAATCTATAAAATCTAAATTTGTAGGCAATTTTGCAAAAATTAAGTAAGATAGTCAGAATCTAAATTGCATAAATAATTTAATTAGTGATTTGGTAAGAGGTGATTAGTAAAATCATCACTTTTTCCCTATTCCCTGTTCCCTATTCCCTAGACAACTTATGGTTTCTTGGCTTAGTTTATGTTCAATATTACTTAGTATATTACTGATGGGCTGTTCATCACCTACCACGGCTCAATCTCCAGTCGTAACACCGGAATCATCAACCCAAACACCAGTAAATACTGGACAAAATCTGCCAATTTCTGCTGAAGCTATACTTCCTAAAAATATAAAAATTCAGTTAGAAGTAGCACGAACACAAGAACAGCAACAGATGGGTTTGATGTATAGACTAGCTTTACCAGATAACCGAGGAATGCTATTTTCTTTTGCGAACCCACAACCAGTAAAATTTTGGATGAAAAATGTACCTGTTGCCTTAGATATGGTATTTATCCAAAAAGGTGTAGTTCAGTACATCCAAGCATCTGCTCCTCCTTGTGGCATAGAACCTTGTCCCACCTATGGTCCTAATGTACTGATAGATCAAGTAATTGAACTGAGGTCAGGACGAGCCGCAGAACTAGGCTTAGATAAAGGAGATCAGGTCAAAATTGATTTCCTAACTTCTGATATTTCTCAGTAAACAGGATCAATATTTTCTGACAATGATCCCGGTTGGATATAGCAGAAGTCTTTATTCTGAATTTTTATCGAATACAGAATTGTTTTGTCAAAAAAAATATTACCTAACCTGGCACAAATAGTAGTAAAGAGGTTAATATTTAGCAGTAACTTGAATAACATCGGATTTTAGTTTTTTCCAGTTAAAATCACAACTCAGGGTTGAGTAGCAAAAATCTCTCTTTTGACGCAAGTGTAAATAGTCGTCAATAGAGGAATATAAGCTATGAAATCTTTTTTACTTAAACCAGAACAAAAAAACTTGAATGATGTTAGTGTCACCATTAACATCATGGTTAAAGTATTACCTAAATATTATCCTGATGGAACACATAAGTCACTGTATTAGGGATTTCCCCCGTGATTGTAAGTACCTTGGTTTAGTAGTACATTCATGTAGGTTAATACTTTACAAAAAAGGTTATTTAGAAAATTTTTTTATACCACCTTTAACTTTTATTTACTTACAGCAATGTGACAAATAAAATACTGGTTATACAATACCCACAAAATTAGATAAGCAATCTATGATCATCAATTCTACTCAAGGAGGTAAGATACAAATGACACCATCAAGATATTCTCGGCTAATTAATTTTCTCCAAGAAGATTTGGCAATTTCCGCCGCTTCCCTAGCTGTAGCATTACGTAACCGTGATCAAGATCCTGGTTCTTTAACCATGACTCTTTGGCAATATGGGTTAATTACTCTAGAACAGTTAGAACAAATTTATGATTGGCTAGAGACTGCGTAACAATTGACAATTGACAATTGACAATTATCAATTATCAATTATCAATTACCAACCTAATAACTATGAGGCAAAAACTTTTGCTGCTGCTGCTATACCAGCTCCGGGGGTGAAGTTTTCATGACCAACTTGTGGGAGGACAACTTCTAGGGAAGCGATACAGCTAAGAATATCTCTATCGCACACAAAACCCAGATGACCTATGCGGAAAATTTTATTACTCAGATGGTCTTGTCCACCTGCTAAAGCAATATCAAACCGTTTTTTCATCAAAGAGCGAATTTTATCTGTTTCGATGCCTGGTGTGGCTACAGCGGTAATGGCAGGACTGGCACATTCATCAGCAGCAAACAAAGATAAATTCAACGCCTTCATAGCCGCACGAGTAGCATTTTTTTGGCGTTCATGACGGGTAAAAATGGATTCTAATCCTTCCTTTTTCATCATTCCCAAGGTGGTATGTAGTGCCACCATTAAGTTGACGGGAGGAGTAAAGGGGGTGGTATTTTTAGCAGTGGCTTTCCGATATTTACCTAAATCTAAATAATACTTAGGCAATTTTGCGGTTTTATAAGCCTCCCAAGCTTTAGGACTGACAGAGACAAATCCTAAACCTGGGGGAATCATGTAACCTTTTTGTGAACCAGAAGCGACTACATCCAAACCCCAAGCGTCTACAGGGACATTGTAAGCCCCTAAACTGGTGACAGCATCCACAATAATTAAAGCCTCTCCATGTTCTTTAACGTGGCGGTTAATAGCTTCTAGGTCATTAATGACACCTGTTGAGGTTTCGCTGTGGGTGATAATGACAGCTTTGATTTCTTTGTTGGTATCAGCTTGGAGTTTAGCTGCAAATTGGGCTGGGTCTAAGGGTTGTCCCCATTCTGCGGTAACTGTTTCCACATTTAAGCCAAAAGCTTGACCAACTTCTACCCAACGTTCCCCGAATTTACCATTAGAAGCGACTAAAATGCGATCGCCTGGAGAAAGAAAATTAATCATCCCCGCTTCTACAGCACCCGTACCGCTGACGTTTAACATCAATACATCACTGGCGGTTTGATGTAGCCATTTGAGGTTTTCTGTCACCTCTGCCATCATGCTACTAAATTCACCGCTGCGGTGACCAATAGGGTGTTTAGCTAATGCTAGTAAAGCAGCTTCTGGAACTGGGGTAGGACCAGGAATCATCAGCATCAATTTATCGTCCATGTTTGTGTCCTAGTTGAAAATTTCAATACAATCCAAATTAACCGCTACAGGGGATAAAAACACAAAAAAAACCTACTAAAATTTTTCGTAGGAATGCCAGTTAAAAACTGTTAATTAACCCCGCTGTTGCAGGGCTGGGTTTTTGTTCAGGTGGAAATAGACATTCATCAGGAGCAATCCACTTTATCACCAAAATGATTAATAGACCAACGGTGATCAATGCTCAGAGAAGAAGATTGAAAACTTTCTTCTAGTCGCTTTTGTTGGGATGCAGCTTTTCGCATGGTAATAATCAGTTGATTAACTTGATTGCGGAGGTCTTGGTTTTGACCCAGAGAAGTCATGGTTTGTCTTTCTAAAAGTTGAAGTATAAGTTCGTAATGGATAGGAGAAGGTAAAGGAATTGGCTCCATGTAGTTTATTGTGAAGTTGTAACTTAGGGATGTTTAATTTTTAATTTAGTTAAACTTTAGTTAACTCCAAATTAATTGTTACACAAGAAATAAATAATTGCAGTTATTCAGTCACAGGCTAGAGGAAAAATGAGGATGTAAACCCTTGTTTTATATGGCATTTAAGGCTGTAATTAAGCAAAGAGATTGGCTATTGCTAATTGAGGATCTGGTTGTTTTACCAAGGATTCACCAATCAGTACAGCGGATGCACCTGCTTTTTTAACTACACTTAAATCCTCTGGGTGATGCAATCCTGATTCGCTGACTACAAGAATGTTTTTTGCTTGTAACTTTTCACCTCTATCTGTGAGTAATTGACAAGTTGTTTGTAAATCAACAGAAAAATCCTCCAAGTTGCGATTATTAATCCCGACTAAAGAAACATCATCTAAGGCTAACACCCGATCTAATTCTGCTAAATTATGCACTTCTATTAAAGCTGCCATTTTCAAGTTATTAGCAATTTTGATAAAGTATTGCAAATCTTGATCATTAAGAATTGCTGCTATTAATAAAACTGCATCTGCTCCATGAATTCGCGCCCAATACATTTGGTAAGGATAGATAATAAAATCCTTGCACAGTAAAGGTAAATCTACCGCTGAACGGACTAAGGATAGATTTTCAAAACTACCTTGGAAAAATTTAACATCTGTCAGCACAGAAAGACAACTAGCTCCACCTTTTTGATAAGATTGAGCGATCGCTACTGGGTCAAAATCCTCCCTAAATACCCCTTTACTGGGAGAAGCTTTTTTGACTTCAGCAATCAAAGCCGGATTAGTTTTACCTTGACGCAAGGCATTAACAAAATCACGAGTTGGTGGTGCTGATAGGGCTTGTGTTTGCAATTCCCGCAAAGGTAGCCTTTCTCGCATTTTCTCAACTTCTGTTTCTTTCTGCCAGACAATTTCTTCTAGAATATTATTTGGTGCAGCCCCTTCTATAGCGGATTGATACTGAAGTATAGAAATATTAATAACTGGGCTAGGTGAACGACGACGGATTTGCATATTTTTTAAGGAGTCAGGAGTCAGGAGTCAGGAGTCAGGAGTCACCGAGTCAGGAGTCAGGAGTTCGGAAAGAAGAATGAAGAAGAAAGAACATTTTTCTCTTCCCCATTACCTATTACCTATCACCTGTAACTCCTTAATTCTTCTATTAACTTACTAATGCCCGTTTATAAGCTTCATCTAAAACTTCTGAAAGTGTTGGATGAGCGTGAACCAGGTAAGCAAGAGTTTGGATAGATTGACGATTAGCAATAGCGGCTGCGGCTTCGTGAATTAAATCTGAGGCGTGGGGACCAAAGATATGTACACCTAAAACCTCGCCAGTATCTTTGCGATAAATTACCTTCGTCATTCCATCAGTATCATTTTCCGCCAAAGCCTTGGAATTACCTTTAAAGTAACTCTTACTGGTGGCGACTTCAAAACCTTGAGTTAATCCTAAAGCATGGGCGGCGGTTTCTGTTAAGCCCACATAACTAACTTCTGGATGGGTAAAAGCAGCCGCAGGAATGCTGCGATAGTCAACTGTTTTCTGACGACCCAAGATATTTTCTACAGCAATGATCCCTTGGGCAGATGCAGTATGAGCTAACATCATTTTGCCGGTAGCATCACCAATAGCCCAGAGATGGGGGATAACTTCCCCATTGGCCAATACCGCCATATTATCATTGACAGGAATAAAATTGCGGCGGTCAAGTTCAACGCCAACGGATTCTAGACCAAGATTTTGGGTAGCGGGAACCCGACCGGTAGCGACTAAACAAGCGTCAACTTCGAGAACTTCTAAATCTTCTTTAGTTTCAAAGTCAGCCAACTCAATGACTACTGGTGAACCAGGAATGACTTTTTTGGCGTAAATACCGACTTTGGTTTCAATATCGCGGGGGTTAATTAAAACCCGTTCTGCCAGTTTAGCAATATCCCGATCAAATCCTGGCATTAACTCACTGAGGGCTTCAATTAAGGTAATTTCACAACCTAAAGCCGAGTAAACATCAGAAAATTCTAAGCCGATATAACCGCTACCAATAATCGCCACCCACTTGGGTAGAGTTTCTAATTTAACGCCTTGGTCACTGGTAAATACAGTTTTGCCGTCTACTTCAATTCCAGGGGGAACGAAGGGGACAGAACCAGGGGAAAGGATGATATTTTGGGCGGTGATGGTTTTCTCACCTTTATCTGTGACGATGGTAACTTTTTGTGTCCCAGATACCTTGCCCCAACCTCGGATAATCTCAACTCCCAAGCGTTTGAGACTGTTGGTTAAGTCCCCTTGAATTTTGGAGACGAGATTGTTAGCATGATCAGCGATCGCTTGCCGTTCAAACTCGACATGGCCAATCTGTATTCCCAAAGACTTGAGATGATGGGCATTACGTAATTCCCTCACCTTTCCTGAAGCCGCGAGTAATGCCTTAGAAGGAATACAACCCCTGTTTACACAAGTTCCTCCCATATCTCCAGCTTCAATAATTGCTGTTTTCTGACCGCAACTGATAGCGTGTAAAGCAGCACCATGACCACCCACACCAGCGCCGATAATCACTAAATCGTAATCAAATCCAGGACTCACTTTTATTTCCCCGTTGTCTTCGCCTATTATCAACTTAACTTTTTTATGTAACTTTCTCAAATTAACAAAAAATAACGGAGAAGCTCTTGTGTCTCCCCGTTATTTTCTGTTAATGTGTGATTGGGCTTGAGATTAGTTGACCGCTGTTCTCAATTCTTTTAGCGCTTGACCAATTGCCACAAAATCTTGGCTTTGTGAAAGCGCTTGCAAAGTCACCGGACTACTTTGTTGAATAATCTGGTTGTAAGTATTAATAGCATTATTCAACTGGTTAATATCTACATCCGCATTTCCTTGATTGGGTACAATCCTACTGAGGATTACTCTTAAGTTATTTCCTAAGTCTGTATTAACACCTGCATTAGTTAGGAAATTTGTCAAGTTATCAGATGCGGTCTGTCCAATTGATCCGCCTTGCAAGAGGGCTACTAAAACTCCAGAATTGTTTCTATTTAATAGGTCAAAAGCAGCCTCATTTACTTGTTTCTGAGCCTCTAGTTTAATCCCAATGATATTTCCCTGCGGTGTGCGGCGGATGGTAATGGAAGATGCTCTAGGTATAAGAGTTTCTCCAGAACCTGAAGGATTCTCATTATTTCCTTCATTATTATTGCCACCATTGTCGGCATTGTTAGCTGTCTCTTCACCAGCACCACTCTGACCACCAGCGTTCCCGCCACTAGCACTGGTATTCTCGTCGGGATTACCATTGTTAGCTGTCTCTTGATCAGCACCACTCTGACCGCCAGCGTTGCCGACACTAGGACTGGTATTATCATCGGGATTACCATTATTAGCTGTCCCGTTGCCAGCGCCACTCTGACCGCCAGCGTTGCCGACACTAGGACTGGTATTATCATCGGGATTACCATTATTAGCTGTCCCGTTGCCAGCGCCACTCTGACCACCAGCATTGCCGACACTGGGATTAGAATTAGTATTACCATTAGAGCCAGTAGTTCCACCGCCACTCTGACCACCAGCAGTTCCGACACTGGGATCGGGGTTGGAAATAGTATTACCACTGGTGCTAGTGTTGCCACCGCCACTCATGCCACCAGCAGTCCCCACACTAGGACTCGTATTAACTGGTCCAGGAGCGCCACTCATACTCCCGGCTGTACCCAGACTGGGCGAAGTTTGGGCTGGGCTAGAGGTCTGCCAATTGAGCGCCAATAGGGGAGTGAGACTGAGGGCAAGAATAAAAGTTCTGATTTTTAACATGGTGATTTTCTCAAAATTGAAGTGTTTATTTAGGTAGGAAATTGAATCCATAGCCTACACTTAGAACAAAGACTGTGCCGCCTTGGCTAGTATCGGTAAGATCCGCGCCGACGGCATTAATGGTCAAGGGAATAGTAGATATAGGTACGAAAGAAGCCCCAACATTTAAACCAACTCCACTCCAGCCCATACCCACACCTATTTGGGGATGAACTTGTACCCCAACTCCAGCAAATACACCTGTACTTGCATCACCTGTGCGGAAATCGCCACCACCGGCTCCTACGGAAAAGGAGATGGGCATTTTATTAACAGTATCCTTAGGCTTTAATAGGGAGTAACTTGTTACCACACCATAGACACCGGAAGGTCTCACGGTTTCTCCACCACCAACGTGCGATGCAAAAGTTCTCCAGCCAGCAGCCGCGGCTATTTGAGTGTTGTTTTTAGCATAGATAATGCGGTTGGCTTTGAGGTCAAAAGTTCCATTTGCACCAAAACTCTTGATACTGCCAATATTATAGCCAAGTTCTAGACCGATTAGTTTCCGGGCATCTCCTAACCCAAAACCCATACTGATACTCCCGTCTGGTTGAGTTCTAGCTTTACCAGTGGTTGCTGCGGATGCCCCTATAAAAACGTCACCCCAGGTAGCTCCAAAGGCGCTTGGCGTAGCAAAGGTAAGTGAAGGAGAGTAGGTTCGCTTGGCTGGAATTACTTTAACAAGGGGATCAACTAATAAATCCTGGCGTAATTTATCAGCATCAATTTGACTGTTATTTACAGGGACTGGAGTTTCTGTTTGAGCAATGATCCCTGCTTCTTTTTGCTCAACAAGAGATTCAATCTTCTGCCTGGATTCTACGTTTTTCGCTAACACCTCTTGCAGATCCGGTAAGTTAGTCTTTAAGGCGGCTTGATTAGTTATTAATTCCTTACTGCTATGGGTTTTAGACGCTATCTCATTTGTTGCATAAGCAGGGGTAACTGAAAGACTGGTGGTAGCCCATATATAGCCTAACAAAGTTGTACATATACACTTTAGCCAATTTGTGTGTAACAACATACATAGAAATTTTACCTTTCTCAAAATTTACTCCTCACAACGGTTATATGCACCCGAATGTATATTAGAGTAATTCCCAAAAAAGAGTCATGTACAGGATGAATTGTGCTATTTTTGTGAATTTGTCGTGAATTTATCAGGAGAATTATGAACTTTTGACACTCCCCTCGGCTAAAGCCGAGGGGATTCTACATTCATCGTCAACTCCTGACAGCAGTTCTTTCTTTAATTTATAATTGCTTAATTTTTAATTTGGATATTCATAAAACACCATTTGGGGAACTAATAAATCATTGGTTAATTTCCCAATTCCTAAAAAATTGGTTTGGGTTTCATAAACTCGCACAAAGTCGGGAATATCAAGATTGAGGGAAATTTTTTGACCTTGACACCATCTTTTGGCTGATTCTGCTGGTAAATTTAGGGATTTTAGGTGTTGTAATGGTGCGTCTGGGGATATGGGTTGAAATCTGCCGTTTTCGATTTCGGTGGCTAAATCTGTGAAGCTGAGACTGGTTTGAAGTTGAAAACTGCTGCTTTCTGTGCGGATTAGGGCAGATAGAGTGCCACCTGTGTTTAATATTGTACCTAAATCACGAGCGATCGCACGAATATATGTTCCCGAACCACAGGATATGGCTAGATCTAATTCTGGAAAATCTCCATCTCGCCAATCTAACACCTGAATTTGGGAAATTTCGACTGTTCGCACGGGAACTTCAACTTTTTCCCCTTTCCGCGCTAAATCATATAAGCGTTGGCCATCAACTTGAATGGCGCTGTAGCTGGGGGGGATTTGCTCAATTTTACCGATAAACTGGGAAAGGACGGTTTTGATATTCTCCAAATCCAATCCTGGACAGGGTACAGAGGTAATAATTTCCCCTTCTAAATCATCTGTAGTAGTTTGTATCCCCAGCCGAACAGTGGCTTGATAAGCCTTTTCTCCTGGTAAATATTGTAATAATCTGGTGGCTTTACCCAAGGCTATTGGTAATACTCCGGTAGCTTTGGGGTCTAAAGTTCCTGCGTGTCCGACTCGTTTCATATTCAGTAGTTTGCGGACTTTGGCTACGCAGTCATGAGAAGTCCAGTCAAATGGTTTGTTTAAATTGAGAAAGCCTTGCACAATTTTAGATTTTAGAGTTGAGATCTTTGTATTTTCACACAAATAGGAAATAGGAGATCCCAGACTTCTTGAAGAAGTCGGGAATTTAAATCAAATGCAATAGGGAAATACCGATACCCAGCAGCCAAAATCCAAAATGGACGATGGTATGAGAAAGTCTTTTTTTAACGGGGTTGGTTTCTGGGAAATGCTCACCTAAAGTTGGTGCTATTTTGAGATGATCAAGAGACTGAACAAGATTTAAACCGAGAGACTGACTAGAAATACTTTCAGCATAGGCGGCGTTAAGATAGGAAAGATATTCTAGTTTTTCGGCTATATAGGTTTGGAAGAAAGGTAAACTCAAAGCATTGATATAATCATGAGCTTGAGAAGCATCACCGATCATATCTGTTGGTAATGCCATTTGTGTACTGTCAGGATTGCTATTCCCAATGGTGGAAAAATGCGTACCACCAAGTAGCATGACTAAATATTTCTGGGGATGAGTAATCCAAGAAAAAGGGACAATTTGCTCATATAATGCGGGAGCAACGGTATCTTCACTGCTACCAATGATCATGATTGGGGTGTGAATTTGGCTTAAACCGGCTTGTCCGAAAATAGAACTGGTGATGGGATTAACAGCGATCGCTGCTTTGATTCTGGTATCTTGTAAATTGTACTCTTGTCCTGACTGGTTGGGCAATTCTAAAGCTTGACATTGCAACAGTAAAGACATATTCCAAGTATTTCGCAATTTGTCGTGATCACAGTCTGCTTGTAGTTGTTGAAAGTTAATTTTTGCCCCTGCTAAAGCTAAGGCAGTATAACCTCCTAATGACTGTCCAAATATGCCTACTTGTTGTAAGTTAAATCGGTGCTGAAATTGTGAATCTGACTCTAATTGATCTAAAATATATTTGATATCTAAAGGTCTATCTTTAAATTCATTGGGGTGCGTGACTTGATTGCTATTACCCTTAATTAAAGATTGTAATTGTTGAGTATTACTACCAGGATGATTGGGAAGAATTACAGCAAAACCATTTGTAACTAAATGATTTGCTAAATAACGAAAATTACTACTATCCAAACCTAAGCCATGAGAAATAACAATTACAGGGGCAGGATTTTGGGTATTAGGAATATATATATCTGTGGATAAATGTCTATTTCTTGAAGAGTCAAAAAACTTGATTATTTGTTTTCTTGCTAAAAGATTGGGTTGATTTGGCAATTTTGGGAATGGAGACAAATTAGCTTGGGAGATTTTAGCAGCTTCTAATTTTGATGTTTGGATTAATGCGGAAATAGTTTTTTCAGTTTCGCTGATCATTTTCTCCAATTCATCAGCAATTTTTATGCTGGAAACCATATCAATTTTAATATTATTTTGAGGATATTTACGTAATAAATTTAATAAATTCAACCCTTCCGGTTCAGCCGCAGCGGCAATTAAGGCTGTGCGTAATGACTGAGATACAAATTTTGGATAATGGGATTTAGTTTTAATTAATTCTGCTAATCTTTGTAAGATAAATTTCCCTTGTTGGGTGTCAAGAAATTGGGCAGCTACAGCCGGACTAATTTTCAGCGGCTGCATTAAAATCTTCCTTACTTCTGGCAGTTTGTTTTTGGGAATATATTGATAATATCCGGCTAAATCTGGATTAATTATTCCATATTTAGCATAGCTTTCTAAGGCACTAATGGGGATAGAAATTTCTAGTGCTGAATAAGAAGCATGAATTTGTTCTGCTGCCATAACAGAGTCACTTATCCCAAATGTTGGCAGCAATATGGATAAAATCAGTGATAGGAAATTCCTTTTCAGGGTGCTGCCCCAATTACCAAACATATTCATCGCTTAACTTTTGTGGTGATGTTGTTGAGCGAGGCTCAAATTTTGGTAGTTATTTAAACACCCTGTTAACAAATTTAAAATAATGCCTATGACAAGCTACGCAAACAAATTTAAGACTGGTTTAAATGAGGTTGCTGCTAATTAATTACTAGGACTTCTTGTAAGATCATAATAAATACAGAAATTATCTACATCAGTATTTATTATGTGTTATTCCTGATTAATAAAATCTAAATAATGCTAATTAATCCTATTAATTAGATTTCTTTAATGCCATAGATGTCAAACTCATAACAATTTAAAATGCACTCATAATTAAATACCACTAATCCGAACTTTGAAATATCATTGATAATGACTAAATTAGACAAATCATTTTGACATGATAGTCAAGTACCAGTAATACTTAATTACTTCTGGCTGTTGGCTAGGAGTCCGGGTAATATTAATTTTAGATACCTCAGCAATTAAAAATCAAAACTTGAAAATGAATAAAGATATCTGTGGTAAGGCTTCTAGCAATTTTGATTATGCAAATTGTCTGCATGGCAATTTTAATTTACATAATTTCATGTAAATCTTCTTACTGTTGACTAACCGTAATATTAAAAACGCCAATTTGGGTTATCATGTACCTAACTGATTACCCAAAAAGATAAATATAAAGTAGACTAGACACAAAAATGCTACTTAGTCCCAAAAGGTAAACTGAGTATCAAGGTGCATAAATTTACAATCTGGGTCGAGGGTGACAAGGAGTAGCTATGTCAGAAACGAGTGACAAACTCATACCTATATCACAAAGGCAACCTGTACAGCGTCGCCGGCGTAAACGTCCAGTCTCCAAGACAGGACAGAAAAAAGTTATCAATCAGCCGGCAGTTTCTAGCCCAAGAGAAGCGGCAGCATTGGCTTGTATAAATAATCATATCAGTTCTGCGCCTATCCCGTCTGGGGGGCGAAGACCAGCATCACGGAAGATGATGCCCCCAGGTGTTAAACCCGTCCCTACGGTCAAGAAGAATACTCAAATTTCGCCACCGGGGAATGTGAGATTAAAGACGGTACCCATGGAAAAGCCGAAAATAGCCAGAAAAGGATCACGCAAGACCAGGTTAAAACCCATGGCTAGAACCATGTTATATGCCTTGCGGTTGTTGATTGTCGGGGTGGGTGTCGGTGCGATTGTGGGTACGTTGTTGTCATTCCTAGACCCTGCTAATCGCATTAATTCAGTTATGTCGGTAGCTCAAACTACAACTTCTCAAAAATCATCTCAAAGTTCTAATACAAGCTTATATCTGGCTCAGGAAATTACTCCTTTAAAAAATTCTTTGCAAACTCTCACCACCGCTAATTCTGATTTGATACCAGGGGTGTTTTTATTAGATTTAGATAATGGTGGTTATATAGATATTAATAGTAATATAAGTTTTGCTGCGGCCAGCACGATTAAAATCCCGATTTTGATTGCTTTTTTCCAGGATGTGGATGAGGGTAAAATCCGCCTGGATGAAATGTTGATTTTGCAAAAGGAGATGATTGTCGGGGGTTCGGGAAATATGCAATATCAACCCACAGGCAGCAAATACACGGCTCTTGATGTAGCTACGAAGATGATTACAATTAGCGACAATACAGCCACGAATATGCTGGTCGCTAAATTGGGTGGACAAGAGGCGTTAAATGGGCGTTTTCGCAGTTGGGGACTGATAACGACGATGATTCGTAATCCTCTCCCGGATTTAGAAGGGACTAATACTACTAGTCCGCGAGAATTGGGGAATTTGATCTCGATGGTGAATCAAGGTAATATGGTGAGTATGCGATCGCGTGATTTAATTCTTAATATCATGAGTCGCACTGAACGAGATAATCTTTTACCTGCTGGCTTAGGAAAAGGCGCAAATGCTTATCATAAAACAGGTGATATTGGTACTATGTTGGCAGATGCGGGGTTGATTGATGTCCCGACAGGTAAGCGTTATATTGCCGCTATCATGGTAAAACGTCCCAATAATGATCCTCGCGCTGCGAAATTAATTAGTTCTATTTCTAGCGCTGCTTATCAACATTTTAGCCAAGCTACAGTCACACCCAGCAGTCCGACAAATAATCAACCAGTTACTCAACCAGTTACTCAACCAATAACTCCACCTATTTCTAATTATCAACCACCTGTTCAACCCTTGATTCAGCAACCTATTCAACCACAGTTGATGAATCCTACTATGCCTAATGGGATGGTTAATAATATGCCTGTAGGCAGTTATCCACCGCCTGTGATGACTCCACAATTGACTCCGCAATATTATCCACAACAATAAATAATTCCAAAAATAATTCAAAATTCGGTGTTGCAGAAAATGTGGGTTTATTGTTAGAACAGCGTTAAGGCTATCTATCAGATGGAGAATACATTATGAATATTCAAATTAAACCTGAAACAGAGGAATTAATACAAGCTTATATTGACACGGGGCGATTTGAAAATATAGAAGATGCAGTAAATGAGGCTTTTAGTTTGCTGCTGGACAGAGAAAGAAGACTGGAGGAACTACGGGGAAAAATAGCGGTAGGAACTGAACAGATTAAGAATGGACAAGTAACAGATGGTGAGGTAGTTTTTGCTAGACTACAAGCAAAAATTAAACTTGTTTGCGTAAATTTTATAACTTTCTCACCATTATTTTAACATTTTTGATATCGCATTCCTGGAAGTTGGGTAATTAAACCCATGAGTTCTAATTGTAATAAAGAACTAGAAACTAAAGCCGCATTCATACCTGTTTTTTGAATTATAAAATCAAAAGATAAAGCATCAATAGTTAAAGTATCTATGACTTGTTGTAATTCTGGTGGTAAGTTAGGAGGAGGGGATTTAATTATAGTAGTTTCTATATCTATTTGGGGAATCGCACCCAACAGGGTTAATAGTTCACTGAGTTCTTGATTAATTAAACCTGCACCTTGACTAATTAATTTTAAACAACCTTGGGATGGTTGATCATCAATTCTTCCTGGTAATGCGTAAACATCTCGACAAAATTCATTCGCATAAGTAGCTGTGATTAAAGCCCCAGATTTTATTCCTGCTTCTATGACTAATACCGCACGACTTAAACCGGCAATGATGCGATTTCGACGGGGAAAATGGGTGCGGTTGGGTGTGGTTTTCGCAGGATATTCACTAATTACTATGCCAGATGTCAATATCTGTTTATATAAACTTTGATTTTTATAGGGATAAATAACATCTACACCTGTTCCCACCACTGCGATTGTTCTTCCTCCGGCTTTCATTGCTGCTGCGTGACTTTCGGTGTCTATTCCTTCGGCCATTCCAGAAACAACGGTAAAACCATTTTTGGCTAATGCGGTACTAATTTGACGCGTCCATTTAATTCCGTATTCTGTGGGTTGACGAGTTCCCACAATTCCCACTAAGGGTTTTTGTCCTGAATTTTCCTGTAAATCAACTTCTCCCCGATAGTACAATAATGGGGGTGGACTGGGGATTTCTCGCAGTAATTGGGGATATTCTGAGTCTGCTGGTGTCCAGAAATGGGGGTTTATTTGTTGGTGTTGAATGAGGAGTTGTTCTGGGTTTAAACGGGATTTTTGTTGAACAACTTTTTCTAATGTTTGAAATCCGAAACCTTCAACTTTTCGTAATTCTCCAGGACTGGCTTTCCAAGCTGTTTCTAAATTACCAAAGTGCTGTTGTACTCTTTGTAATAATATGGGACCAATTCCCGAAATTTGCGACCAGGCTAACCAATATTTACGTTCTTCTGTGTTTGACATAGGAAATTAAGATTTTTAGAATGATTTAACGCAGATAAACGCAGATGGACGCGGATGAATACGGATGATTTTTATTCTGTGCAATTAGATTAAACTTTTGCTAAATGTTGATTTTTTAAATAATCAAATACTGATTTATCGCCAATGTCGGGAGGAATGGGTTGGATAATTTTTCTCACAGCAAAGATTAAAAAGAAAATTGCCCAAGTTGCTAATAAAATCGGTTCTGCTGGTGTTGATAAAATTCCGGTTAAATGTCCTAATAGTAGTAAGGGAACAAGGGGGGTTAAGATTTTGGTTTCTAAACGATGGAAACAAAAACCTTCTTTGAAAAAAATTCCTGTCAAAGCGGCAAAGGTAAAACCAATTCCTAATATGGTTAGGGGTTGATTATAAATAGTAATTGCAAATGCTTGACTATCACTATGTCCAAAAATAAAGGCACAAATGCTGCCAATTATCCAAAAAACTTGGAGAATGCGGTGCAAAGATGCCATGTAAATATGAATAGTTAATAAACTAACTCCAAGTGCAATACTAAAACAGGTGTAGAGAGGGGTCAGGGCGGCAATTGCAGCGGGTTGGGGATAAAATAAGGCTAAACCGCTACCAATGGCAAAACACAGGGCTGCTATCGTTAGCCCTGCCCGATAAATTATCACACTTTGGCGATCGCTTTGGGTAATTGTAAATTCGCCAAATTGACCTTGATATATTTCCGGTGATATTGTTTGTGTCGTCATAAATAGTATATTCCTTAATAGTATAGTCTTTAGATCCCCGACTTCTTGAAGAAGTCGGGGATCTTGTTTTTGTTTTCAATGTCTCTTTCCAGCACCTAAATATAATTCTCCCACTTTCGGATCATTTAATAATTCTCTACCTGGTCCTGACATAGCATCTTTCCCTGATTCTAACACATAACCACGATCTGCCATTTCTAAGGCTTTTCTGGCATTTTGTTCAACTAAAACTATCGCAGTCCCTGATGCTTTGATTTGTTTAATTTGCTCAAATACTTGAGTTACCAAAATGGGCGATAATGCGGCGGAAGGTTCATCTAAAAGCAGTAAACTCGGTTCTAACATTAATGCTTTTCCCATTGCTAACATTTGCCTTTCTCCACCGGAAAGAGTTCCCGCGCGTTGACGACGGCGATCGCTCAATCGGGGAAACATATTGTATATTTTATCTTTAAGAGGTTTTAATGGGATATTCCGCACAAAAGCCCCCATTTCTAAGTTTTCATCTATGGTTAAAGATGGAAAAACATTAGCAATTTGCGGAACATAAGACATTCCTTTGGCGACAATTTGATTTGATTTTAAACCAATTAAATTTTTCTCTTTAAAGGTAATAGTTCCAGTATGAGGTGTTAAAAGTCCAAAAATAGTTTTTACTAAGGTGGATTTACCTGCACCATTGGGACCAATGACTGTGACTAATTCTCCTGGTGCAATGTGAAAGTTGATACCTTGCAAAATATCTACATCTTTAATATATCCAGCGTGGACATTTTCTACTTTTAATAAATAGTTATTAGTCATTTGTGATTAGACATTTGTAGGGATTTGGTAATGCTTACTCCTGTCAACTGAAGCTTAAAATAGCTTATCTGTTAGCTGACCTACCCGCCCGGAAATAAATTTCCGGTCTTATAGCTAAAGTGCGTTAAAACGCACTCTAATTACCTAAAAATCAACCTTCATGTTTTCAATTGAAGAAATAAGGACACAATAGTCGGTTTTAACCGACTTTAGCTATAAGACAGGGAATTTATTCCCTGGATTCTGGATTCTGGATTCTAGATTCTGGAACTTCTGACTATGCTGTGATTTTTTGCAATTCTGGTCTTTCTTCTGGTAAAATCGCCTCTTCCACTGGGCAAACTGCTATACAAATGCCACAATCTATACAGGTAGCGAAGTCAATCCAGTACCAACCTGTACCTTTAACGTTTTTCCCTGGACCTTCATGAATACAAGCTACAGGACAAGCACTTACGCAGTCAGCAACACCTTCACAAACGTCTGTAACAATGGTATGTGGCATTTTTTCCGATTCCCTCTTTTTTGTCAGTCTCTCTTGTTCTACTCCTGTAGGGGTTTAGCATTGCTAAACCCCTACAACTCCTTTTTAACATCCTGCTTCGATGGTATGTGAGCCATCGGCTTTAATCCAAGCAATTTGGGCAATGGTGCGATCGCTTGCATATTGACGAATCGCCTCTGCGTCCCTATCTCCCAAATCTATTTCTACTCTAATTAAATCAGAAGAATTACGTAATTTCTCAGCATAGGCAAAAGCCGCAGCTTCAGCGCCGGGGGTTTCTGGGACGACTAACCAATTACTAGCGGGGATATCCTGGGGTAGTTGCTGATTTAATAGGAGAATTTGGTATAAATCATCAATATTCAGTTCAAAGCCGATACCGGGAATATTTTCTTTTTGGGGATGATATAAACCTAGTAATTGGTCATAACGACCACCACTTCCTAAAATCTGTGCTTGGGAATTTGTCTCACTAACTACTTCAAAAACAATGCCTGTGTAGTAGTCAATGGTTTGAATTAGGCTCAAATCAAGGATTAAAGGAAATTTGCCATCTAGTAATGCTACTAGGGATTTGAGGTTATTTATTGCCTCATGCTGGTCTGGTTCTAGATGTAAACTGCTGACTTTTTCTAAAACCTCTCGACTATCACCCCGCAAATCCAACATGATTTTAGCGCGTTGGCGGAGTTCTTCGCTCAAAGGTAAGGTATCAATAGCTATACTATCCAAATTAGCGATCGCCCTGCGGACTTGATTTCTGATTTCCGGGGGAAAAGCATTCAGCAAAGAACGAGTAATTCCCGCTTCCCCTAAAATTAACCGCCACCCTTGTAAACCCAATGCTGTTAAACAATCTGCGACTAATAGCAATACTTCCGCATTGGCTAATAATCCCCCCGCACCCAGTAACTCCACCCCAGCTTGATAATACTCTTGCTGACGATTATGGCGGCCTTCCCAATTACGGCGGAAAACATTAGCGTTGTAATATAGTCGCTGGGGATAGGTCGCATCTGTCATGCGAGTCACCACTGTGCGGGCGATAGAGGCAGTCAATTCTGGACGCAATCCCAATTCTTCATTTTGACTATTTTGGAGTTGAATCACCATGGGACGCTGAATTGCTTCACCTGCCATGAGGGTATCCATTCGTTCCAGAGTTGAGGTGATAATCCTGTGATATCCCCAACGTTGAAATACTTGTTCTAATCTATCTTCAATCCAGCGTTTTTGCGCCACATCTAAAGGTAGTAGATCCCTTGCTCCCGCTGCTGGTTGATACACCATTATTTTTTCTTCCCACCAAACAAACCACCAAACAAACCACTTTTTCCAGACTTATCTGGTTGCTTCTCTTCAGTTTTAGAAGCGGAACTCCCTTGAGAACCACTGTTTCTAATTCCTAAAGCTTGATCTACCTTGGGTTTCCATTCCAAAGCGATTTTTTCATTAGGATCTATTTTCAGGGCATTATCAAAGTGAATTTTTGCCATTTTCAGTTGATTTTGCCGTAAATATACCATTGCGATTAAACTATGGCAACGACTATTTTTCGGCTCTAACTTTAGGGCTTCCTGTAATTCTACTTTGGACTGGGACAATTGGTTTGTTTCTAGCAAATTTTGAGCGCGACGCAGGTATTGTTCTACTGGTGAATCTTCTTCGGGTGGTAAGGTTAGAGTTGGTGGTAAATTTGGGGCAGAACCTTGAGGTTGACTAGATGGGGGCTGATTCGTTGACCCTCCTGCCACCCGCATCAGGTAAACTAGATTTAGCTCACTAATTTGAGCGATAATTTGGGATGCTTGTTGCAAATCACTAAATTGAGTTTCGGCAATTTTAGCGATCGCTTCCTGATAGGACATACTAATATTAGGCGCAGTTATCAATTGCTGGGCTAGTTCCGTTTTTAATCTGATTGCTCCTGGTTGTTGTGCAAACCGTTTGCCCATTTGTGATAAAATAAACAAGTATTCAGCCCGATTGGCTTCTACCGACAGCTTTTTATAAGCCGGGTTAACTAGCTTTGCAAACAGTTGATTAGCTATATCTTTTTCTAATGCACCCACTACCTTGGAACTATCTGGGTGTAAGCGCCGGGCAATTTGTAAATAACGTTTACGTATTTCTGGAAATTCAGCATTAACTGGCACACACAAAATTGCGTGATGATCTATGAAATCATAGATAAATAATCCACCATCTATTTTTAACGACATCTTTATTACAAGTATTGCACCACAGCATATTCTTTTTAGTTTACAGGGAATAATAGAGAGTTGCAAATCTAGTCATAACCAAAAAGTTGAATCAGAGAAACTACGGTGCGGACACATATTTAATAAACCCCACCCTAACCCTCCCCTTGGTAAGGGGAGGGAACTGAATTTTCCGGTTTCCCCCCTTAGCCCGGATTTCTCACAAAGAAAAGAAAAAAAGGGGTCAAAAACTGCGAAAATGTATATCTAAAAAGCATTTCAGCAATTATAAAATATGACCCCAATAAGAACAGATAGTACACCAAAACAG
>NZ_VILA01000020.1:0-73250 GCF_009712025.1 Dolichospermum sp. UHCC 0406
GCATACGATCTACAAGTTCATCACTGGAATCGTGATCCATCAGACAATAGACCCGAAAATTTAGTAGCTTTATGTCCAAAATGTCATCTTAGCTATCATCGAGGTGGTAAGGGTAATGTTTCTGTGGGGCAATTGTCTTTGTTTGATTTGTCGAGGTTTGAGAATCGTTGAGTTTTCTTGGGGGAAATTTTGAACGGGATGCTTGTAGCAGCAATTCCTATCGCACTTATAAGCATCCCGGCTGTAACTCTTTGTGAAACTATTGATAGTTAAGGATTACCAAGGAAATCTCGCTTACCTAGTTCTACACCACAATGTCTAAGAATGTCATAAGCAGTAGTGACATGAAAATAAACATTAGGAAGAATAAAGTAAAGCAGATAGGGCAGTCCCTCAAAATTTATGGTTTCTTTGCCTACTGGTAGAGAAATGGATTTTTCTTCTGAGCCATCAATTTGCTCAGGTGTTAATGTTTCTAGATAAGCGATTGTTTTTTGCAGACGAGCGATAAGTTCAGGAAAGGTGGTTTCGGTGTCTTCCATTTGGGGCGCTTCCAATCCGGCCAGTCTAGCTGCACCTCTTCTAGCAACATCAGAAGCAATTTGAATTTGTCGCGCTAATGGCAACATATCAGGATAGAGTCGGCTATTAATCAGTATTGATGGATCTATTTTTCTAGCTTCTGCGTGTGCAGCACCCTTTTCCAGAATTGCCATGAGATTATTCAGTGAGCGAACAATTGATGGCATTAAGGTTTGATACATGGAAATAGTCATGAAAGTTTCTCCTAAAAACAGGTTTTCAAAACTATTCTCTGCTGATAAGTCACAAAAAGGTAACAGACCGAGATCCTTGTAAAAACCTGCTGTCCGGGTCTGGAAACTGTTGCTGTGTCTAGGTTTCAGCCTTAGCGGACTATTCTCCCGTTTTGGCAGGGTAGCAACTGAAAACCTTTATTGGTAATACTTTTTTGGCTATCTTGCCTCTGGTGACAGCAACGCTAGACTTGGTGGGAAAACCACTACTAAATTTTCTTAGAGGAAAAGAAAATTTGGAAAACACTGGCACATTTTCACAAGAAGAAACCTGTAGGCTAGGAAAAACCTGACAAAATTGTTAAATTAGTTGTGAGAATATAGGTAGTAAGAACATATCTTCCCATAAGTAATGGCTGACTCTACCGATATCGGTGAAATAAATTCTGTCTCTTTATCCTTGACTGCTCCTGTACCCCTAACTGAACACCCCGCCGCTGTTTACCTTGCTTCTTTGGGTGCGGGTTCTCGGCGGACTATGGAACAAGCCCTGAATGCGATCGCCAACATCATAACTGCTAACACTTGCGATGCGCTGACTCTGGACTGGTCTAAACTCCGCTACAAACACACCGCTGCTGTGAGGGTGATTTTGATGGAAAAATATGCCCCGGCAACTGCCAACAAAATGCTTAGTGCTTTACGTCGGGTACTCAAAGAAACTGTGCGTTTGGAACTGATGGATGCCAACGATTTCGCTAGGGCTGTTGATATTCCCTGTATTAAATCTGGGAGGGAACTCAAGGGTCGGTGTCTATCAGAGGGTGAAATTGATGCCTTAATGCAAGTATGTTTTGCTGATCCAACTCCCATTGGTTATAGAGATGCGGCATTAATAGCAATTCTTAGAGGTGCAGTTCCCCTAGTTTCTCCTCTACCTGCTGTAATTCGCTGGTTGCTTCCAGTTTTACACTGCTATCGAACTGCGCTATCAATTCCTGTAATCCTTGCAATAACGCTGTTGTGTGACCGTCGCGGTGGATTTTGGCTAGTTGCCGTACTACCGGAATTAGTACATTAGGCACGCGAATCATTTCACTGGGTAGGGTCTTGTTATTCATGGCGATATCAGTTTTGATATCAATTGTAAACCAAATTTTCCTCTAAGAATTTCCGACTCCCCGGTGTCGGTTCGCAGACAAAGTGAAAATTGTCGCGGACTATGTAAAAATTTGTCGCAGACTAATTGAGAATGACCTTATGTTACCCTTATCCTCTCGTTCTACACGGCGATGCTCCAAAGGAGCCGCCGTAGGCATCGCTACTTACAGAATTATTGCTCCAAAACCTATACTGTAATGAGTTGCGAACTTTTATCCTCATTTGGCGGAAAATTTCAATTAGTCCGCGATTTTGGTAGGAATTTTTCATCTACTCCGCGACAGATTTTCACTTTGTCTGCGACAAGGTAAGTTAGAACCCTGATTATTCCGTTGAAATTTTTTCAATTAGTCTGCGAACCGACACCGGCAGATACCAAAAGATTGCACAAGCAGATTGCCATTGTTGACCTAATTGCTTTACAGTTTGTTTAAGTGTTTCAATAATAACCGAGTAATTTATGATCAAGTTTATAAAAGTCCTAAAAGTCCGATTTTTAATTAGTTTTGCAATTGGGCTACTGATTTGTTCACCAGCACAAGCACAAACTTTAGAATTAGAACCAGAATTACTTGCTAGAAATATACCATCGGTTCATTTACTGTTGGGTAATCCCAGTCAAGCCACAACCAACATCAATAACCCTGATAATGACTTGATGATAAAACCCCAGTATGTACTGTCTTACAATCGCAGTAATGGTACTCCTAATTGGGTAAGTTGGCAGTTAAATAAATCATGGTTTGGGGATGCCCCACGTTAAGATAACTTTAGACCAGATAACACATTACCTGAAGGTTGGGAACGCATCAAACCCACTGCTTATAATGGTTCAGGGTATGATAGAGGTCACATTACCCCATCGGCTGATAGAACCCGTAGCATTGAAGATAATACAGCAACCTTCTTAATGAGTAATATGATGCCCCAAACACCCGATAATAATAGGAATACTTGGGGGAATCTGGAGGATTATTCTAGGGAATTAGTATCACAAGGTAAGGAACTTTATATTATTGCTGGTCCGGTTGGCAGTAAAGGTAAATTGAAAAACCTAGTCACAATTCCCCAATCCACTTGGAAAATTGTTGTAGTCCTAGATCCTGATGCTGGACTCAAGGGTATTACTGCTAATACCCGTGTTATTGCTGTCAATATCCCCAATGATGAACAACTTGATAATAATTGGAAGGTCTTTAGAACCAGTGTGGATACCCTAGAAAAACTAACAGGGTATGATTTTCTCTCTAATGTTTCTCCCAATATTCAACGGGTGATTGAAAGCAAAGTTGATGATCTTTAGGTTTCGATAACTTTTGTGGAAACCCCTGCTATACCATCAGGGGTATTACCGGTAATGTAAACATCAATTTCTCTATTACCTATTTTGTAAACTTGTAAATCTATTAAATTAGTTTTTAAGAGATTCACAAGATTCTGAAACTTTTTCACAGTGGCTTTTTCCTCGTCTTCGTGCCAATCTTCTGCGGTTACAGAGTTTCTAAAGAAATCATCAATTTCCACAAGTTTAACGGGTGTCTCCTGAGAATGACCCGTTTTTTTTAATACTGTAGCTTCATTCAATACTGCGGATTCCCATGCGAAAACCTCAAATGGGTACTCTGATTCACTGGTCATCAGTAACCCGTCGGTGGCTTGTTTTAATATGTTTGTGATGTTGGTCATTTTAGCGTTCACGAAGTGTAGTGTAACTATCCCTAATAATTTAATTTTCTCTAATCCCAGTTTCTCAGTTTTTAGTGTTCCCCACAATTAATGAAAAGTGGGGTTGTTACTTCTAGGACTCTGGTTTATTTTCTAACCACTGTTCTAAATCAGTGATAGAGGAGAAATCCAAGAGCGCTTCACCAAGTAATTCTAACTGCTCAATTGTCAATGTCCGAATTGTCTCAATGAATGATGATTCAATTTCACCAAATCGCCGATTTAATAGTCGGAGAATTAGTTGTTGTTCTCCTTTTAATTCACCGCATTCCATTGCTAATTCTTCTGTTGGACTAATGAAAGGCATTTGATTTTCCTCCTCTAAATGTTTAATTTTAGCTACTAATCCCTGTTGCAATTCTTTGGGTAATGACATCATTTTATCAATGATTTTAAAGAGTTTAACAATTTTTTCTTTTGTTAAGCCTCGCTCGTAAAGTCCCCTAATTAATGTCCATTTCCACTGTTCCCGTTCTGCTAAATTCCCTGTGGTGGCTTTGGTTTTCAAGTGTGCCATTACTATGATAGCAAAGGGATTATCACTTGATTCTAGTTCCTGCCAACGGGATTCATAGTCTAGCAGTTTAGCAATAGGGAACTTCAGACTTAATTCACAATCTAACATGGCTTGATGATAACTGTTAGAGGATGTTTGAAAAGTGGTATTCCGTAATTTTCATCACATTGCTACCCCCCTTTCCCCTTGTAAAGGGGGGAAACAATAAAAATCCAGTTCCCTCCCCTTTACAAGGGGAGGGTTAGGGTGGGGTAAAAAATATTTGATACATCAACCATAACTTTTCAAATACCCTCTTAGGTCGCCAAGTGGAACTTGTGTCTCCTAAAATTGCCAAACTCACAACAAATTGGTGATAAAGGTCAAAGGCTCGGTAATTATAAATGTACATTCGTTCTTCAAAGTCAACATCATATTGACTCTGAATCTCAATATGAATTAAAATCCATACTTGTGTTTTATCCAATAACCAAACTTTGTACAGTTTATCTGCAATCCGTTTTTCAGTTGATGATGAAGCTGTAATTTGTTGCAGTTCTTTATCAAGTGATTCCGGTGGTTTTGTCCAATCAATTGCTTTATAAGCTACAGGAAAGAAGAAGGATAAGAAACTATCAAAATATTCGTTTAATGCTTCTTTCCAGGATTCATCGTAATTTGCCGTGATTTCATTTTTGTTCATAAAATGCTATACTATAAATTGTTATTACAACCTCGGTTTCTCTAATTTAATTTATTTGTGTTTATCTAATATTTTAACTTAAAATAGTTACTTTTTATCAATATTTTATGTTTTAAATAAAGTAAAAACCTATTTTGAACTACGGATAAGTTTTGATTGATTTAGATACTAAAACGGCAATGTTTACGAAAATTGATTCAGTTACCATTATTAATCATGTTACTTTATTGGTATTCTATACAGAAGCCCATTGTTGGCAGTTCCGGTTAATTACTGCTGGTGGTGAGGTGTTTGGTGAACGCAAGCTTTACTACAGTCCAGAAGCAGCAGAAAAAGCCGGTCGTGAATGGATTTTTCAGGATAGTTGATTTTTGGAGTTCATTCTTAGAGGATAAGGCATTAATTGATTTTTTAATGCTGATAAACTTTATTCAGTAAGATATATATAGGTAAATAATTAAGTGAAATTATGCACAAGCAAATCAAGAAAATAGTTTTTCTGGTCACTTCAACTTCAATAATGAGTTTATCATTATCGCAGGTAAGTATTGCTGCACCGAAAGGGTTTAAGACCCCCAGCGGTAATATGTTCTGTGAGCTACTTGAAGGTGGTGATACCAGTACAAATAGTTTACGCTGTGAAATTGCTAGTTCACTGAAACCTCAACCTCCTCAACCCTATCCTGGATATTGTTCATTTGACTGGGGACGTGGTTTAATGTTACCTGCAACAAGTAAACCGGAAATTCTTTGTATCAGTGATACCATTGCTAACCCGAATAAATCTGTCCTTAGTTATGGTAAAACTTGGAATAATGGCGGGTTTAAGTGTGTTTCCCAAAAAACCGGACTGACTTGCACTAACTCTAATAATATTGGGTTCTTCCTGAGTCGGGAAAAATGGCGAGTGTTGGGTATCTCAAAATAAATGCTAAACATTGGATTGTGTATCTTTAAGCATCCGACGAGCTAATTTAACGTAGGTTTTCGCTGTGGTGTAAGGTATTTCTAAATCCTCAGCTATTACCTGTAATGATTCCCCCATTTCCCGCCGGGCTAAAATCGTTGCCCAAGTTGTAGCAATTTTTTCCGTGCGTTCTCCTCCTATCCGTTTACGTTGTGCTGTGAATATTGTTGTCAATTTCTCAATGCGTTCTGGTAGCAGATTTGTTATAATTGTAGAAGATGTATTTGATTCTGGGTTTACCCAGTCTAAGCAGGTTTGTCCGAGTCCAAAGGTAGTTTTGTGGCCTGTTCCACAGTAGGGAGCAAGTTGGACTAAAGCATAAAATAATTGGGTAAATTCAATGTTATTTAAAGCAGTTTTAGTTAATTCTAGAGAAATTGCCCCTGTAAAACCAGTGACAGAACCCCGTTTACCTGCTGCAACTTTGACTGATTCTAAGCGATGTTTGTGAATGATGACGTTTTCATCTATCCATTCTAGAAAAGCATCTTGTTCTATGGGCATTCCTGAAAAATCATTCCAGCGTCTGAGGTAACTATGGAAAAGATTGAAGGGAACAGGAAGGGGAAAATGATGCCCTTTACGGCGAAAACTGGTAGGGGAAATAAAACTCAGATTAATGTTTTTATGGTTGATAGATGATTGTAGTAGTTTGTTGTAAGTAGTTGGTGGATTAACAATACTTATCTGTTTTACTTGTAAGCAAGCATCCCTTAATTTCAAAGTAGTTGGCGGTTGTATTAACCACTGACTCAAGAACTGAACTACTGGTTGAGAAATAGCGTTTATCTGCCAACGATATATTTGATTTGATTGCAGTTGTAGTTGTTTTCCGGTGGGAAGTAATTGACCTTCTAGTGCAGAAATGCTGAAGGGTTTTTCTGACTCACCATCATGTAAATATGCTGAAAGCGTTGGGTTAATTTGCCGCACTTGATCCAGAAACCAAGCATGAAGTCCAATGGTATATTGCGAATATAGAGCGGTGGAATCAGTTACTTCTAGGTCAAAAACTAAGCTAACTAATTCGGTATCATCTGCCCATATTAAAGGGGTGTTTTTTGATGGGTTTTTACGGTTGCTAGATGTAGCTAGTTCTGACATTTTTTTTAATGCTACATGATTTGATACTCAATATTTTACAACCTTTTAGTCCCCTTGTGGGGATTAAGTAATAAGAAACTTGGAGATGTAAATAGCGATCGCTGTTTCAGTCCCCTTGCCGGGATTAATTATGTGGAAACCAAATTGGTGATCCTCGCAGTAGAAAAACTGATAAGTTTCAGTCCCCTTACGGGGATTAATTATGTGGAAACGCAAACTGAGATCGTGGATAGATATTATCCAGGGTAGTTTCAGTCCCCTTGCGGGGATTAGATATGTGGAAACAAGAATACCCAGTGCAATCAGAGCTAAGATGGCTAACTGTTTCAGTCCCCTTGCGGGGATTAGATATGTGGAAACAAGACTAGACCTGGTAGAAAAGCTATCAAAGTATCGTTTCAGTCCCCTTGCGGGGATTAGATATGTGGAAACGTAGTGGACCAAGTGCTCCTGCTATCAATGCTATTGGGTTTCAGTCCCCTTGCGGGGATTAGATATGTGGAAACGTTGCAAGCTATGGGATCTCACACTACTGTTGTGTTTCAGTCCCCTTGCGGGGATTAGATATGTGGAAACAAAAGGGCGTTTAGCACCACTTCTCCGGGTTTTTCCTGTTTCAGTCCCCTTGCGGGGATTAGATATGTGGAAACAATTAGCTTGACTAGCCGTAGTCATTAAATTATTGTTTCAGTCCCCTTGCGGGGATTAGATATGTGGAAACGTCTGGGATATTTTCGTAACGTGAAGCCCTTGATGTGTTTCAGTCCCCTTGCGGGGATTAGATATGTGGAAACGATATCGTGGTTACGCCGGATGTGTTGGCTAAGTTTTGTTTCAGTCCCCTTGCGGGGATTAGATATGTGGAAACTTTAACGGAACTACTGCTCCAGCCTCAACAACTACCTTGTTTCAGTCCCCTTGCGGGGATTAGATATGTGGAAACTACCGGAGTTCGTTTAATCAATCGTGGTGCTATGTTTCAGTCCCCTTGCGGGGATTAGATATGTGGAAACTGAAAAATTATGCCAATGGACAAAACCCGCTGAATTGTTTCAGTCCCCTTGCGGGGATTAGATATGTGGAAACTTGGAAATCATCGAATAAGGATGATGCAGCACAACAAAAAGTTTCAGTCCCCTTGCGGGGATTAGATATGTGGAAACAGATCCCCTGCCTCTCCCCAAAAATTTACCACTCTAATGTTTCAGTCCCCTTGCGGGGATTAGATATGTGGAAACAAAAGTAGTAGGATTAATTGATGCTGTCTTATTAGTTTCAGTCCCCTTGCGGGGATTAGATATGTGGAAACAAGCTGCACTTAATGGTTATTTGTCTCATTGTAGAATGTTTCAGTCCCCTTGCGGGGATTAGATATGTGGAAACGCGTCATTCCTGACATGAGTCAAGATGGTTCTATGAAGCGTTTCAGTCCCCTTGCGGGGATTAGATATGTGGAAACATAAACTAAAACACAAAGGAATCGCATCATGGCTTGTTTCAGTCCCCTTGCGGGGATTAGATATGTGGAAACTTGAACTCTCTGCTGTTTTTGGAACAGACTACTCGTTTCAGTCCCCTTGCGGGGATTAGATATGTGGAAACCTCAGCTTACATAAAAGAATCGGGAAACATAGGTTTTGCGTTTCAGTCCCCTTGCGGGGATTAGATATGTGGAAACTTTGTCTCTATCTCATTTAGGTATTCAACTACTGGGGAAGTTTCAGTCCCCTTGCGGGGATTAGATATGTGGAAACCGTTGGATTAAAGACAGAAACAAAATTTGGATAAATGTTTCAGTCCCCTTGCGGGGATTAGATATGTGGAAACCTGAACCGCCTTCTAACTCCCACCGTTGCTTAACTTTTTGTTTCAGTCCCCTTGCGGGGATTAGATATGTGGAAACTTCCTGAACCATAGCACAAAAAAATTTACAGCGCAAGTCGTTTCAGTCCCCTTGCGGGGATTAGATATGTGGAAACAAAACTATTAAAAGCTGCTGTCCCGAACCACGCTATGTTTCAGTCCCCTTGCGGGGATTAGATATGTGGAAACCAAAATCTTTCACGGACTAGGAAGATTAAACGAGGGTTTCAGTCCCCTTGCGGGGATTAGATATGTGGAAACCTAACATATATTTAATTGTTCTACAAAACAATTTCTGTTTCAGTCCCCTTGCGGGGATTAGATATGTGGAAACATAGAGCTTTCAAAAATCGAACACGACGAAATAAGTTTCAGTCCCCTTGCGGGGATTAGATATGTGGAAACACTAAAACCATGCTCAGACAAAATTTTAGCTATCTGTTTCAGTCCCCTTGCGGGGATTAGATATGTGGAAACAGTTGAACGTGGTTTATTCTTGAGTTGTCCCATTTTTGTTTCAGTCCCCTTGCGGGGATTAGATATGTGGAAACAAGGGGTAAATAAAAAATATTTTTATTTGAATAATTGGTAGTTTCAGTCCCCTTGCGGGGATTAGATATGTGGAAACTAAAAACCTATGCCCTTTTAGGATTGGCTGCTGATGTTTCAGTCCCCTTGCGGGGATTAGATATGTGGAAACATATTCTTTGGGTCAATGATGTTCCAAGCATTGATAGTTTCAGTCCCCTTGCGGGGATTAGATATGTGGAAACTTATAAGCTTTGGCTACAAGATAAAAAAGAACAAGAAGGTTTCAGTCCCCTTGCGGGGATTAGATATGTGGAAACTCTTTATCCTTAATACCCTGGAGTCCATCAAGAATAGTTTCAGTCCCCTTGCGGGGATTAGATATGTGGAAACCCCGCCGTCTGAAACATAAACTGGGGGCGGAATCCAGAGACGATTTTGGCGGACCTCTCAAAAAACCTTATTTCAGGCTTTGGGTCAAGCACAAACTGAAACTAATGAAACGCTGAAAGTATTTAGTTGTCAAGGTTCTGGCTGTTTGGCGAATCTCCAGGGTTTTTGACCCCGCTCTAGGTCTGCCAAAAATTTAAGCTGATGTATCAATTATATAATGATAGCCTGTTCTTGTCTAGGAATTTCCGAACCATAAGTAATAGTTCTTTTCACACTCCCAGCATCCAGCACATACATTCTAATAGAATCCTCATCAGACTTGATCAGTTTTTCTATCTTGGCTTGCAACTGAGCAAATTGTACAGCAGTCAAAAAACACTCAAACACACTGTATTGAGTCCACTTACCATAACCACTGAGCATTTTATGTAAACGAGTCCGGCGTTTATTGGCAGCTTTATTGTCAGGTAAATCATAAATAATCAGATAAAACAGTGTTGTCATCTTAGTGATAAAGGTTTGTAGGGAACACCCTCTTGTAAATGACGACTTAGTAACCGTGCTTGTAATTCTATTGCTCGTCTGTAGGTACAACGATAATCAAACACAGGATGTTTAAATTCATCATTCATTTTTTGGTCAAAAGCTTTCAGAAAAGTTTTCCTTGCATTGTCTTTTAACCGATAAGCTCCCAAACTTTCATTAAAATCTTTGGGTTTGATTTCGTGTTTATGCAATAATGACAACACCAAATTATCAGCAATCAAAGCCCGAAATTCCTCCATCAAATCCAACACCATTGCCGGTTGACCATGATGAACTTCGTGGAGATAGCCAATATAAGGATCTAATCCTGCTACATGAACACCAGCCATGACTTGACCTTGTAATAAAGCATAGGCAAAACTGAGTAAAGAATTTACAGGGTCAGTAGGTGGACGGCGATTTCTACCATTAAAAGTCCATTGTTTACCTATCATGCGTTGCCAACAAGCAAAATATTCCTTAGCCGCTAAACCTTCCACACCACGAACTTGATCTATATTTTGTTGAGTTTTAACTAAAACTTTCCGTTCTTTAAGCGGATTATCCTTTTCATTATGTCGGTACAAGACATTATATTGATTATGAATCTTTGCTGTGACAATTGCCTTAACTAATTCCAAACGCCGCACAGGATCATGATAAACTGCATACTGTGCTAATCTCAATTGACCATTACGAGAAGACTTAGGTAAAGCTGAACCCAAGTATTTACCAAAACTAGAAAGATAATGCACTGGCATTCCCAATTCTAAAGCATAGACAAAAGCATCGCCGGTGACTTGGGGATTACCCATCAAAATAACTTCGTCTACTGTTTGAGCCGCAACCTTTTGTTTTTTCCAAGAACCATCTTCTTGTTTCAAAGCAACTTGAAAAGCTTCATAATCTTTGCTTAAAACAGCATCGGGTTGAATGATATAAAGAGTAGTCATAATTTAATATTCTTGACGTTGTAATTGTTTGACTTCAAAGGGTAAACAAATTCCTTGCAGACTACATGATTGACATTTTTTAGGATGATCAATAGGTGCTGGCATTTTGTTTTGACTTGCAACATGAGCGAGTGCTATAGCCTGTTCTGTCATTTGCCTTAATTGCGGTGTAAATGCCACAGTTTGTCTTCTGCGGTTGGCATGATAAAATATTTCACCATAGGTAATCGTGCGACCCGTGCGTTCTTCCAAACATAAAGCCGCAGCACAAACTTGAAAATGGTCATTTAGGTGTTGTGCCATCTTGCCTTTTTTGTATTCCACAGGCACAAGTTGACCATCGTATTCCTCAACAGCATCAATAATCCCGGAAACCTTGAGGCGTTCTGACCACACCCATTGTTGTTGATGAATCAGCGTTTCATCTTCCTGAAAAGTGCCTTCTTCATTAATATTGCGATGGACATGACGACCTAAGATAATATGTTCATTGTCTGCCATTTCACCTAACACATATTCTAGGTAAAATCGTCGAGGACAATATTCCCAGGCATTCAAGTAAGCTAATGGTAAATAATCTTCATTCATTTTATTTGGTAATTGGTAATTGGTAATTGGTGATTGGTGATTGGTGATTGGTGATTGGTGATTGGTAATTGGTAATTGGTGATTGGTGATTGGTAATTGGTGCGTCAGATTTTGGGTTTAAGTATTTAAGCAACAATCTTTGATTCTGACGCATTCTACAGTGTTCATTTTTAATTCTTAATTTTGACCTGTCCCATACCCATAGCTGTTTTACGTCCAACTCCAGAAAAGACAGCGAAGTTAGCTAAAATAGTGGCAATTCTGGCTTCTTCGGGGTTTGGAAACCGATATTTTATCCAGCCGACAGTACCAATTTCTGCTCCTGCTTCCATCTTCAAAGCATGGGTTTTCAGTTCAAAAGCAGAAACTAAACCTTGCCATTCAACTTGAGGAAATTGTAATTCTGCGGGTGCAAATCTATTCCAACGACGTAGTAAACTGTTAAATACTAAATCAGGTAATGGGAATGGTTGGATATTTTGATTCTGTTTAAAACTGGTGGGAGAGAGAAATTGCAAAGTGATATCACTAGAAACTGATGTATTTGCCAATATGGTGTAATCAGAGGAATCTACTAGAGGATGAGTCCCTGGTAGTGAATAAATACTACGAATTACAAAGGGGCATTTTCCTAAATAAATAGATTTATTGTGGGAAGATTCTATACCCTGTAGCAAAGGTTGAATTAAATTACTATCTAAAAGAGAGATCCGAACAACAAAATCATCACCTAGTTGTATACCTTGTTTGCGACGATAACCAATTAATCCTGATAAACTCAAAGGTGATTCTTGACTATCATGAACTGCCGTTGCTATTTGTGCATCTCCTAAACTTAACCATTGCATAACTTGAGCATGAATCGCTCTACCTAATGTAGTGGGAATAGTGCTTTCACTAGCAGCACCTAATTGAATTACTAAACTTTGTAAAGTCATAATTTTAGGAAGATACAACTGTACTTGCGCCATAAGCTACTCCCACAGGTAAACAAGTTTTATCGGGTAATTCATAATAATCTCCAGTTAGTTGAGCTTGACTAACTAAACTTGCTGGGGGCATAACAATTCGGTTGTAAAGCAATAATTTGGTTGATGAGGACAAATCCAAAGGATTTAAAGGATGCTTGGTAATATATTGTCCTGATTTTTCTTTGATATCTGTAATTTCCCTCTTTTCAATTCTTATTTTAGATGACCATTTACCTAATCTAATCCACCTGGGAATTTTGATAGTTTCATGAGCTATAATATAAGTCTTATAGTGACTACCTACAGCCAATTCTTTAGCCCTTCCATAGTTAACAGGGTAATTGCGTTTTGCTCCTTCACCACCAAATTGTGCAGATTTACCATAATAGGAAACTTGGGCGGCTTTAAAAGTGTTTACTTGATATGACCAAGTAATCGGTAAAGCCGGAAAAACATAAATCCCAGCTTCATTTAGATGTAAAAGATTTTGTTCTTGACTAGAATCTAAATAACTGGGTTTTTGGGTATTTATACCTTTTAGGCGATAAGGTCTAGGAATATACGCAGTTTCAAAAAAGGCAAAACTCAACGCCCAATTGTGCAGATATTTCTCAGTTTCGTAGAGAATACCCATTTCCCGACTTGCAAAAAAAACATTATCATGCAAAGTTAAATCACATTGGTAGAAAATCATATTATTCAAAAGTTGTTAATTTAAAAATTGTAGGTTGGGTTAAGCAAAGCGAAACCCAACATTACCGACAAGCTTGATTTTTTAACTCTATTTACCTTTGCCTTTTTTAGCTACAGCACCGTAAGTTTCAGCATAGGTTTTGGTTTGTTGATATAGCGTTGTTAGGGTATTTTGCAAAGCGGTTTCATTTTGATAAATAGCTAAAGTTTCACCTAATAAATCAGTTAATTGAGAACCCATAATTACTTGAGTTTTCCGTACTGGTTCTTGATTGAGTAAATTAGTTGTCACTTCTGCTGCTTTGGCAATAATATCTACAATTGGTGCATTGATATCTGGTTTCAACGCATCATACAATGCCTGAGTTAAATGTAAATTACTAAAGATTTCACCATCACATAAAACAATACCAATAATATGATTTGACATTGTTCCTGTCCGTGATTCCTGTGCGCCATAACGACGGGTTCGCATTAGATTTCCTAACACATACAAAAAGCCTTCAAATGTAGGATCACGCAGGGTTTCTACAGTAGGGAATGTGACTTCTGGGAGAACATGATCTAATTCATTAATTGATGATCTTACTTTGTTATTGTCGGTTCTTTTAGGATCATCATAATCTAACATCATTGTTCCTGTTTCACTTAAAGCATTAAAAGTCAAACTCTTATGGGAATCTTCATAAGGAGTTAAAGAAAAAGCTGAATCAGAATAAAGTTTAGAACGTTCTGAACCGCTATCACCAACAGCAAAACCATAAATGATACAATCTGGACATTTACCACAAAATTGTTCTGAACCGTATCTACAAAAATTTTCAGCTTTCTTATCTTCTGAGTTGATAAAATTTAATGAACGTAAAAGTTCTCTCCCCACTAATCGCTCAGGACTAACTTGTTTACGTTTAAACATAACTAAACGACTCATGGATTGTTGATTTTTAGGATCTAAACCAGCTTGAGTTCGCGCAGTATTGAGAACACCATCGGTTTGAAATACGGAAAAAGATTGACTATGGCGTAACATGATAAAGTGGATATATTTGCCAGATGCTAACCGGGGAAAAGCAGGATGAAATTCGGATTTTAGGGTGGTTAAGTTCATGTTTTTTATTCCTTATGATTCAGGTTTTTCAGTATTTTTTGATTGCAAAGCTAACCAACGATAGGCAAATTCAACCCCGGATTTAATGCGGTTGCGGTTTTCTTGGAGCAGTGCGCGATCGCCTTTATAAAGTCCCAGAAATAAATCATCAACACAGGTACTTGTAAACTGATGAATTGCCGTTAATTCCTGCTCTTTACGAGTTTTGTAATCCGTAGATTTATCTACCAAATAAGGTTTATAAACCCTTTGTCTTTCCAAAGCATCATATAATTGTCCTGCTACTTCTAAAATCAAATCTTCCTTAGCAATATCTTCAGGAACTTTTAGAATTATCTCTAATGCTTTAGAAATTGGTAACAGAATCGCATGACTTGATTCACTCACATTCACTTGATAAAATTGGCGATATTCTGTCACCAAACGTTTAATTAAATCCATTTTATCCTCCATATTTGGATCTCCTTTTACCCAGGTTTGGGCATAATTCCAAATTCGTTTAACATCTTCTTCTCCTGGTTCTTTTTTAGTTTTACTATTACGAAAACCTTCGTTAGAAATAGCAAAGATATTTAAAACATCTGTGACTAAATCTCTCACTGTTCCGTTTAATGCTTGCCATCTTGCATCAGGCTTTTTACTCCTATTATCTAAATGTAAACTGTAGACTATTAAAAGCCGGGTTAAGGCATTTTCTACCTCATCTAGTCTTAATGATGTAGATGTGTTGAGCAAATTCCAAAAACCAGCAGATCCATCAAGTTTGACCGTCTCAAGAAATTCTTGATCACTGGCATAAATTGGATCAGAACTAGGAGTAGTAACCACTTTTACACCAAGAAACAAAGGTAAAACTAAGGATAAAAAAGCAGGTTCTACCCAAGCATCTGTTATAGTTTTACCCAATGTTTTTGTATATTTCATTGCCATAAAAGGCATATCTACAGTTGAGTAATCACTACCATATCTTCCTAATTCTGGTTCTTTGTCTATCCATTCCATATTCCTTAATTCGTGTAGCTGCATACCCGATTTTTGCCAATGTGTACGAATGTCCCAGAGATTTGTTTTTTGTAATTTATTTACTAATAACCCGACTGCACAAGCTATTTGTGGTGAATAAAGGTAAGCGGGGAAAATGTACATAAATATTGGCTGTTGGTCTTCTAATTTACCTGCGGGTGCATTCCAATATGCTTGACGCAATAGCATTTCTAATGACCAAATTTTAGAAATACCGCGTTTAATTCTGCCACCTCCTAAAGCATTTTTATTACTGTATTGTTGTGGTTTAAATAACACTACAGAATCTAGCTGTTCTTCTGCAATAAATTCTCCAGAACTGAGAGAACATATTGCTTTATTACTAACTTTTGAGTCACTGTAAGCTGTTAACTCTTTTTGAAAATTAGAGGTACAATTTTCCCAACCTGCTATTTCTAAGTATTCGGAAATATAGGTAAAGAAAATTTCACGAGTTAAATTAGTATGTTCAGGTAATAAATTGTTTTCATTAGCCCAATTTGCTAAACTCTCACTCAAGTTTGTCAGTAACTCTGTAATATCTTCTGACTCTGGGCGCAAATCAATATTATTAGGAAGAGATGCGATATAGTGGGCTGCCACTTGATACCAGCCATAATTGACACCGCCTGATTGAAATTGACTTTGTTCTGGTGTAATTTTGTCTTGTAAATTAAGTTTTGCAAGAATCCAATTTATATATTTTTCCCGATTTTCTGAGTTTTCAAAAAACTCTCTTTGAGTGATAACAATAAACTCTGCAAAACGGTCAGCCCAAACATTAGCACCATCCGCTAAATATGCTCTTTCACTATCAGAAAGACTAATTTTTTCTAGTCTTTTTGGTGTAGCCGGATCTTTGATATTCTTAACTTTTGCTATCATAACATCAGCCAGTTGAATAATCAAATCTGCGGGTGAAAATAATTCTCTTGTTAATGGAGCTATTTTTATGCCTTTTCCATCTCTCACAAAACCAACTTCTCCATTGCTGAAAAAATCTTTTAGTCCTTCCTGATTCCTATGATTATCTCCATTGAGAATATTTTCCCATGTAAATTCTTGAATTTCTAATAGTGTTGGTAAATTGAATTTGAGAGGAGCTAAATATACTACACCTTGAGCAAAATATAAAATTGGTTGCCAATCTAATTTACTAGCAATTTTAACAAATGCATTATGAATTTGATTGGTTAATAAACCGCGACAATCTCGTAAACGATGGTAAACTAAACTTCTTTCAATCTCTAAATTTTCTAGCGATTTATGTAACTGTTTACCTCTTGTAAAATTGATGAGTATTTCCGATGGATCTTGGATATGAACTGCTATATCTCCAAATCTTAACAGTTCGCATAATCTTACACGATCAGGATAATCTAAACTAAATGTTTTATCATCAACTTCCCAATTAGATGAACGAAGATTACTGGCATTTTTAGCTTGAGTATTTTGTGCTAAAAAACAAATATCCAATAGATAATCTTCCCAGTCTGTCCAAAATTCTGCAAAATTCAAATCTTTTGCTAGTTGATAACATAATTCTCGGATTTTTGAGGTTTCATGAGCGCCAGGAGTCTGAATTTTTTGACTATAATAATATTTATCATAATCATGAAGTGTAAAACCTAAACAAAGTAATTTTTGTTCTGTTTCTGTTAATGTTTCCGGTAGATATTTACTCAAATTCCATGCTGTTAATAAACCATTGATTACATGAACTAATAAACTTTGATCTGCATTTTTGTTAAAAGGTGCTATCGAACTACCTAAAGCTGGAATAAGTGAAAAAGTATTTTCCATTGCAGGTAATACAGTTTCCATAAATGACATTAAAACTGTATTCTTTTCCTGTTTACTTAATGTTTCAATGATTAATCTAACTAAAATTGTTTTCATGGCTTAAAAAATGTAAGATTCAGTGTTTGCGGTTTTTTTTAGTTTCCATTTTAATGCTTCTATCAATAAAGCATCTTGATTAAATGTACAGGCATAATCTTTATCTTCCTGATCAGAAATTCGATAAATACCAACATTAGAACCTAGATGTAATTGATTACTTACATCCCAATGACTTTTTTCATAATTACGATCTACTCTGACTAAAAATGTAAGTAGTTTTACATCACTGAGATATTTACTAATTTCTCTTTTTTGAGGATGTCCCAGAATACCGACTCCTTCTAATACTGTCAAAGTACCAAGTGTTAATTTTCTGGTGAGATAATCACAATCTAATCCTACTGAAAAAGGAGATTTATCTTCATTCCAAGACTTGATTTTCAAGTAAATTTGAATATAGGCTTCTGGAAATTCATTAGGCGATCGCTTGACAGATTCAGGTTTAGATAGGTTAGCTTTTTCCAATGCTGAATAAAAGTCTTGCTTGGTGATAACTTCTACTTCTACATGAGGTAAAAGCCTTAATAAATCATAAGTATAAAAACCGGATTTATTTTGATCCCATACTGCTGCTTGTAAGCTAGAACTACCACGAAAACTTAAAAGTTGATCCTGAATAGCTTTACCTGTATCATCCTTGTTTAAACAATTCCAATGTATTTTTTTTCTATCTAGTTGATCACCATACAGCTTTCGTAAGTCTTCCGTCATGCGATCGCGTATTTTTTGAGTAACAGCTTCCCGTTTTTCCCGTTCTTTTTTCTGCTTTTTTCCTTTGATATTTGCACCACTTAAAGTAATTAACATTCCTTGAGATTGTAAAGCACCCCAATAATGACGATATTGTTCAAATTCTCTCGGAGGATCAAAAGCATATTCAATAATTTCTTCTCTAAAAATAGTTCTATCTACCTTTTGTCCTTCCTCCAATTTATCGCGTAATTTCTTCATAATCCAATTCATCCAATTGGGAATTAATGCAAAGGCTTGGTAATTATCAAATCCTCCATGACGGCCTAAACGTCCTAATCTTTGAGTAAATGTAGCAGAATTACTCGATTCAAAAATTAATAAGTTAATTTCAAAATCAACTCCTACATCTACGGCTGAAGTTCCTACAATTAATACAGGCTGATTTGCTGTTTTCAATAAATTTCGCGTTTCTTCCCGGTCACGATCATCAACAATTCCACTCACTTCTTTAACCATGATATTATCATTTTTTAAATCTCTCTCCAGTTGAATTACGACTCGACGAACCACAGCCATTGAATTGAGAATAATCACTCCTCTACCTGGTCTTTGTTTCTCATCATGAAGAATTTTTTTGATTAAAATTGTATTTTTTTGCACCCAATCAAATGAATCTTGATGTTTTTCTAAATGTACAAAATCTAAATCTACAGGCTGACAAATTTGTCTATATCCTGGTGGTACTTGCGTTCTATCTTCACTAATATAGTCAGATTGGATTTTTTCAATTAATAAATTATCTGTTGCTAGTTTTTTCAACTGATCAATAAATTCATCCTTTGGGGTTGCTGATGTAAATAAAAATCTCAATGGACGTGCAGTTTCTCGACTATGACGAATTAATAGCAAACTATTGATAATTGCTGTTTCTTGATGTACTCCAAAAATAGGAAATTCATCAGCCACATACAAATTCGGAAATTGAGCTAAATCATTGACTAATTGATCATGGGCAACTGTGATATCTTGATAACGCAAATGAGTTATTAAATGAAATATATCTGGATTGGTTAAAATAACTCGTTTTTGAATTATACTTCTCCTTAATTGTTCAGATTTTCTACTTGGTTTTCCTTCTTCTTTTGCGGTTTCCACTCTCGGAGCTAATTCTGCTCCATACAAACTATCTATCCTTGTGACAGGAGTTAAATTGAATAGCTGATAATAATTTTTGATTTGTCTTTCTTGATCTTTAACAAGTTCAATTGTTGGGTATAATCCAATAGTTCTAAATTTAGGATTGAGTAATCCTGGTAAATAAGCTGCTAGAGATTTACCATCTCCTGTGGATGCCGTATTAAAAATTATTTTTGGTTTGTTTGCATCTCTAAAAATAGCCGCATAAGTTTCCGCTTGATGAGAAGATAAAGGACAATTGTTACCTTCTCCAAAATTGGGCGCTTGTTGTTTGACTTTGCAGGTTTGCATACATCCTAAAGCACAAGCACCTACCCCTCCATTGAGTTTGGAGTACAATGGCAGTAAAAAAATTTTCACGGTGAGTTAAGTATTTGTTGGATGAGACTACTTTAATACCTTTAAAAAACTAGATGTAGTCAAAAAATGACTATATCTCACGGGAAACCTAGTTAAATTAGATAAATCACATTATCAGGGTACGGAAACCGCACCCCTACAAGAAATTCTGGTTTAAGAAACTTGGTAACTGTGCTTTTTAAGCAGCAACTTCTAAAAAACTCGCAGAAATCAAGCTTATATGCAGAATATATCTTCTAGATTCAGTCTTGTTTAAAAGTGTAATAAGAATTACTGAACCATCATCACAGGTAATTTCAAAGTTACCTTTTTTGACTTTTTGACGAATTTCCTTAGATGAAATGTCCTTATCCGTCAGAATCTTGATAAATTTACTGGCTTTTGTAGTTCCGATGTTTTCGCTCTTGAAAGGTATGGGAACTTGATAACGGTTTAGGTTTAATTGAAGTTGTGGACTTTTTGTTTGTTCTTGTGCCATAATGATTTGAGATTTTTTCCAAAAAAATATTTGAGGGGCTAAAAAAATTAGTCCCTTGAAAAAGTGTAAGAGTGTTGTCTGAACTGGTACTTCAGGCGACACTTTTGTATTTTTTACTGACTTAAATCTTACATTAGTTGGGATTTGTTTGTCAATGAATTCATATTTCCTATATCAACACCAAAAATTATATTTTCTATATCAATACGTGAATCCATAAGAGAGAATGCTATAATCCATTTCATGGGAGGGTAAAATCCCATGTATTTACCTGGGTAACGAATCCCGAAAAGCGGGACTGAAACTTGATGTAGGCGATATGAATTGCTACCCTCCCTCAAAAATCCTCTACTCATACACAAATAGTGCTTACATTGTTATGGAATTCAGCAATCTAAGCAGAATATGACTTACTTAGTAATACTGGAGATAGTATATTACTTCTCTCAGTAAAGATGTCATCAAAAAATGATAATAACTCTAATCAATTGGGTTTTATATTGGAGTTATTGAAGCTGCTGGCGGAAAAACCCTGTAAAAAAGCCGAGTTGGAAATCTTGTTGAGCGATCGCGGTTTTGAAGCTGGTGATTTATCACAGAAAATTGCTCGTGCAATTGGTAAACTCCGAGACTGCGGTTTTGAAATTAAGGCTGCACCCAACCGTCCTTATGAGTTAGTGACATCAGTGTTTCCCGTTATCTTATCTGAAGAACAAAGACAAGCATTAGCAATGGCCTCTGAGTTATTGGCGAGTCTGGGTTTTTCTGCGGAAGCTGGACATATTCACCGCATTGGTAACTTTCAAAAACCTAAGTCCCCTGGACTAAAAACAGACTTTCATCCACCTACAGATTACAGCGAAGATAAAATCAATGAGATTGTACGCCAGTTACAACAACGATTTCAGCAAAAACGCCGCTTTGTGGTTTGGTATCGCAGCAGAAAAGGTAAAGAAACATTCTGGGATTTAGATAAGTCCGAACTGAGATTACATAACGGTGTTCTCTATTTATTTGCTTTAGTTCCCGACTTTCGTAGTTCTCATCTTGAAACCAGACCCAATGCTGAACAGAACATCACTTTGAGAGTAGACCGCATTACTAGAGTTGGTGGAGTTTCCCAGACTCCCTGGACTTATAGTAAATTTCCTACTCTAGATATTACCTACCGTCTGACAGGAGATTTAGCGAGTTATAGACCCCGCAGACCCCACGAAACAGTTATTTCCTCACTAGAAACTACAGAATATGTTGATATTTTAACTCAGGAAGACTGTATATTTTGGTTTCGTCAAAGAATGCTACAGTACGGTGCTAGTGCTAGGGTTTTAAATCCTGATTGGGTGGCGAAAGGGGTTAAAGATGCTTTAAAAAAAGCCTATGATAATTACTGTGTTGAATAAAAACAAGAGGTTTTCCCTGACCCTGTGGGGGCGCGGAGAAGGATGTCTTGACAGTGAAGGAGTTTAGTGATCGCTTCTCGTTGAAAGTTGCGTGGGGGGAAGGTGGTTAGGGTTTGGAAGTGTTCATCTATCATCAGTTCGGTAAGTTCATTGGTTTGAATATTGGCTTGGAAGATGGTGGTTTCTCAGAGGTTACGGAGAGGGGGGGCGATCGCTATTTTTCTTTACTTCAACTCGTAGTAACTGTCAGAATCTACACGCATAAAAGGTGAATATGGGGTCAAGCCGGGATAAGGGTAAAATGGGACACGTTGTAAATAAATGTTGCAGAAACCAATTTAGTGATTTACTAACTTGCCCGAAAATGGTAAAGAAACATTCAACTTTTGCACACTAAAATCAACTTTTTACGCGGTTCAGCTTCTCAAACTTGCTCATAAATAACCCTTTTTTGGGATGTTTTCATTTTGAACAATCAAGTTCAGATGGAAGCTGAAACAACGGTAAATTAAGAGTTTTGAGAATTAAGCACACAAAACTTTACAATGTGTCCCATTTTGCAGATATCCCGTCTGAACCCCGACAAGTTGCTGCCCTATTATTAGAACAAGGACAATCGCAATATCAACTAGTATTTGGTTTTCAGATTGCTGGACTGCACAACATCTTACATGAAAGTGAAGTTAGTGAATTTGCTCATGCTATTGAAGAGGGCATGAAAGATTTACCAATTGGAGAACGCATCACTTTTTGTACAGGCTGCTACAGTGATGATACCCAACGCCAAACCCAACTTAATGCTTTGGCAAATGATTGTCACCTCAAACCCATTTCCGTTCTTATTCGCAACGAACAACTACGAATAGAAGAATTAAAAAATGCAGGTACACGCCAACAGTGGCAGCAAATAGCCTTTTGTACCTGGACAAGTGATCAACAAGGTAGTTCCCAGCAAAAAGATTTTGTCGGTGCTGTGATTGAAAAATGCCGTAATCTTGGCTCTTGGGTAGTAGAATCAATCACAGGCAATAAACGCATATACCAAGAAACATTCTTCAAAAAGCTATTACTGCAAGGCTTTCAACAGGGATTTATTCAATGGGAGGTATTACTAAATACTAAAATAGGCTTAGAAGTCACACCTTGTAGCGCAGGTGATTTATGGCAATGGTTGTGGAATAGATTTAACGAAGGTGCTGCACCTGCCATTCCCCAAGTTATCACCCTAGAAGAAACAGCCACAGGACTACAACTCACAGAAACTGTAACCACAGACAAACATATCTGCACCCTACTAATTGAAGGTACACAAGGGCGCTCTGCAACTCCTGAACATCGCGGAGATCATGACCGAGTTTATCTTACAGGCAAGGGTAAAGTCTGCGGTGTGATGACAATGACAGACCCGCCATTGGGTTGGACAAATACCCAAGAACAACTCAAATGGGTGTGGAAAATACTGTCTTCCAGTTATGTCCATGATACAGAAGCATGGGTGGAAATCAGTCGTGGCAATGACTTTTTAATTCAAGACAACCTAGCCCGTCAAGCAAAGCAGTCTAAAGTCGCCCGCACCGTAGCAATCACTAAAGGACAGGGACGTGATATTGGTGCAGAAATCAAGCAAGAAGAATCGTTTGAAGCACAACGGCGGTTGTATGAAGGTACAAAAGCTCTACATTGTGCGCCAGTTTTTTTAGTATATCGTCATAGTGCCGAGGAATTAACTCATGCTTGCAATCTACTGGCTAACAGTTTTGAAACCGCCAAGGTACTTAGAGAACGCAATATTGCTTGGGAAATATGGTTACAAATTTTACCTATCACCTGCAAACGTTTATTACATGATGGTAATTTGAGTGAGCGCCGCTTAACACTTGATACTCAAACAATTGCGGGATTGATGCCTCTGACCATTCCTAAAGATATTGACCAGCAAGGTGTAGAGTTTTTAACTAGTCGTGGTGGTAAACCCATTTACGTAGATTTGTTTCATCAACAAATCGGACGGGCTTTAATTACAGGTACTTCTGGCTCAGGCAAGAGTGTTTTAGGGTGGCGGTTTGCGGAAGAAGCCTTAGTGAACAATATTCCCGTAGTCGGTATGGATATTTCCGCAGGTGGTAACAGCACTTTTAAAACAGCGATTGAATTACTGGGTGAACAAGGTGCATATTATGACATCTCTAGTGGTAGTAGTAATCTGCTAGAACCACCGGACTTACGTAGGTTTGAGAAGCCAGAACGGGAACGACGGATGGAATCTTGGAAGGACTTTATTCGCAAGGCTTTGGTAGCTATTGCAATGGGTAAAGTTGAAAATCCCCACTTAGCCCAAAGAGTAGATGCTTTACTTGTTAAAGCTTTGGATGTGTTTCTCAAAGACGCAGATATGATTGCTCATTATAACCGCGCTTTTGAGATGGGTTGGTTGTCAGCAGAATGGCAAGAAATCCCCACGCTACCGGATTTTGTCAAGTTTTGCACCAGAGAACGTCTGAATTTGAGGTCTTTTGAGGAAATTGACCGACAGGCACTTAATCAAATTCAAAATCAGGTGAGTGCATTACTAGCATCGAGGTTAGGGAAAGCGATTCCTACGGAGCGCTTCGCTATCGCCCGTCCCAGTACATTTTCCCCTGAACCAGCGATTAAATTCTTTGCCCTGAGTGGATTAACTAACGAACAGGATGCTTACTTGATGGCAATTAATGCCCATACTGCCTGCATTCGCAATGCTTTATCCCATCCCAAAAGTTTGTTTATTGGTGATGAGCTTTCGGTACTTTTACGTAAAGATGGTTTTGCTGAAGTCATAGGAGAAACTTGTGCTACAGGACGTAAGAAGGTATTGCTGTATTGCTGCTATCTCAAGATCCAGACACCATCTGTGATTGTGCAACAGGTTCTCAAATCATGCAAAACATGACTTACCGAATCACTGGACGGATTACCAGTACAGGGGTTACTTCTTTTCAGCGTTATCTGGGTTATCCAGTTAGTATAATCAGCAAGAATGCAACAGAAGCGTTTCTACCCACTAACAGACGCTTGGGAGTTTGTGCGCTCTTGATGTTGTAGACTAAATCTAGTAAATCTAGAAGTCTATGCACCCCATAAAAATAATAGGGTTGTTAGCAGCAGCCCTAGCCACTCCGGCTCTTGCTTGGGTGAGTGTAGGTCAGGGTAGTGGTGTTTATCCTGTAGTGAAACATTCTGCCTGGCCAGCCCCAGGAACTTATACTCTCAGAACCAGAGTGTTAGGTTTCTGCGGGGCTAAAGAGTATATCACGTTCTCCTACAAATATAGTAAAGAGAACTGTGTACTTGTCTTTCTCTCAGATGATGAGAGTTTGAGAGTAGAAGACCCGCGCAACTTGTTAACCCACCAGGAACAAAAAGGTAAAGCGACCCTGGCAGTTGATGGGTTTAACAGACCTACTGTAGTGGGGTGGCGGGATGAGTGAAGAGCAGCCGCCATCAACCAAAGAAAGTGTTATAAGGTGCTGCTTTGGTATGTTCTGGCTTACTGTCTGTCTGCACGGAGTAGCGGGCTTGTTCCCAAACCCGCTACCAAATCTAGCAAAAGATTGGGTTAAACCCACCCCAGAACAACCTAGAATAGGCTACTACAAACATATCAAAGTCCTCGGCTCTGGCGACCGCGCTTATCTCCTCAACCTGAACACAGACCGGGGAGTTGTGCGGAACGTTAGAGCTACCCTAATTCCGGGTAGCTTTTGGAAGGATGTCACCATTAACTCAGAAGGTAAAGTAACCCGCAGGGAGCTATCAAAATCTAGGGACACTGGCTGCCTTGAGAGTGCTGTCATCATGCGTAGGACTGGCATAGTGGAGATTGGTGGTATGCAAGTTACCGACGCGCAGGGTAATTTTTTCGGGAATATTGATTTAGTTAATTGTGAGAAGAAGAATAAGGATTAATTTGAAAGGTCAGTAGTTTATACTGACCTTTTGAGTGTCTGCTGGTAATATTATCTTCTCTAAGAAAAAAGAATAGTGAGAGGATTTCCTACAAAAACTTCTATGAGCATTCACTTTATTCTTGCCTTTACACTATTCTGCTGGGTAGTCTTACACCTAGCAAGGCATTCTCTAATAACCCCATATATAGCCGGGGGAGCTGCTATGACTCTATGTTCCTTCTTTCAGACTAAAGCAGAAGTCTTCCTTGCAGCCACAGTACTTGCCTATTTCATTGTTTATCTACTCAATGAGGATGTAGATCCCAGCCAATTGTTGGTGAGAGACAGAGAGAGTGCGGCTACTCTAACTGAGGAAATAGGTGGCAACATCAAGATAGTCAGAATAGTAACTTTGTTGTTGTTCTGCTTCCTACCAATACCCAGCCCTCCGGGGTTTGTAACTGGGGTGTTTCCTGTAGTGATTATCTCTCTGCTAATCTTCCTCAACAAGGATAAGGGCGGAGGCAACCTGATAGGTTATGTGGTTTTAGTTGTAATGGCAGTAGGTGGAGCAACGCTGGCTCTGTGGCTAGTTAAAACCTTCCTACAAGTTCAAGTGAGTGTAATCCCAATCCTAACCGGGCTGGCTATTCCTTCCTTGCTTGGCTGTGACCCACCACCTACCAAAAGCCTGAGAGAAAGAGGGTTGAACTCTCCACCAGGGATAAACAACATTCTGTGGACATTCCTTCTCACTTGGGTAACACCAGGTTTATCCCTAAGTGCCACCACGTCTGCGCTCATCGCTCCTGGTGCTTACAGGTTGATAATTGCTAACCTAACTTCTGTGGCTATAGAGGGCTGGAATCTGGGTCTGTTGTTTAGGGATGGGAGTTCGACTAAAACTCCTCTAGCAGATTTGTTGCTCAGACCTGATAGATGGTATCAAACTCCAACCTTGCAAGTTTCAGGGGCTGGTCTGGACTATTTGGTTTTTGTAGTCCTGCTGGGAGTATTGCCAGCGATCGCAATGTACCTCTGGTGTAACTCCAGGTTTGAGCCAGACCCCGGCGTAATTATTCTGGTAATGCTAGTGCAGTCGGTGGTATTAGCTGGTTGGTCAGCCTTAATCCTTGTACCACTGGGGTTGTTCTTTGCTGTGTTGCAAATAGCGTTTATGCCGAACTATTCAGAAATTAGGAGCTTGACTATCATGGCTCCAAAGCTTGTACCTTAAAAATAATGAATAAGCAGATAGATTTTGACTATTTATTTACCGATACTAAACCGTCTATTACGGGATTAGATAACTAAATCAGTTATAAATCTCTCGGTAAGCGTAAAACTCAGCGTCTAAAGACGGTAAGATATAAGCGACCCTTCGGCTATGCTTAGGGCATCGCTCGTGCAACTTTAGTCGCCTACGTTTTTCTTGATAAATTTATCATTTTGTGAAATCATAAATATAATAACGAAGTATCCAAATTATGGTCAAAATTAAGCCCTTAATGGGAGTTCAACAAGTCCTATTATCCCCTGATAAAGATACTAAAGCAATATTAGAGTATCTTTGTCAACAATCGGGTAAACTCTATAACTCAGGGGTCTATTTTGCTAGACAAACACTTTTTAAAACTGGTAAGTTACTAACTGGTAAATTTGACCTAATATATGAGTCAACTGTGAGCAAGACCAGATTAGCAAGTTCACTACCTTCGGTAGTTGCTCAACAAACACTAATCTCAGTGAGCGAAGCTTTTAAATCCTTTAAAGAATTAAAAAATAAGTTCAACAAAGGTGAGTTACTTTTTAAACCTAAGCCTCCTAGTTATCTCGAAGGATCTAAACTTTTTAAAGTTGCGTTTCCCAACACTGGAGCGGGTAAGCCAACTCTTGAAAATAATCAAATTAGATTTCCTTTAGGCTTGACAGTAAAAAGATGGTTTGGAATATCTGAATTTTTTCTCCCGATGCCAATTAACTTAGATTTCTCAAAGATCAAAGAGTTGACTATATTACCCAAAAATGGGGCTTTTTACCTGGAGTTGTCTTATTTGGTTGAGCCAGAGATCACTGAATTAAATATTAGTGAAGCCCTATCAATTGACTTGGGAACTGCTGATAATTTAGCAGCCTGTGTAGACACTTTAGGTAATTCTTTTTTAATTGACTCAAGAAAACTAAAAGCTGACAATCAACTCTGGAATAAAAAAGTCTCTACTAAAAAAGAAGGCAAGTCAAGTGACTACTGGGACAGTTGGTTAGATCGAGTTACTAGAAAACGAAACCATCAAATGAGAGATGGGATCAACAAAAGTGCAAAGTTGATTATTGACCATTGCCTTAAAAATAAAATAGGTAATTTAGTTCTAGGTTGGAACAATGGGTTTAAACTAAACTCCAATCTAGGTAACTTGAACAATCAAAAGTTTGTTCAAATACCATTAGGTAAGTTGAAAGATCGACTTAATCAACTGTGTTCCCAATATGGGATAAACTTTCACATTACAGAGGAGAGTTATACTTCAAAATCGAGTTTTCTAGATGGAGACTCCCTACCCAAGTACGGTGAAAAACCCGAAGGGTGGAAAGCATCTGGAAGACGAATTTTGAGAGGGCTTTACTTGACAGGTGAAAAATTTTTAGTAAACGCTGATCTCAATGGAGCAGCCAATATCTTAAAAAAAGTAACGGGAAAACTTAAACTCAATTTAAGTAAACTCACTAGACGGTGTTTGACCACCGTAACGAGAATTAGATTAAACTAATTCTGTCTGTAGAATCTCAGTGTCTTTAGACGGTGAGAGTGTCAACCTGACTCCCAAGGTACAGTTAAACAGGAAACGATACCAGTTAGTACGCTATTAATTCGAGGTAACAACAAGCGACCGTTGATTGCTCAAAAGCTCAATGATGTGGGGTCAGAAATTGCTCAACAAGATTTGTTAGTGGGATTACTCAGTAGTTTGGGAAAAGTAGGTAGCATTGTCAATCAACCCCGGACTCAATCTAGCACTGTTGTTTCCAATGGCACGTTTAATCAAAATACTGTTTCTAGCACCGCTGACCCGCAAATTTGGGCGGCTGCGTTGGAGGGATTTTTTAGTCCAGTCAGTGAGCGGCTGTCGAGACGGTCTGACCAAGCAGTGCAAGAATTATTACAACGTCCTAATATTCAATTTCTACCTGAAGGTACGGAAGTCTCAGTGGTTGTCAATAATTTTTTGCAAGTTGCCCGGTAAACTAACTGCGCCCACAACGGGTGGGTTTCTTGGAGGTTGTTATGAAACAATGTATTACTTTTATCATCACTACTAGCGCGTTATTTCTGGGGATAACAGCACCTATTGTCCATGCACAAACACCTGCTTATCGCTTTATTGACAGAGATATAGCTGCAAAAACAAGAATTCAGGTTCAAGTTACGCCAGGACTGGCTACACCTATTAGCTTTAGTCAAACCAACGAAGCGATCGCCTACATTCTAGTAGCAGATCCTTCACGACTGGTCTACACCACAGATACAGATTTAAAAAGCGGACAAGCTACAACTATCTTTTTAAAAGCAATCCAACCGCTAAAGTTTCCAGGGTCTACCACCACTGCTATCACTAACTTACTTGTTCAAACTGTAGATTCTCAAGGACAAAAGCGACTCTACAATAAGGGAAAGGTAGTTATCCCACTATGGAAGCTGCATTACAAGATTTAGATAAAAATATCAAAGCATATTTTGAAGACTTGGGAATCTAAAGAATAGGACTATCGAATACGCAATTTTAACTAAAGCTGGTGGGGAATTAATAGCAATAAATAAAGCCGATTATCAGGATTGTTATGGCTTTTTAAAATGCCCTGAATGATAAGCGGCTTATTACGTTTTCAAATCTTTACATAAAAATGATTATTTGTGTCAAAACAATTATTGTATGATGACGTTCAGATATACGTAATGTCATAAAAATAATCAATGTGGGAGTAGTATATATAGGCGATCGCGCAACAGGCAAGACTCACTTGGCACTAGAGTTAGCCAACCCTAAGAGTGAATATGTCAAAGTTGCCAATCTCGATTACGACAATCTGAGAGTGCAATTACTGGATGAGAACTCACAGGCAAAACCGACACCTTTGCCACCTTCGCAAATGCCCTATCAACGGTATTTGGAGATTCAGACGCGGCTACCCTCTGGTAATAAGCAGGTGGTGGTAGATTGGATTGATACAGCGGGTGAAGTGTGGCGGAGAAGTTATCAAAGGGATTATTCTGATCAATGGACTCAATTTTTAGAGGCTATCCGCAACAGTGAGGGAGTGTTGCTTATTCTTCCACCCCACCGGGGCATGAGTTTACAACCAGGTACAGATGTGGAGCAGTTTGTCACGCAAAAACAATGGTGTAATCGCTTTGACAGATGGGTGAAATTTTTCCATCACCAATGTCCCAATGTTAGACATTTAGCTATTTGTATCAATAAAGCTGATTTATTTTGTGATTTATCCCAGGAAGGTGGTAAACTGGCTTACAAGCCTTATGGTAGTTCCCTGAACTGGCAGCAGCGGCATACTTATGTTTTACAAAGATATTTTCGTCCGATTTATTCCCAATTAGAACAATTGAATAATGGCCTTTCCGGTGGCTCGGTGCGGTGTTTTATTACATCTATTCATCATCGAGGTTTATTAGAATTACCTTGGATTTATCTGGGTAGTTTTTTAGCTAAATAGGTAGAAATTATGTTAAACAAATTTTTTCATAGATTGAAACCATCGCCGGGGCTATATTCGTCATTCTCTGTTCTTTAAATAATTAAAAAGGTGTAACATGGGCAACATTTATGTAATTGGACCACGTGCTTCTGGCAAAACTACTTATTTAGCAGCTTTGGCTTATCAACCATCAAGATCACGACGGAAAAATCAGAATTTTAAAGTTCAAGCATTGAATGAAGAAACAAGAAAATTAGCAGATAAAGCTGAGAATATTATTTTAGAGGGTGCATCTTTAGAACCGACAGGGAAAGAAGTAAAAACAATTGATGATTTAGAAGTCTATTCATTTTATATTGAGATTCACAAAAAATGGCAAAAAAAACAAGAAATAAATTTAGCAGTGCGAGACTACCCAGGAGAGATTTTTGAAGATTTAGCAATGGGTTCAGCAAATCCCTTATATGAAGAATTTATGAATGAATGTTTAGGAAAAGATGTGAGTGGGTGTTTGATTTTGTTAACAGAGTGGAGACAAGGAACAGATAAATTTTATAAACGAGTATTTAAAAGGTTTATAGATTTAATGGATAAAGATGAAAGATTACAAGAATTACGGTTAGCTGTAGCCATGAGTAAATGTGAACGGGGGGAACTGTGGCCTGGTCGGTTAGATCCAGAAAATGATTTATTTGCAATTCATTTTCCAGAAACACTGTCATTTTTAAAAGACAATATTCCTAGTAAAAACTTACAGTTTTATGCTATATCTACTTTTGGGGTTTTAGGAAATAAAGATCCGCGACCCAATCGCAAAGAAGAATTAGGACAAGAGGGCAGATATTCTGTGTTAAGAGAAACTGATAACTGGTCGCCTTATGGGATGATTTCACCTCTCTATTGGTTAAGTACAGGTAAGAGGATGAAAGAAAATGTTTAATTTATTTAAGAATAAAAATCAGACCCCATTACAAAGCAGTGCGGTGTTGCGAGTTATAGGCGATCGCTCTTCTGGAAAAACTACATATATGGCTTCCTTAGCACGATGGCCAAATGCTGATCCTGATAGTCCAGTTCAGGCTGTAACGGCTGTGAATGAAGGTGGAGAAGACTTACTTGGTAAAGCTCAAAATATCTTAGAACAGGGCTTAGAACTAGAAAGAACTCCTTTTTTAAACAACATATCGGATGTAAATGATTGCACTTTACAAATTACGCTGAAAGAAAAAAAATTAGGTTCTAAATTACTGAATTTAAATATCAGTTGCAAAGACTACTCAGGTGATTTTTTTGAAGTTTTATCACAGCAAGGAAAAATTCCACAGTTAGATGATTATTTAGAAGATTGTTTACAGTGTAATGGTATTATATTTTTGGTTGATGGTAGTAGTCGGCGAAAAGATTTAGAATATGCCAATGGTTTAGATAAATTGCTGTTAGCACTTGACCGGAATGATATGGGTGGAAGTAAGCGCCGAATTGCCTTAGTATTGAATAAATGTGAACAATCTGATTTGTGGGTAAATCGAGATAAACCAGCGTTCTTAGCATCAGCAAGGTTTCCCCAAGTTTGCAGAAAATTACAATCATGGCAACAAATGGGAGGAGGTGATATAGAATTTTTTACAGCTTCGGCTTTTGGGATGTTGGGTAGTAAATATCCAGAACCAAATGTTAACTTACTCACTAAAAGTAGAGGGGGAGTAACAGCAGTAATTAAAAATCCCAAACTTTGGCGGCCTTTTGGTTTGGTTGCTCCTATTTATTGGCTTTGTACAGGTTCACGTCATCAGGAATTAGATCATGTATGAAAGGAGATCCCCATTTTCTACCTCTCCCTAACCCTCTCCTACGAGGAGAGGGAACTGGAAGGGGATTTCAAAGCCTCTCTCCTTGTAGGAGAGAGGTTTGGAGAGAGGTCTTTCAATCAACTTTATGATTTTCTAAACATCCTCTTAGATAAAGGTTAAAAACATGAGTTCACCAGATATTGAAATTCACGAATTTAGTACAGGTATTCACTTTCAACAAAGGAATAATGGTTGGGTGTCTCTGGGTTTTACAGGACAATATATGAACGCTACTATTAACCCTATTCCTACAGTTGTGGAAAGGTCTATTGCTAATCAAGAATTTGCTTTAACTGAAGGATCATCTACAGAAAAACCAGCAATTATTGGACGGGTAGTAGGAAGTGGTGATGATGTTTGGTCTGTAATGGCTGTTGTCACACGAGGACAGGATGAAGTGGGACGCAGTGCGGCTTTTTATCGTTATTTTTTGTGTGAGGGTAATCGTGAAAAGCTGCGACTAATAATAGCCTGGTGGGAGAGTGAGAATAATCCAATATTTAACCCATTAGATACTAAAACTATTGATAAATTTAATAAAGTTTCAACAGAAAAATTAGACGGTTGGAATAATTTAAAGACAGAGCAACAATTAGCCTTATCAAGTGATAAAACGCAACTTTTAGAATATAGAACCGAACAAAAAATACCTAGAAAATATAACTATATTTTATTAAATCAAATCAATGCTTTAGCTATTGATAAATCGAAGAATAATGGCTTACCTGTTGCGTGGGCTTTTAATGTAGAAGCCTTGGAAAAACCGGAGCGTTTTCAAGTAATTCAACCAGCATCACAAAAAGCCTGTGATGGATTAAAACGAGCCATTGCTAATGCTGCTCAGGTTGTTTCAGCAATAAATATTGATGAAGCGGCGTTAAAATCTGCTATTCGGAGTTTAATGAATAGTTCTACTATCAAACCGGAAGCAGTACAGGAAATTGTTAAAGGGTTAGAAAATGAGGAAATTAAACCTGATTATTGGGAGAGTTTATTTAATGCTCAAGGTGCGGATAAAGCCATTAAGCAAAAGATTTATAGTCCCCAAATGGTGCGACTAATAACGTTGAGAGCAATGGTTATTCCAGAAACTTTACCGCAGTTTTTAGCATGGTTGAATATTCAAGGGGGTAGAAAACCTGACGAGCATCAAACTATATCTTTAGAGTTTCAAAAAGCTATTCGGGCTTTATTTCCTAAAGCACAAATTGCAGAAGGAATTAGATATCTACTATTAAATTTATTAAATCAGAAAATATCAGTAGATAGTCTTTATTGGTTATTAACAACAAATGGTAGTGCTTGGGTTTATGCACAAAAACAATTTATTACTGATATTCAGGATGATTTACAATTAATTCATGATCATTTTTCTAGTCCTAAGACTGCATACAAAAGCAGTCCTTACGCTGATCCTAATTCAGTATTAACTAGCAGTTCTCCTGTGGAGTCTGAAAATGATTCACAATTGCATCATGTTCAACCACCAATTAAAAAGGATTCATGGCAAAATGATTTTAAATGCCAAAAGCAAATTTGGGCAACTTTAATCAATAGTTGGCAAGGTATTAAACAAGGACGCTCTAAAAGAGAAGAATATCAAACTTTTGCTGAATTATTTGACAAGTTCAGACAATATGATTTAGCTGCATATTTTTATCAAGTGAGTGATGGAATAGTTGACAAAGATTTATATTATGAAGTAGCTAATCAACAACATCGTCGCTCACCTGTTGTTTTTGGTTTACGTCTTGAACCGAAAAAGAATTTAATTGATCATGTCCTTGATTTTATTACTCTGGAGGTAGATATGAAAATTCAATTTGTTGTTCCTCTTTCACTATTAATCTTAGTAAGTGGTTGGTTTATCGGTACAAAAACTTGGCAATCTTATACTAGTGCAACTGATATTGAAAAATCTTTGTGTAGCAAGACTTTCCCATCTGGTAAAAACAAAGATATTAAAAACTGTCCGGTTATAGTTTTAAAGCCAGAGACAAGTTATAGTTTTAGTGAAATCCAGCAATTAATTCCAGCGGTTGTAGATGATATTGTTATTGAAAAAACAAACCCAGAAAAAAGTCTAGAAAGAATTTTAACAGGAGGTACAGAACTTAAACTTAACTACGGGGATTTAAAATCTGGTAAAAAGGCGACAGATTTAGCGATTCAAAAGCAATGGGTGACAGCAATTTATAATTATCAAATTACAAGGAAGCTAAAATATCAAAAAATTGCAGATAATGGGAATAAAAGCGATGAATGTAACCGGCGAATATTCTGGGTATGTTTATCGAAATCTGGAGAAGACAATGATACGAGTGATAGTGTTGATAATGCAAAAGGTTCTGATCTTTACAATAAATTGAAAAATGATATTTTAGCAGCCATAAAATTAGAACAAAGCCGGGGAATCAATTCCCCGTCTAATAGCTTAAGTCGGTTAAAACCGACTGGGAATTTAAAGGGAGGAATTGAAAATTAATTTATAGTATTTGGTAAAAAATCTCTTTCAACACCGAAAACACCAGAAAATAAATTCCCCAACCCATACAACCTGGTAACATAGAGCCAGCAAATCCCAAGAATTAGTCGGTTTTAACCGACTTGAGCTATTAGACAGGGAATTGATTCCCTGTCTGATTGACTAAAAGCTAATTGAGGAAATCAATGAACTCACAAACACAAGCATCACTAAAACCAGCGATAAGGAAATTAATCCACAGTTCCCAAGTCAAACCGGAAGCTGTGCAGGTAATTGTTGAAGGGTTAGAAAATAAGGAAATTAAATCTGATTATTGGGAAACTCTATTTAATAAAGAAGGTGCTGACATTGCAATAAAACAAAAGATTTATAGTCCCCAAATGGTGCGACTAATAACGTTGAGAGCAATGGTAATTCCAAAGACATTACCGGAGTTTTTGGAATGGTTGAATATTCAAGGTGGTAAAAAATCTGATGAAAATCAAACTGTATCTTTAGATTTTCAAAAAGCTATTCGGGCTTTATTTCCTAAAGCACAAATTGCAGGAGGAATTAGATATCTACTATTAAATTTATTGAATAAGAAAATATCAGTAGATAGTCTTTATTGGTTATTAATGATAGATGATAGTGCTTGGATTTATGCTCAGAAAGAGTTGATAAATTATGTTCACTCTGATTTACAATTAATTGATAACTATTTTATTAGACAATATGAAAATGGTTTGTCTGACAACTTGTTTAAATGCCAAAAGCAAGTTTGGACGAGTTTAATAAATAATTGGAGAGGTATTCAACAAAGATATTATAAAGGAGAAGAATATCAACCTTTTGCTGAATTATTTGAAAAATTCCAAGAATATGACTTAGCTGCATATTTTTATCAAGTAAGTCAAAGCAACGTTTCTAACGATTTATTTTATAGCATAGCCTATGAAAAATATCTCCGGCTTAATCCTAATGGAGATAAACTTTCTAAAGTTTTGTTTTATGAGGTGGCTTATCAAGAATATCGCAATTCTAATATCGTTGTTTACGGCTTACTGATTAAACGGAAACCAACGTTTATTGAATTTATTATCAATTTTGTAATCCAAGGTTTGATTTCACCCAGCATAAATTTTACTAGCAATTTAATCAAAAACACTATTGAGTTTCTCGTTGATTTAATAAAGTGGATTTTTACAGCTATTATTTGGTTAGTGTGTATATCAATGGGTTTGGCGGCTTTTGGTTTCGGAATTCAAAATTTTGGAGTATTTTTTCTAATATTCATATTTTACTTAATTGCTGCAAGTTCAAAAAAATAATTAAATGAGAATACAAAAACCATGAGAATCTATTTTTACATACTAGCCGGCATTACATCAGCTTTAATAGGCTGGAATATAGGTCAATTTTTTCTCACAGATTTGGGGTTATTCAAACAATTTCCCGAAATTACTCTATTTCCCTGTATAGCCATTTCCCTAGCATTTGGCATGATCCTAAATGAAATATTTATCAGCAACCCCACTAGACCAAAACGCAGTTTTCAAACTGCACAAAAGCCCCTATTAATAGCCTTGGGTTTAGGTACAGTTTCAGGTTTAATTGCTGGTATTATTTCCCAAATTCTGTTTTTACCAATTATTCGTGTACCTACTCCCATTGTGAGAACATTAGGATGGTTATTAATTGGTAGTTCTGTAGGGATTGCAGAAGGTTTAAGTTGGCGCTGGTATAGTATGGAAGCGGGGAGTAAAAAACGCTTTCAACAAAGATTAAAAACCAGTATCATTGCCGCAAGTGGGGCGAGTTTTGCAGCAGCAATTATATTTGAAATCATTCGCTTAATGTTGGGGACAATGCCGATAGAATTTAAAGGTATAGAAGATCCTATTGGTTTTGGTATTTTAGGTTTATTGCTAGGTGGCGTTTTTAGTCTCACTAACTCCCCTAGTTATATTGCCGCTTTGCGGGCTGGGACTGGTTTTGAGTATAGAGAAATTAAAGAGGATAAGAAACTTCCCTCATTACCAAATATCAATCAATCACATCCTTTTATTGATAAATCTGTACTTTCTTTTGTGACAGAAACTGATAATATTAAGGATGATCAAATTGAAGAAGGTTTATCTATTCAATTACCTGCAAATGGAACTATTAAAATAGGTTCTACTATCAAAGATACACACATTTCTATTCCTGGTTTACCTTTCCATCTTGCTGATATTAAATTAGAAAAACGGACAGCAATTCTCATACCTAATGTTCGGTTTATCAAGGCAATAGAAGTGAATGGAAACAAGGTTAAATCTGGTCGTGGCATACCTTTAAAACATAATTACGTATTGACATTTTACCAAATTAAGAAAGATGGCATCAATGAAGAAAAATATTATCGCTTTGTCTACTATAACCGCTTCCTTGACCCACAAGCTTAGTTTATCTTGCTTGTTATTAATATGCTGGATATTACCTGGTTTAGCTAATGTTAAAACTTCTGAAATCGTTGGTAGTCCTACAGTTAAAGATGACAGAGTAACAATTAGAATTAAAGTCAACAATCAAGAAGATAGACCCTTAATGGGTTTAGAAGATACTAATTTTAAATTGACCGTTGATAACAAGGAAACCAAATTTAAACCTAAAGATTGGAAAAGTCCAGAAGAAAGTGTACCTCCTCCAGCTTGGATTATAGTTTTACTAGATTTTAGTGGCAGTATGAATCAAGTAGATAGTGGAGGAACTAAAAAAATAGCAGGTGCTATTAATGCGATTCGTCAATTTACTAAAATTTCTGGTGAACGCGGTGGAAATACCCAAATTTCTATAGTTCCTTTTGGAAAAGCTGGTAGTAAGTGTCCTGAATCTATTGTAAATAAAGAAACTCTGGATAAATTTCTAGCGGCCAATGATTTTAAACTGCAAAATAATCTGGATTATTTATCAAGTTTGACTCCCTGTGCGTCTACAGATTTATATGAACCTTTAACCAAAGCAGTGAAGTTTTTAGCTAATAATGAAGACCCCCGGTTTTACTTACCAGAAAGTTCTTCCCAACCACAACCCAGACTATCAATAATTCTCCTGTCTGACGGATATCACAATGTAACTAATGAAGCGACTGATTTTGCAGCTTTAACTAAGTTGCTTAAAAACAATGACAAAATTACAGTACATACTTTAGGTTATGGATTGACACCACAAGAATTAGGTGTAAAATACAAGTTAGGCCGACCTGCTACTCGTGCTGATTTGAATGAACGTAAAGTACCCGAAGCAGAATTTGTAGACCAACAAAGACTAGCGGAAATTGCCAAATTAACGGGGGGAATTGCGGAGTTTTCTGGTAATGCGGAAAGGATAGCCGAAAACTTGCAATTATTTCTGAATGCGTTGTTAGGAGAGTATGAAATTACCTTTACTCAACCTAATGCAGAAAGGGGTTCTAAGCACAAAGTTCAGGTGGAAGTGAGTTCTCAAGATGGTAAAGCCAAGGAGTCGCAAATCATAGAATATATTATGCCTGTATTTGGGCGATCGCTGCCTTTGGGAGTACGTCTAATCATGGTAATATCAGTGTTATTTATAGTCATAATTTTTGGAATAGTCCCTTTTCACTACTGGGGAAAACATTTAAAAGCAGAAGCACAAAGGGACTAATTCTATGAGGATATTTGAAAAACATCGGCGAATATTTTTATTTTCTTTAAGTCTTTATTTTCTCACTGCTTGTTCTCAAAATCAGCCAGCAAATCAAGTAATTACTTCCCAATGTCCTAGTCAACCAACAGCAGTTTTAGAAACCAACAATGTTAAACCTATTTCCCTCAGTTCTCAAGCTATTACTGAAACAGGTATGGTGACTAATAATAAATCACTTGGTTATACTTTTACAGCTAAATCAGGTGACAAACTGGTTTATAAAACTAATCAAGATATTTGTATTTGGATTTATACACCAGACAATCAATTAATTACTAATCCTATTTTACCTCTTGATGGTAAATATACAGTTCAACTTGCTGCTATCAAGGGTTCTACTACTTTTGATTTAGCGATAAATTTAGAGAATGTAAATGATATTTCTATTGCTTCAAATACACCACAAGTTAGTTCTTCACCCTCTCAACAAACTGAGGTAGATTCAACAACAACATCTGATTTATCTGTAAATGAGTCTCAACCTACTCCTTCCGTATCAGATAATGTATCTTCTTCGCAAACACCCACACCAGAAAATTCAAATAATGTTGATAGACCATCAGCAGAGACAGCCATAAAAGATTACTATATTCAGATTAATAATAAACAATATCAAACAGCTTGGGATATTTATCCAATCGCAGTTAAAGAAAATAAAGAATTACATCCAGATGGTTACAATTCTTTTATTGAATGGTGGGACAAGGTTGATTATGTAAATATTGATAAAGTTAGTGTTGAAGAAGAAATTTATGATAATGCTATCGTCAATATTAGCACTCGCTATAAAATGAAAAGTGGTAAAGTTTCACCTATTAAACTCAATTTTTATCTGAATTGGAATAAAGAAAATCAAAGGTGGTATGTTACTAAAATTCAACATGAATAAATATTTAATCTTAAAAAATAAAAAACCGAAAATGAAAAAACTACTTATCTATTCCACATTTCTATCAATTATCGGTTGTCAACCTGGAATGAATCCCATTGCGTCTATTTCCTCTAATTCTGTCAGTTCCTCTGGTTGTGCTGATAAACCTACAGGTTCTCTCAGCAAGAAAGATGTAGAAGAAGTTGTATTAAATGAAGGAACAATCACTAAATCTGGTCAAGTTAATGCCAGTAAATATCATGGTTATACTTTTACAGCTAAATCAGGTGAAAAACTGATTTATAAAACTAATCAAGATATTTGTATTTGGGTTTATACCCCAGATAATCAATTAATTAATAGTCCTATTTTACCTCTTGATGGTAAGTATACGGTTCAAGTTGCTGCTATGCGCGGTTCTACTACCTTTGATTTAGCATTGCAATTACAAAACGATGCAGACAAATCATTATCATCAGCACAACCAACACCTTTAGAAACCAGTCAGACTAATATAGAAAATTCCCCCAGAAAAGATGCGGCTGATTTTATTAGAAATCATTATTTATCTCTAAACAACCGTGAATATAGTCAAACACGGAATCAACTATCAAATCAGTTTAAAAATAAATATTCTGGTACTTATGCAGAATATCAACAATGGTGGGATAGTGTTAAAGAAATAAAGATTGGTGATGTTAAAATTGTCAATGACAATGGTAATAATGTTACTTTAGATGTTGAATTATGGTATTATATGAACACTGGTAAAATTGCTCAAGATTCTCGCAGTCGTATTTATTTAATATGGAATCAAAATGATAATAGATGGTTAATTAATGATAAATCAGAACCATAACAAAAGAACCATAATGATGAAAATTAATTCTTGTTTAGCAAATCTGAGATGATTTAATATGTTTAAAAAAATAATTGTCTACTCTACCTGTCTATCAATTATCGGTTGTCAAGCAATAGAAAATCCTCTAGCTAATGTTTCCTCTAATGCTATCAGTTCCTCTGGTTGTGCGGAAAAACCTACAGTTTCGCTGAGTGGAAAAGATGTAGAAACTGTTGCATTAAATGAAAGTACAATTAATAAATCTGGTCAAGTTAGTGCTAATAAAAATATTGGCTATACCTTTACAGCAACAACAGGACAGAAATTAAGTTATAGCACTGATGCGGATATTTGTATTTGGGTATTTACTCCAGATAATGAAATTCTCAAAGGTGGAGAGTTATCTAAAAATGGTAAATATATTATTCAAGTTGCTGCACCTCAAGGGGCAAAAACGTTTGATTTAAAAATGAGTTTAGGACTTTTAGAAACTGCTTCTAGCACCCCTACTGCATCACCTACTAATACTCCTGAAAATACTCCTGAAAATAATAATTCTCAATCTAGTTTAGAAAATGATAATCTCCAACCAGAAAATGATATTTCTCAAGAACAAGCATTAGAATTAGTCCGGAAATGGTATGCAGCTAAAACCCGCATATTTGCGCCACCTTTTGATAGAGATTTATTAAATGAACTAGCCACAGGAAAACTTTATCAAAGAGTGGGAGGTGAAGGTGGTTCAATAGATTGGTTACAAAAATATAATCGTTACTATACATACAATAAATCAGCAATTACAAATATTATGGGTTTTTCTAGTTCTGGAAGCAGACCATATATTAAAGTTAGAGTGGTAGAGGAATTATATTTACAAGGTGAAAAAGGAATTGATAAAACAAATTCTGGTGAATATAAAATTGATTATATTTATTTTTTTACAAAAGAAAATGGTACATGGAAAATATATAATAATGAAAAAATATCTGATGCTGAGTAATAATTTTTATTAAAAACCAATATTTAATAACAGTATGCTTAACCTATTTAACCGCTTAAAAAACAACAAACCCCTACTATTTGGATTATACGGTGCTAGTGGATGTCTCACAGCCGCAATCCTATTAGGAGAACCATTTTTAGCCTTAACTAAATTAGCTAAAACTTCCTCCGTCACTCCCCAAGCCATAGTTTTATTAATTGACACATCCTCAAGTATGAGTGATGGAAAATTAACAGAAGTCAAAACAGCAGCCAGCAAATTTATAGAACGTCGTGACTTACAAAAAGATCAACTAGCAGTAGTCAGTTTTGGACTAGAAATTAAAACTACTACCCCACTCACAAACGACGCTAACACCTTAAAAAATGCCATTGATACTTTATCAGAAAATGGAGGTACACCAATGGCTGAAGGTATCAACGCAGCCATTGGAGAATTACAAACAACTGCATTAAATCGCAATATCATCTTATTTACTGACGGTGTACCAAATGACCCTAATTTGGCTTACAATTCAGCCCTAGCTACCAGAAACACCGGAGTAAAACTAATTTCAGTTGCTACTGGGGATGCTGATATAAATTATTTAACTCAGATTACAGGCGATTCCTACGGAGCGCTTCGCTATCGCTCATTAGTATTTTATGCTAATTCCGGTCAATTTGATCAAGCATTTCGCAACGCAGAGGCCGCAATTTATAAACAATTAGTTGAATCTAATTCCAGCGAAAACTACAGTATCACCTATTCAGTATTACGCATTGGTGGTTGGACAGCATTTTTAGCAATGGGAATATCCCTAGCTTTAATTATGGGACAAAACCGCTATATGCGCCTTCCCTTATTAACAGCAAATAAAGGAATTATTAGCACCTTTGGTAGTCTAGCTGCGGGAATGATAGCAGGTGCAACCGGACAAATCTTATTTTTACCTCTCTCCAGTATAGCTGTTTTAGAAATTATTGGCAGAATTGCCGGCTGGGTAATTTTAGGTGCATTAGTAGGAGGAGGAACTAAGTTTTTTGTTCCCAATTTAAAACTAAAAAATGCTTTATTAGGTGGAACAATTGGCGGAGGAATTGGTGCTAGTGGTTTCTTAATTACAGCCAATATTTTTGGTGATGTTTTGGGGCGTTTATCCGGTGCATCTATGTTGGGATTTTTTATTGGTTTAATGATAGCCTGGATAGAACAAAAGCAATTACAATCACAACCATATTTATTAGTAAATTGGACTCCAACGGAACAAACTACATATTTATTAGGGACAAAGCCAATTTTAATTGGTAGTTCCTTAAATGTAGAAATTCCCTTAAATGCCTCCGATGGATTTACACCTATTACTGCTAAAATTTTTAAAGAAGGAGAAAACATTATTATGCAATTTGATCAAGAGTATGCAGCTATAAAAAACATGAAAAAAACCAGTCAAGATTTAAAAGTCGGTGATACCCGGAAATTAGGACAAATCACTATAGAAGTTAAAGATAAAACCCTTACCGCAAATGGTTAAATAAATGGTTAAATATACATTTAATCTCAAACTTAAAGATTCACCACAACAATATACTTACACCTTAGATTTAAACCCAATTCAAGAAGATATGCCAGAACAGATTTTTACCCCCGCTATCAAAGAAGATATCCGCACAACCTTACAAAAACTCAGCCTCTCAGCAATTAAAGATCATCAACTCAACAACATTATTCAAACTTGGGTAGAAGATATTAGAGAAGGCTATAGATTTAGTTCTTTAACTCTCAATTTGCGGTTATTAATAGAAGAGAATATTGATAAACTCCATGAAACAGGAAATCAAGAAATACCGAAAATAATTGAGCCAGATATATCAAATATAGAACCTCAATTTGGTATGCTTCCTCCTTTAAATTTTATTTAATTATTCAATTAGGAAAGAAAAATGCAGAATAATCTTAACATTAGTATTACTCCCCATCGGGAATTTATGCCAGCGGATACAGCAGCACAAAAATTATTTGTGATGTTGAAATTACGTCCTACTAAAGATGTCGCTACAAGTTCCCCACATACCACATTTACCTTTGTTATTGATACCAGTGGTTCAATGTATGAGGTAGTATCAGGAGATGTGAAACCAACTGGTATTACTTATCAACAAGATGGCAAAGCATATCAACAGGTTACAGGGGGAAAATCCAAAATAGATATAGTCATTGAATCCTTATTAGCATTAGTCCGTTCGGGAAAATTGACCACCAGCGATCGCATTGCTATAGTCCAATTTGATGATAACGCTTCCCAAACTATCGGTTTAACCAGTGCTACAGAAATTAATCAACTAGAAAATGCGATCGCCCAACTTCGGGACTTTTCCGGTGGTACACGCATGGGTTTAGGATTACGTCGGGCATTTGATATCTTAAGTGAACAACAAATGACAGTCAGACGCACCCTATTATTTACTGATGGACAAACATTTGATGAAGATCAATGTCGGTCAATTTCTAGTAATTTCGCCACCAATAATATCCCCATTACCGCATTAGGAGTAGGAGAATTCAACGAAGATTTACTTACCCATCTTAGCGATTCTACAGGAGGAAAATTACTTTATATTGTCCCAGGAACAGCCATAGGTACACAAATTTCTATCCTTGATTTACCCAATAAAATTATAGACGAATATAGCCAAGCCCAACAAGAAGTGATCACCAATCTAGCCTTAACAGTAAAAACAGTTAAAGGAGTAGAACTGACTAGAATTGTTCGCGCTTACCCCACCCAAGCCGAATTTCCCATTAATCAAGATCCTCATCCTTTAGGGAATGCGATCGCTAATGACGAAACCATATTTATCCTCGAATTTACTATTAATAATCGCCCCGCTGGTCGTGTGCGTATCGCCCAACTTGGACTCACTTACGACATACCTGGACAAAAAATACGCGGTGAACTTCCACCACAAAACCTAATTATCCAATTCGTTTCTGGACAACAAAATGCCGCCCAAGTCAATCAAGAAGTTATGGATTATGTACAACAATGCAACATAGCCAACCTCGTCAACCAAGCCACAAAAATAGCCGAACATGATCCTCAAAAAGCAGAACAAATATTAGAAACAGCCCGACGAATGACCATGAAAATCGGCAATAAGGACATGACAGAATCCTTAAATAACGCCCAAGAAGAACTCCGAAAAACCAAAAAAATCTCCGATGGAACTCGGAAAACCGTTAAAATGGGTGCAAAAGGTAAAACCGTTAAAATGGGCAACGATATTAACGAAATGCTTTCAGAAGAAGAAATGCGAAAACTCACAGGAACATAAATACAGCAGAAGTCAGCAGTGAGAAAGATTCAAACATCAATAATTGACACAATATAGAATCTTAAATTGCAAAACTCCAACCGTACAACTCCAACTATAAAACTTTGCGCCTTTGCCCCTTTGTGTCTTTGCGCGAAAAAAAATTAATAATTAAAAATGAGGAGAAAACACCATGATTACTTGTACAGTTTGCGGCTATGATCAAAATCCAGAAAACTCAGAATTTTGTAACGCTTGCGGTTCAGAACTACAAGCCATAGTCACACCACCACCAAAAATAGAACCCACCTTAGCACCTACAGTCATTCAACCAACTACACCACAACCCAACAATCCTCCAATTATTTCTGAATCTCCCACAATTATCAACACATTTACAAAAGCCAAACTAACATCTAAACAAACAAACGCCCCCATACCAGAATTTATCCTAGATAATAACGCCATTGTTGGCATATTTGATCCAGACACAGGACCAGTAGAAATTGATTTAGAAACATTTTTTGGCGGAGAAACAGTTTCTCGTAATCATGCCGAAATTTATCAAGAACTAGGAACATGGAAAGTCAAAGACTTAGGTTCTACCAACGGAGTATTTATCAAACCACCAGGACAAACTCGCTTTAGTGCCAGAATTACCATACCCACCCCCTTAAACTCAGGTGATGAAATAGCATTTGGTAAAGTTAGATTTCTCTTTCAAACTATCTAAAAAATCAAAAAAACTCTCTTGTGGGGTGGGCATCTTACCCGCCAACCACTCCTATATTTCTTGCAAATTCCATGAATGAAATGACAAATCAAAACCCATTAACAATTAAAGAAAACATCTGTTTTCAAATAGATAACCTGCAAATAGAAATCATCTCCTATTTAGGACAACTCACACCTGATATTTATTACTTTCAAGTCAATATCATATCTGAAAAACCAGGTTTACTGAGAATAGGTGCAACTAACAGCGCACTCAACCGAGAACTAGAACTGAGAAAAAGACTAGGTGATTACAAACTCGTTACCGAACTACTTGCACATAGAGAAGACAATATAACTGTTGATATTAAACCCCAAAATACACCGGAAAATGAAACTATCTTTTCTCCTATTACAGAAATAGATACATCCTCAGAATATTTACAAAAAGAATGTTTAGAAGATGAATATTTACAAAAAGAATGTTTAGAAGATGAATATTTACAAAAAGAATGTTTAGAAGACGAATATTTACAAAAAGAATATTTAGAAGATGAATATTATCCAGAAACAGAAATTAGCACCAATATATCAAATCAAAAACTTCTCCTTCTTACCTACCTTCCCCACGAAAATCAAACCTTAGAAACTTGGCTAGAAACCGAACATTCTTTAGAAGAATCAATATTTTTAACCAGCCAAATATGTCAATTATGCCGCTATCTTCATCAAAGAGAATGGTGTTTTATCAATATCCTTCCCCAATTTATTCAAATGGGAACACCTATACAATTTTTCGATATTACCAGTGCCTATCCTTTGGGTGAAACTCTCAATTCTGGGTTAATAGGAACTTATTGCGCCCCCGAATTAGCATACTGTAAAAACCCCATTCATGAAACAATGAGTAGTTATACAGTTGCAGCATTATTATATCAGATAATTCACAACAAAACCCTATCAACAGATCAAACCATAGAAATACAAATTAATCCCATTCCTATTATTTATCAAATTCTCAAAATTTGTTTATCTTCCCTGCCAGAAGAAAGATTTCCTCTAGAACAACTATTAAAAATATTAGTTCGCACCCGCCAAAACATTAGCACACCCAAAATTAACTGGCAAATAGCCAGTAGTTCTACCGTTGGACTATCAATAAACCGTTTACAAAATGAAGATAACTATGGCATTAAACAACAGAAAATCAGTGATAGAGAAACCATCCTCTTAGCTGCGATCGCTGATGGTATGGGGGGAATGTCTCAAGGCGAATTAGCCAGTCAATTGGCAATAAAAACAGTTTTAGAAACACCCATTTTTTTCCAATATCAAACCATAGAACAATACCAAGAATGGTTAACAAACCTATTCATTCAAACAAATGAAACAGTATCAAATCAAGTTAAAGATGGGGGAACAACCCTCAGCATCATTTTAGCCATATCCCAACAATTAATAATTAGTCATGTTGGTGATACTCGCATTTACTTACTACGTCAAGGAGAAATAAAACAACTCAGTCAAGATCATTCTCTAGTCGCCATGTTAGTAGCTAGTGGACAAATTACAGAAACCGAAAGTTTAGAACATCCAGATAGAAATGTTCTGACAAAATCCATCGGTACAAAACGCAGATTAAGTGATGGTTACGTCCAAGATTTAAAACAAACTACTCCAGAATTATCTATGCAACTAGAGCATCAAGATATTCTTTTACTATGTTCTGATGGGGTTTGGGACTTAGTGCCTAAAAACGAAATAGCGGAAATTTTCACCCCTGATAAAAACTTACAAACATCAGTTAATTTGACTATCAATAAAGTTTTAGAACGTGGTGCATCTGATAACGCTACCCTTTTAGCATTACAATTTTTAATCAATTCATAGATCCCCGACTTCTTTAAGAAGTCGGGGATCTAATTCTCATTAATTACCAATTACCAATTATGTCTATTCAATGTCCAACCTGTCTCACAGATAACTACGATCATGAAACTAGCTGTATCGCTTGCGGTACACCTTTAACCTCTTCTTCCACCACATCAAATCTGCATTTATCCCCAGGAACATTATTACAAAATGGCAGATATAGAATAGAGAACATATTAGGACAAGGTGGCTTTGGGATTACTTATGCAGCAACTTATCTGCAAAATTCCGCTAAAGTTGCCATTAAAGAACTATGGCCAGAAAATGCAGCTAGACAAGGTAATACAGTTCTGTGGCCAATGTCCATTACCCCTATGCAGCGTCAACAACAACTGCAACAATTTCAATTAGAGGCTAACTATTTACAAAAATGTGTTCATCCTCATATCGCTAAAATTTATGAATGGTTTACAGAAAATGATACCGCATACATGGTAATGGAATTACTTGTTGGTAAATCATTAGATAAAATATTGCTAGAAACAGGACCGCTAGAAGAAAATCGAGTTAAAAATTATTTTGTGCAAATTGCTGATGCTTTAAAAGTTATTCATAGTCATAATTTACTGCATCGAGACATCAAACCAGAAAATATTATTATTGTTCCTCCTAATAAAGCTGTATTAATTGATTTTGGTGCAGCTAGAGAATTTATTGCCGGTCAAACTGGGGATATGACCCGAATATTAACCCCTGGATATGCACCTTATGAACAATATATTCAAAAAAGTAAGCGTTTTCCCAGTACAGACCTTTATGCTTTATGTGCATCAATGTATGAATTATTAACGGGAAAATTACCAATAGAAGCCACAGATAGAGCCAGTGCTTTTTTACAAGGTAGTTCTGTGGATAAATTAATATCACCCCGACAACTACGCCCTAATTTAAGTTCATTGATAGAAAAAGTTATTCTCACAGGAATGCAATTTAGAGTAGAGGATAGATTTCAAACTGCTGATGAATTAATTAATGCACTTCAAGGTAAATTTATTTCTCCTCAACATCAACGAGCCAAAGAATTAGTCAAACAAGGTCAACTAGCTGATGCCGTTCAAGCATATCAAAAATATTTACAACTTGCACCAGATCATGGAGAAGCAGCCGTAGAACTAGCATTATTACAAATATATCTTGATGATCAACAAGCAGAAACAGCCGCAGAAATAGCCATTCGATTACAACCTAATGACGGCAGAGGTTATGGAGCTTTAGGACTGATTAATTGCCGTCAAAAAAATTGGGAAGAAGCAGTTAAGAATTTACAGAAAGCCGTTCAACTAGCTCCTCATGAGGCTTGGATACAAGCTAATTTTGCTTGGGCATTAGGTAAATTTGGTAAATGGAAAGATGCAGAAAATACAATAAATAAAGCATTACAATTACAGCCTGATTGTACCTTTGCTTTGGGGTTGCAAGCTTGGATATATGTACAGCAACAAGAATGGAAATTAACTATTCGTGCAGCTACACAAGCAATATTTAAATTACAGAATCAGCAAAATAGTAATGGAAAAGAGTTACAATCTAGCCTATATCCTTATTTAATTATAGCTTTAGAAAAAGCCGTTGTCACTAAACAAGCTAATGATGTAGATAGAAGAATTGAAGAATTCATTAATCAAGTGCCTGATAGTGCTATAGCTTGGGGTTTAAAAGGTTGGAAACAAGCAACTAAATATTTATGGCAAGATGCTATCAGCAGTTTTGAAAAAGCCAGTCATCAAGCATCAATTATAGATTGGGTATTAATTAATTACGCTATTACTCAGGAAAATTTACAAAATTATCAAAGTGCTATTCAAATCTATGACAATTATCTACAAAAATTTACGCCTCAAGCCTTTATTTTATTTCGTCTCGGTACTTTATATGCCCAAATAGGAGAATGGCAAAAGGCAAGGTTATATCTTGAAAAAGCGATTAAATATAATCATATTTATGCTGAAGCCTATCATAATTTAGGTTGGGTATTGCTGAATATTAAAAGTCAAGATGGACAAGTAGAAAACTGCCGAGAAATGTTATTTGCTTATAGTAAAGCTACAGAATTATATGGAAAAGAACAAAAATCACCAATGAATGCAGGTATTAAACAGGCTTTTCAATTGGTGGGAGTGAATATTTAGAACATATTCGCCACAATTGTTATACCAATTTTATATAAGACTGCATAAACTCATCAATTTCCTCGCTTGTCAATTCCGCTGTGAAATTCAAATATCATATCCGCTTCGCTTAACTAATTGCACAAGCGTAACAGCAAAAAAAATGTGCTGATAGATTTTCTTAGGGGAAATTTACCATACAATATTCGATATCAACCATAGATATCATGACTGCCAACAAGACCCCACCCAGCGAGATGATCCGCGTGCCTAATGTACTAATTCCGGTAGTACGGCAACTAGCAAAAATCCACCGCGACGGTCACACAACAGCCTTACTGCAAGGATTACAGGAATTGATAGCACAGTTCGATAGCAGTGTAAAACTGGAAGCAACCACCGAATTACAGCAGGTGGAAGAGAAACTGGAGCAGCTGAAAACGCACCTTTGCCAACAAGATGAACAAGTGGACTCTAAACTGGAAGTCCTTGGTAAACAGTTGGAGAAAATTGAACGGGCGCTGGCCTCTGGTAAATATGGTGGTGGTAACTCTAAACCCCGGCGTTCAGGATATCCATATCAGTATCAACAACAACCAGTAGAAATAACTTCTTTTGCACCGCAAAATTTAGCGCAGAGGTTGGGGGTGACACAGCAGAGTTTAACTACAGAATGGGAAACCAAGAGTGAGAAAGAATTTATCAGTTGGTCCAGGAATCGTGACCCCAGTAGTTTGGGGTGGAAATTTCAGCCTCAAGATGGATTGTATTATCCAGTTAAGCAGTAGGGGAATAAAAAGTGCTAGGATGATCAACCATCGGGGGTAGACAGCGAATGTGAAAATAGACAGACATGGCAAAGCCAAAGTGCTTACCCAACCAGAAATCCAGCGATTATTTACAGCAGGATTAACCACTGCCAGAGATCGCACCCTTTGTGCTGTCATGCTCTACACAGGTTGCCGTGTCAACGAAGCTGTCACCCTGAAAATTACCGATGTCTACGACAAAAAAGGCAGAATTCGGACAGAACTCATCCTTCGCAAAGGCAATACCAAAGGACAATTAGCTACCCGCACCATTCCCGTCCTAGAAGACTTGAAGCACTTCCTAGAACAGTATCAACCCCCCACTACCAATGACGGATTTTTGTTTCCCGGTCGCTGGGGACGGGGACATCTGCACTCGGACTCCGCCAGTATTATCTTTCGAGAAGGTTGTCAGCAAGTTGATATCGAAGGAGCAAGCACCCACAGCTTCCGCCGCACTGCCCTAACATTGATGAGCAATGCTGGTATCCCCCTGCGGGTAATTCAAGAAATTAGTGGCCACAGAAACCTAGAGCAATTGCAACGCTATTTAGAGGTGGAATCGTCACAAGTACGCGGGGCGATCGCATCCTTATCCATGCTCACCCCGGTTGCCGACTCCCATCATACAGATGACATAACTATCACCAGTATAAAGGTGAAAACTGATGGCTAGATCGGGAAAGTGAGCTATTCCGATCTATTGACGATAGTAGGCACGTCAACAGTTTCAACTGTCAAGATGTTTTTCATGCTGTTGAGCTTTGAGGGGCATCTCCCTCATCCTGAATAAACCTGATGGAGTAAAGTTTAAAGATCCGGGTGAAACGGAAACATTAGCTATTGTTGCACCAAAAATAACTGGCGTTCTTTGTATTCAACCTACTAGCGTACCAAATGGATTATGCCTAGATCCAATTAAAGCAGATTCGGCAATTAAAGCAGCTTTTTATTCTGCGGCTTTTATTATTCGTGCTGTGGCATCTCAGGAATTAGATATCGATCCAGAAGAATTAGATATCAGTGGTTTACGGCAGGTTGAACTAGAGATAACTGGTCAAAAAGTAGGTGAAATTGTGATTAGCGATCGCCTAGCCAATGGTTCTGGTTTTACAGACTGGCTTTCTCAACATTGGCAAGAAATTCTCATAGAAAAAATTCTAAATACTCGAAATACTTTTGCTGATGCTATGATGTCAGCGAAACATCGTCATGAATGCGATTCTTCTTGTTATAATTGTTTGCAAAATTATCGAAATCAAAATTATCACGGGTTACTCGATTGGCGATTGGGTCTAAATTTACTTAGGGCATTAGCTGATAAGAATTTTTGTTGCGGCTTGCACGGCGACTTTTCCGCTCCAGACTTAGAAAATTGGCTACAAACAGCAAGTACACTTCGAGATGCTTTTTGTGCATCTTTTAGTAGTTGTTCTCCGCAAGATATGGGAGGACTGCCTGGTTTTACAGTGGATGATAAAACAGTGATTATTGCTCATCCATTATGGAACCTTAATAACCCCATTGGCTTATTAACTGATGCTGTTACTAATGTAGTACCAGATAACCGAATTCATTACATTAATACGTTTAATCTTTTGCGCCGTCCTAGCTGGTGTTATCAGTCATTGGTATCGTCGCAGACATAGATTATTTGATACAACATTTTACAACGTAGTCATAAGGATTTTAGGCTACAAAAACTAGAGGCGTTCAAATGGTATAGTTTTAGCCCTGTCAATTAGGCTGTTAGCAGCAGGTCATCAAGTCTTTATCGTAACTTTCTGCATGGCTGCTCATTTGACCCCGTAGTTACCAATACTCAAAAAAAGGTGTAGGGTGATCTTGTCTCAACAATTGTGTAGCTAACTGTAATTACATAATCAAATATGATATTATGGTACATTAGAACTATTTGCAGGACGACTAGTACACTGCGGCGTAAGTGAATGAACCATTTTCAAGCCTTGTAATCAATCAAATTTTCGGAGCTTTTAATGGTGATGTTATTTACGCCGCAGTGTACTAGTTGAAAAATTGTCAGTAATTTAGATAAAAACAAACTATAATTAGGCGATCTAAACTTATAAAAAGTCTATTGCAGAGCTAACTGTAGCAGAAAAATTATGTATTTTATCAAAGGAAATTAATTAGAGTATCTTATGCAAAACAGGAGAGAGAAGGGTTATGTTGGATAAACTCATAAAATATTTTGTCTACGCGACAAAAGGGTATATTACCAAAACACAGCTTATTAAGTTTTTGTATTTAGCTGATCTTTACTCTGTTAAGTGGACAGGAAAGCAATTAACTGATCTTGATTGGTGTTATTATCAATTTGGACCTTGGAATGAGGGTATAGATGCTGCTTTAAATCAAATGAATGGGAAAGAGATTATTCAAGAATCTCAGGAAAATTCAACATATATTAGACCTGTTAATGAAGCTGCTCAAGTAGATGATTTGCAAATACCTCTAAGCATTAAGTTGGTGCTGGATAATATTCGGAGAGAGTGGGCTGGTGCAGATAAACTGAATCAGTTACTAGAGTATGTATATAGCACTGCTCCAATGCTGGAAGTAAAAAATATCCATCGCTCAGAAGAAAAAGTTAAACTTAACTTACAGGCAGAAAAAGAAAAATTAGTCAGTGAATTAGGATTGTAAAGTGGCTGGACAAAAACCTAGACAGGGTTGGATTTATTTGATTAATCCTTACAGGGTATCTATTCGTTGCAAACTGGGTCATGTTCATATTTATAATTTAGATGAACCAGGTGAAGTAGAATGTCAAACTTGTAGTGAAAATATTAATTCAAGTAGGGTTTTTAGAGGAACACATCCTTATATCATCTGGACAAGTGATCAATTTCAAGATGAATCTGGATATATAGCAACTTTTTCTGTGATTCCTCTGACTTCACAAACAACATTTAATGGTTTACCAACCACATATCCAATTAACTCTACAAGTAGAAATGGTCTTGATAAAAATTCTTATGCTTTAGTTCATCAAATATGTACTGTTGATGCTAATTGCTTCAAAGACTCATCAGAAAATTGGTTAAATCGAATTGGACAATTAGATAAACCAGATAGAGAAGCTATAGAGGAACGGCTAAAGTATTTTTTGAATATTCAAGATAATCCTAGTGAAGACTGGTTTGTTCAAAATGCTTCTCCAGAACTTTTGAAAAAGGTCTTTGATTATCTACCTGAAGATACAAAAAATTTAGCAATAGAAGAATTAATCAATAATTTAGGCTCATAATCAACAGGATATTTAAGGCTGATAAATATTTTATAGAGATAAATTCACGATACTGTAAATTTACGCTGTAACTTGTGCCGTTTTGTTGCTGGATCAAATTCAGATTGAATATCATCTTTGATAGCACGATCAAGACGCTTCCAAGTTGTGAGTATATTTGGATTTCCTGAGTCTATAACATCAAAACCTTTATTTAAACTAATTCCGATAATATCTGAGATTAGATAGCGATCTGCAAATTCGCCCCAGATAAAAACCTCAACTGTAAGTCCACAATTTTTAATAATATTAGCCAGCCTACTTTCAATAAAGGATTTCTCAAATTCAGGAATTGAGCAATCTATTTTACAAAGATGTATTTCGATTAATGGTGGATTATCTGGTCTATTAATTGCTTGTATTAATTTTTCAAAATCAAAATATCCTGGTCGTGCAACAGGATGAAAGTAAGGATCTATAAACATTAAAGACTTAGATATAGTTAATATTTTTTTCAAATGTAGCAAATAGCTATTAATTTCTCTATTAACACGAATTGAACTTGTACGATTTTCCCACCATTTTGCTTTTTCTGGATTTTCAATAGTAGTAACTAATTGTTGTTCTTTAAATTCTATTTTTGTATTCTTAGTTACAAAAATACCGTCTATGGGTTCTATTGAATGAGAATTTATAGCTTCATTACACCAATCAATACAGTTGGTTGGATATGTTTGGTTAATTGATTTAAAATCTCTCATTTGTTTATGTTTAGCTATGAGTTCCAAAATATATTTTGATGATGGATGTCTATTATTCATTTGTTTTACATACGAAAACCATTTGCCATTGTATAGATTTCGGATTAATGCTCCATCATTTTGAAGAACATAAACTATATTTTTGAAATATGCGAGACATTCTTCAGGTGTAGTAAAACACGAAGTATCAAAAATATCGGGATTTAGAACGTATTCAGTCAACATAACTATGAAAATACCTCTTCGAGTCCTTCTTCAAAAAATCCTCCTGGCCATGCTTTGACAAGTTCACCTCTCTTGTTCAAAGGCATTTCGCGTACAAAACTACCCCTACTATCTGTGTCTACAAACAACACAGAAACATCTTCAGGGCGTACAGGTAGACAACCTTCTGGGAGTTCATTATTATAGGTTTCTCTCATCCTCCTCATAATTCGCAAAAGTAAATGTTCGCTATGAGTTTCCAGTATAAAAGTGTTTTTTTGTTCTCCAAGTGCTGACTCGATGAATACATCCCCTAGTTCTGCTTGCAGTTTGGGATGTAGATGTATTTCTGGTTGTTCAATGGCAATTAAGGAATCAGATAGACTATAGCAAGATACCAGAATAGGGATAACTTGGCTAATACCAATTCCCACGTCACGGTGGCTTAGTGTTATACCATTTTTACCAATTAAGACTATATCTGAAATGCGATCGCTCTTAGCCTTCATCTCCCCAACCCAATCATCTGATAGGCTATCAGTATCAGTCAAGCTGGAAAGTATTGCTTCAATCTGTACAAGAATCCCATTAAGAGGATGTTGTTGAGAATTCTTATTAAGAGAAGTGAGTTCTTTTATTTCCTCAAAAAGATCGGTTTCTTGAAGTTTAGTCAAAATTTGCTCATAATTTTCAAAATCAGTGCCTATTGTCTCGATATTATATCTTAGTTGTTGTACTGTTTCTTGAAGCTCAGGCTCTCCTAACCCAGATGAATGAAACATTAATTGAGTTGTCAAATCCCGTAACTTATTCGTAATACGTGAATCAATAGTTCCTTTAACTTCTGTATCAGAGAATAAATGACGCACCCTCAACTCATAAGGTGTTTTCATTCTGTCTCTATCCCCTAACCAAGCATTTACCTTGTTGCGAACTTCAGTATTATTTAACAAAATGTCCCAAGCATAACCCCCACCAGCTTCCCAATTAGCATCTTTCTGTCGAGAAAAGGCAAAATGACGGGGTGGATAGGTACGAAATGGACCTAAATATTGCAAACGACCAATTTCATTTTCTACAGCATCATGAATTATCTCTATTAATGAGGTAAAGTTTTCAATGAATTTAGATGCTAAAAAAGACGCTAAAACTTCTGTTGTTAGCTCAGATTGACGAGTTTCAGAAGAGGAGATAAATTCATCATCTCTTATTTCTCTTTGTGTTGGTAGTAAGCGAGAAACTTCTGCTGTAATTTCCGGTACTAATTCATCAATGGCTTGTTGCAGTTCTTCACGAGATGGGGGACGTGGTGTTGAGGTAGATTTCATCCTCTCTAGAATCGTATCAATTAACTGATTAATAATTGGAGTATCACCAATATAATTTAATTTAAGACTATTCCCCCCAGGAATATGAGACATTCTTAATATGCTATTATCATCAGCTTCAATAAAGAATGAAAGCACTCGTACCCGTCCTTTTTCTGCTGGTGAAATACCAATTAGAATCCGCGCAGTCAAGTTATTAACATCTTTTAAAAGGCTTTCTAAATGATCAATATTAAGTCCTATATTTTGTAAATTTAGGTGTTTGGGATCTAAATCAACTGCCCACTCTATCACATTGCTACGCTGACGCTGATTTACATATTGCCCAAAACCTCCCAAATCAACAGAATCACCCCCGGCTTTTGTGCGATAAACATCTAGCTCACCTTTGTTTGTAATGGCGTGATGTGCTAATAAAAGGCTATGCAGTACACTCGATTTACCGGAACTATTAGCACCATAAATCAGGGTGATGGGACGAATGGGGATGTATTGATTGCCAGCAAAGGCTTTGAAGTTACTGATACGGAAGCCAGTTATGGGCGATTTGGCTTTGTTTTTAGGCATATTAATATAATCGAATTATAATCCATTGAATTTTTATAACATAGAAAGCTGCTGATAATCTCCGTTATCCCTCAAATTGAGGATTTTTGCTTGTTCCTCCATTTCTGCAAGCAGTTCTTTTATATGTGCTTCTCGCCATTTTGCAGTGAGTTCACCAGAAAAAGCACGTTGGAGAAGAACATTAAATAATGTTTCTAGCTTTTTTTTCGTTTTACTGATACCAGCTAAACTTACTCTACACTCTGTAACTGCTATTTGGAATTTCTTCAACTGTTCCTGAGAGGGAATTAAAATTGGCAGATTGAGTAGTTCATCAGTATCAAATTTTCTTGTGCCATGTCCTGCTGTACCCACTTGGGATAATATTTTACGGCTAGATGCTTTTAATGCAGCGTGTAGATATGTTGAATCAATATCATTACGATTAGGATAAAGTGCTTTCATATCTTGATTAATTGTTAATCTAGTAGCTGCTAATGCAATAGGAATGGTATGCGCTAGAATCATACCTCTAACTACAATTAAGATTGCACCAGGTTCTACATATTTTATATTCGTTTCTTCTATCGCTTTTTGAGATATATGATCAATAGAATTAAAAATAATATCTTGTTTCATATCTTTGGGAGATACCCAAGGAATATCACCATCCCAATAATCTGGATTTTTTTTCGAGGGTGTTCCCCCACTTTGAATATTTACTAAACTCCCTAGAAGTTCAGTATTAGCATCTGTCCAAGTTGAAGGATCACCAAACATTTTGATGAATAGCGCAGGTAAAATGCGATCGCTTTTCGCATCAGCCTCAGCCCGCATTTTTCGCAGTGCATCAGCTTGATCTAAAATCTCGACTATGCGGTGTTGTTCAGAAAGAGTAGGTAACGGAATCTTGATTTTTTCTAAGTTTTTGCGAGTAATCCTACTTCGGGTTGTCCCTGTAGCAGCAGCAGTAGCTATATTTATAAAAAACTTAGTGTTACACAGATACTTGATATATTTGGGAACAGCAATTTTTCTGTCAGTACGCAGAATAGTAACATCTACTGCCGTTATTGCTTTCTGATTTAATTGAGGAAGAAGACAGGCTCTTCCAATTGGATCAGCCATTCTTGAAATGAGAATATCTTCTTCTTTTAGCTCTGTACAATTAAGTTCTTTAAATTTTTCAGCAGGTATAAATTTTTGCGAACGGTCAAGAAATTCTCCTACACCTATATCAGCTAATTGAATTAGTCTAATTTCTCCATTTAGACTCATATTCTGAGAGATTATCCAATCTCCGTCTGTTATCAATCCAGTATTGCCTACAGTTTCATCAAGGGAAACTAAATTCCAAGTTTTGGGTAGTTTCATTTAAACTACCTCCACATCACAAAGCAGCTTTTCTAAACTGGATGCAATACCTTTCTCAATTTTCAAAACTTCTTTAATTAACTCTATCGGATCATCATCAGAAACAGCCTCCGTCACCTGTGGCTTATAACGCCCAGCCGCTAAATTATAATCATTTTCAGTAATAGTATCCAAAGATGCCCACCAACATTGGGGTTCATCACTTCCCGGCTTTAACAACTCCCCTTTTTCAAAACCTGGAGGCTGCATAAAACCCGATTCCCGATAAACCTTCCACTGCTTTAATAAATTAGGAATATCATTAAGTTCTGGCGTTTCTGGCCTACCACCCCCAGAAATCTTATCAGGATCGTAACCATCATTTTTTACTTCATAGAACCAAACTTGATTCACCTGACGCACCGCAGACTCCAAAGGATTGCGAATTACTAACACCGCCGTTTTCACCCCCGTATATGGCTTAAACACCCCCGCAGGTAAAGAAACCACCGCTAATACATCGTATTCTGTCAACAGTTTTTTACGCAAATCCACATGAGCGCCCGTAGAACCAAATAGTAACCCTTCTGGCACAACTACCGCACACATTCCACCCGCTACCAAAGACTTCATGATTGCAGCTAAAAACAGCAATTCACTTTTTTTGGAATTTGTCGGTAAATCCGCACGAATAGAATCTTTCGGTAACGTTCCCGCAAAAGGGGGATTATCAAACATTACCTTATAACGACGACGCAAATCATCTTCCGTCAGTCCTCCCATATCTGACAAAACATTTGCTACTTTTAATTTGGCGTTGCGAATTCCATGCAGTACCAAATTCATCATTGAAATTCGCATCATTTGCCGAGAAACATCAAAGCCATAAATTGACTCTTCTAAAAGTTTCCAGTCAGGTAATCTATCCCCATTTCCCTTGCGATAAGTTTGCAGATTGGGAATTTGTTGTTTTGCTTCTGCTAAACTTAATCCTTTTTTTTCTAGCCAATCTTCACCATAAATCGGTACTTCTATAGGATTTTCACTATATTTAGCTAATATATATTCAATACTATCAATTAAAAAACCTGCTGTTCCACAAGCCAAATCGCAAATAGTATCTCCCAAATCAGGATCAACCATTTCCACCATAAACGCCCGTATTTGTCGGGGAGTACGGAATTGACCATTAAGCGCAGATTGACCTAAATGGGTTAATAAATATTCAAAAATATCACCTTTGACATCCTGACCCATTTTCAATAATTCTAAAGTATCGAGTTCATCAACTACCAACTTGAGAACATTGGGATCATTAATTTCTAAAACTGCATCGCGGAAATATTCTGCCACTTTTGGCTCATCTTTCACCAAAGAATTTGCCATATAGGGGAAAACTTCATCTCGCAGAAAATCCCGCAGATCAGGACCACTTTTAAAACGCCATTTTGACCAGCGATAACGTTCTGCTTGCTGAGGAAATAGTAATTTAGCATTATTACTATTACTACCCGTGAGACGGGCGCGTAATTCCCGATTTGCTTCTTCTTCATCCAACAATTTCAGGTATATCAGATAAGAAATCTGCTCAATATAAGTGACAGGATTTGTTACCCCACCAGCCCATAAAGTATCAGTAATATGTTTGAGTTTGCGACGAATTTCTTGATCCATGTTGTTTTTAGCCCTCTGTACCTGTAGCATCCACCGCGAACACAGAACGGTTTAATTCATCAAAAATATCCCGTAATCCCTGCTCACCAAACAGTTCTATACCTAAACCAGCCGCATTGAGAACTGAAAGGGGTGGCAAGAATAGATCATCTATGGTTATCTGTCCTTTGGCAATACCCCGATTTTTTAATAATGAGAGATACTGAGCTTGGGCAGGTGCGAAAGAGTGAGCAACTAACCAAGCTCTAAAGTTTTCTTCTAGTAATTCTTCCTGGCTTTTCAGCTTTAATATTCCCAATGCAGCCCGAATAAAATCAATTAGATTGCCATTATAACTGCGATAAGCTCGCTTCAAATTATCTTCATTAAAGTAGTAGCGGGGTGTATTCAAACGCCGTACCAGTTCCGTTTCTTCGGTTTCCGTCAACAATTCTCCATCCCGAATTTTCTGGAGTGTAGGATCATTAATTACAGCAGATTGAATAGTTTGCTCCCAGTTGGTGACATAATCACGTTTATCAACCCGTTCCCCTTCTGTACCTACTTCTACATAACTAACATATTGCTGCCATCTATCCCTCAGTCCTAATTCAATTAATTCTGAACGGGGACGGGATTGTTGAGTTTTGCTTTTATTTGATACGTGACCTCTACCAGTATCAGCATAAATATCAGTATCACTATCATTAAAATATTCGTGATTTCTGAAAAAATCATAAATAACAAATTTCTGTTTATCAATATGTGGCGCGGTTCTTGTCCCCCGTCCACGAATCTGTTGATAAAGAATCGGACTTCGCACAGTGCGACACATCACTAAATGCAAAACTTCCCGACAGTTAAAGCCAGTATTTAGCATATCAACACTGACTGCAACTTGTGGATAATTCTCATCTTTGAATTGGCGAATTAAATCATCAGCATTAGCAACATCACTGGTAATTACTTGAGCATAATTTCCCTTACATTCTGGATGTAATTCGTTAAGATATCTGGTTAACCGTGCTGCATGATTTTTTGTCAAAGCAAATACTATTGATTTACCAGGACCAATGTTTTGTCCTGGTGCTAATTCTTGGTAATTATCCCAAGCCAGTCTATCAAATTCCTGCATCATTAGGCGGTTACTGGCCTCATTCGTCCATTTGCGTTCAAAGGCTGCTGGATCATAATAGACATCATCAACTTTAGCACCTTCGGCAATAATTTCAGTGATGCCAGTAGCGAACCGATAGGGAACAAGATACTTTTGTTCAAATGCTGTTTGAATAGAGTAAGTAAAATCTGGCTGCTCATTACGGCAGTTGTAAAAATCAAAAGTATTCCGTTCAATATAGGCTGCTGGTGTGGCAGTTAATCCAATATGGAAGGCATCAAAATGAGTTAGTGCCGTTTGCCAAATCCCATAAATTGAACGATGACATTCATCAGCTACAACTACATCAAAATAGCCGCTAGTAAACTCCTGGTAACGGCCATTGGTGACAAGTTAAGGAAAAGGGGAAATTGTCAAGGGTGGTATTTGTAGTGGTCAAAAACATGGGAAACTCAGTCTAGACAAGTAATTGAGCGATTGAGTCCAGCCATGACAACCAGTAAAAAAACCAACAGAGACCACGCAAAAAAGAAACAGCGACCAATGGTGGAAGATGAAGTAATAGCCAAGCAATTGGAAAGATTACTGACACCAGCGATTACAAATCAAGAAAATTACTACCGAAAACTAGGACTTAGAGAAAGGATACTGAATTTATCGTTGATGATGGCTGCGGTGTTAACCTTATTATGGCGAGACGTAGCCGGGGTCAGAGAAATGACAAGAATGTTAGCTAGAGACGGTTTCTTGTGGTGTAATCCTACGAAAGTTAGTCAACAAGCCGTATCACAGAGATTTTTGACATTTCCATCGGAATTATTTGAAAAAGTATTTAAAGATTTATTGCCTAGTTTGAGGGCAGCTTGGCACAGTAGAAATAAACGTCCACTACCAGAAAGTATTCAATTTACGTTATTAAAATTCGAGAAAATTTGGATAGTAGACGGCTCAACATTAGAAGCATTATTTCGTAAATTACAAAGTTTAGAAGAAGCTCATTATGGACAATTAGCAGGAAAAATGAGTACGGTCATTGATTTAATGACCAGATTACCTGTAGAGATTTGGTTTGAAGAGAATCCTAAAGCTTCTGATACTAAACTAGAAGAAACTATTTTAAATTTAGTGACAGAAAATACCTTGTTATTGTTGGATAGAGGGTTTTATCACTTTAATTTTTGGCATCAATTAATTGAAAAGAAAGTTGACTTTATTACCAGAATAAAGAAAGGAGCAGCAATCAAGGTAGAACAAATATTTACAGATAGTTATGGATTGCGAGACCGGAAGATACGTCTTGGTTCTGGCACAAAAAAGACTCCGTTTATCACCTTACGTTTGATTGAAGTGCGGTCAGGAAAAACATGGCATTCCTATTTAACCAGCGTGTTAGATCCTAATGTTTTACCTCCTTATGTGGTAGCGGATTTATATCGGCGACGTTGGCGGATTGAAGATGCTTTTAATATAGTAAAAAGACTCTTGGGGTTAAGTTATTTATGGACGGGTTCAATTAATGGAATTAAATTGCAGATTTGGGCAACTTGGATATTTTATGCGGTTTTAGTCGATTTAGGTGATGCTGTAGCTGACGAACTTCCTCTCCCCTTTGATGATATTTCATTAGAAATGATTTATCGTGGTCTTTATCATTTTACAAGGGCTCATCAAAAAGGTAAGGCAACCGATCCTGTTAAGTATTTTGCTGACCCTCAAAATCGAGATTTAGGTATTATCAAACAGAAACGAAAACCAAATGTTAAGTTAATTGTCGCGCCTTTTCCTGATCTCCAGCGGGGGTCTGACGAGTTTTTTTTCAATAATTATCCAAAAACCGCTTGACAAAAGACTTACAGCCTTAACTTATCACCAATGAGATTTAGCTGGTTTCCAAGTTCAGTGCTAACTGTTGATAAATTTCGTCTGACCACACCGGAATCACGGATTTACCTTGATCTAGGGTGGTGTCATCAGTGCTTTACACCTTTTGTAGACATGGTATAACATCAGCAGAAAATTTAGGATATTGAGAGCGATCTCTAATCTAATTCTAATTGTGGAACAAAAATTTAGATTCCTACCTTATAGTTTTATGAATTTTGTAAGCGTTAATAATGTTTTGACCATCAAAAATGTATACAGTTCTAAGCTCATGAATACTAGAAGCTCCTGAAAATTGCTTATTCATTAGGAATTTTTCTTGAAATCCAATAAAAATTAAAGCTAACGAAGAAGTTTGAAGAAAGTTTTTAAGATAATCACTTTTAATCAAAAGACCAGAACCACTTCCTATAGATATTTCAGTAACTTGAATAGTTTTAGACTCATCTAACCAACTAGATTGACCATCCCATTTTAAGTTACCAAAATTAACTAAATCTGGTGCAGGGACATTAATATTTTCAGAATATTCATCTTGACTACAATCATATTCCCACTCATTCCCCCTCAAAAGTTGAATCATTGTGAGTTCTGCATTTTCTGTACCTGGTATTTCACATTTTAAATCTATTTCTCTAGTTTCAAAACGTTGGTGACAGGTGATAGTATTTGAGTACTCTAATATCAATAATTTGTAGTCATGCCGAATTATTAAATCATCAATAAAGTTATCATTAGATAGTTCTGTCTTAATATTTTTGATATCAGAGTAAGGTACAAAAGCAGTGCTGATTAAAGTCCTTAAATTTCGATGGGGATATTTTGCATTATTTTCATTAGAAATAACTTTTTCTAATGAAGAAGAAAGTGATATATGGAACCATTTTTCACCTTGTTTATCAGTAAATTCTAATATTTCTGTTAAGTTTGGAAAATCTTTTAATTCTGCCCATTGATCATGACTTAAATTTTCTGTAATATCAAAATCATAATTAACAGGTTGATACAATTCCGTGTTAATTTCTAATTGAGGATCAAAAGCTCTTAAATCTGTGGGATCTATATCCCGTAAGTCTATACCTTGTAATCTTGGAAGAACAGTCTCTCTGTACCATGAATCTATTTTCCTGGGAAAGTGATCTGCTAAAATTCCTGCTAAACGGTGTAATAAAATCCAATAATATTTTTTTCCTAGTCTTTCAGCCCAAGTTTCTCTCCCTCTTCCCCCACCATATTTCCCTAAAAGATAACGATCATACTTGTAGCACTGTTCATTAAAACCTGGATAACCTAATTCAGAAACATTTTTAATAAACCAGCGATGGATTTGCTTTTGATTTATTCCTGCGGATTGTAGATCATAATGACTAAGAACACGGGATCTTAAGACATACTTAGCAAAATCAGTTTCCCCAAATCCACCAGGAAATTCATCAAGATTCATGTTTCTCTTAAAAGCATCTTGCTTTATTAAATGAGCAATTTCTTCTTCTGAAGAAATTTGAATAGGTTGACTGTTGTAAGGAGGTCTAAATTTATTGATATCAATAGTATTATTTAATAGATTACGACTATGAGCTAATTCAATAATTAATCTTAGCCAATCACGAATAAGTGCATTTTCAGGAATGTTACCTATATCAAAAATTTCAGCATAAATTGTGTTAGCAACATCCTTAATTAAATCGTTATCATATACCATCAAGATTGAACTATAAGCAGCTAAACTAACTCTTTCTAAAACATAATCATCGTCAATATTAAAAAATCGAATTAGAGTTATTTTAATAATACTAGGATGACTAATGAAAAGCCTGGTTAAACCTTTAGTTGCTCTATCTCGAACTCGTCTATCTGAAGCGGCACAACACCAACTTAAAAACAATGACCATAAACTACTAGTTTCTTCACTAAATGAAGATAAATCTGCTTTCAGAGACCATTCAATTAAACGCCAAGCTCCTTTTTGCTTTTCAAAATCTTCATAAAGTGAAGCACACCAAAATGGATCTCTAGTTGTCAAATCCTGTTGTTCTAGTAAATTATTAATAAACTCAGCATTAAGTGGATGATTTGGAATGACAGCAATTCCAAAAAGAGAATCTAAGATTGTTGGACAACAATTAGAATTAGATAAACCTCCATAAATTAACTCTTCAGTTCTTTCCGAAAGACTTTCAATAGTACGCCATTGCAATCCAGAAGCAATAATTGTCAAAATTTTATAACGATCTATATCTATGTTGGTATTATTAATAACGTCAATTAGTTCAACGTTAAATTTTTCAGGTAAAATAATCGAAAGTGCTTCTAGTAAACCTTGATTTTCATTTAAAGTTTTATTGTCAAAATTATTGATAACAATATTGCTTAGTTCATCAACTGATTCTATTGCATTAGGATTGGTAGAATTAAGTTGATTAGCTTCAATTCCTTCCAATAAAAATAACGCTATTAAAAAGTCGGCTACACGCTCGAATGTAAAGCGACAAAACCATTGTTTGGTTAGTGCATAAGGTCTAGCTTTTTGTTCAATAAGAGCAATTAAACCTTCTTTTTCTAGTTGAATAAATAGTGAACGTTTGCTATCCTCAACGGAAAATATCTCATTAACAATTGTCTGTGCTGTTTCTCTTGAAAGTAGTCTAGTTTTTTCTTCAGCCATTTTTTTGGCTAAAGCATTAACAGCTTTAGTAACATTGTCATCTCTGTTATCATAACGACAAACTTCTGATATTCGTTTATTTTTTTCCCTAAGTAATAAACTTAAAACATAAGTAAATCCAATAGTACCAAGAGGTAATATTCTAGATTCAAATCCTTCTATGGCTTGACAGACTAAATGTAAAAATAAAGGATTGGCAAACTCTGATTGTAATAATGGTGTAGCTGGTATTTCTAACTCATAAAATTCAAAAAATTTCTTAATTGCATCAAACTCACGTCTAAGAAACCCGTTATGTTCAACCTCAACCCACTCACTTCTATTATTAAATACTTCATCTAAATAAGTATCACGACATGATACACATAATTTTAATCTTGGAAAGTTAGTAATTTGTTGACGTAGAGGTTCTAACCAAGATGTTTCCCATCTTCGTCTTTCTGGTGATTCATTAAGTGCATCAATATAAATGATTGCGGGTTTTTCTGTTGCTTCGGCTGCGGAATCAATCATTCCCCAAAGTTCATCTCTGCTTATATTGCTAGATAAACCCAATTTATTAACAAGAATCTTCCAAGGTTCATCTCCAGTAAAATCTTCACCATAAAAGACTAAAGATATTTGTCCTATTTTATTAATATGTAAGGCATGATCTACAATAGCGTGGGTTTTACCAACTCCAGCACAACCACGAAGCAGCATAAATTGGCTTCTAGGTAGAACATATTCTGGACTATTTATCAAGTTATAAATTTTATATAAACATTTAAGTAAATCACGAGCCGTGTCTAATTTTGCGGCAGGAAAATCACATTGATATTCAGCATGAAACTGACGAAATTGTTGACTATCTGCATTTTTACCATATTTTTGCTTAAAATCATTATCAAATATTTTTTCTACTTCTCTTGTGTTTTCTATTAGATGATTAACTCTTAAGTTAACTTCCTTTAAATTAGTAGTAGAAGATTGAGTATAAATAGCTTGACATAAAAGAGATTGTAATAAAATAAGCTGATTGGTAATATTTTCAACTATTTGATGGCTATTTCCTGGTAATTCATTTACATTTTTAACATGACTATGCCATTGTTGAATATTATCATTAAATTCTTCTAAATACTTATCTCCTTGTTCTTTCCAAGTATTTTGACGAGCAAAAGCTTCCAAAGCTCCAAAAGCAGGAACATTTACAGAAATCTCTGGGCAATAACGTTTCTTAGCTTGAGATTTAGCCTCATTTAATCGTTGCTGAAGCCAATCCTTTGTCATCACTTCATGGTCAAACCAATAGCGACGTAAACCACCTCCTTTATCTACAGCAAGTAAATAATTTCTCAGTACACTTTCAGTCCAAAATTCAATAGAAAGATTAATTTTATTGTATTTCAATTTTTGGCATTGATATAGAAGTAGTGATTCAAATTCATATAACCCAATCTTTACAAGTGCAAGGAGAGCTAATGTAAAAACAAATACTTCTCCAATCCGCAATTGTTCTAGTTGATATTCTTTCCATTTTTCAAGTTTTTCGGTTTGACTTTCTCCTAGCTTACCTTCTGCTTTTTTTCCTGTAGGATCAAATGGAATACAGTAAATGTATCGGGTAATTTCAGGATGATTCTTCACTGCCGTTTGCAGTGAATTTTCCATTTGATTAAATTCAGAATTTTCTAATTTATCTTTTTGAAAATATTTAGATTGAATTGCCCACTTATCACCATTAGGTAAAATCCAAATTGCTTCAACTCCACCATCACCCCCTGCACCTCGAAAACGTTGAAATTGGCTTCCTTGTGGTGGTTGAAAATTTGGAATTGAATTATCAGACAGTCGGTGAAATATTTGACAGCATAATTCTTCAAATGCGTCTGTCAAGCCACCATGATAAGGACGGATATGTTGAAAGTTAATTTCTAGCATTAGGTTAAAAAAATAAGTAAGTTCGTAGAAAAGTTGATTTTAAAAATGAATTTAAAATTTAAAGTGTATTAATTTCATTGATTATAGCTAGTTATTTGACATATTACTTTCCTAATTTTATATGTAATTTTTGATAAATAACATCTAACCACACAGGAATCACAGATTTACCTTCATCCAGGGATGCGATCGCTACCTTGGTAACTTACTTACTCACCCCTGATAAATAACATCTAGCCACACAGGAATAACGGGTTTACCTTCATCTAGGGATACGATAGCGAAGCACTCCGTAGGAATCGCTCTTTTCCTGTCAAATTCTAGCAAAGAAAGCGAATTATCCCGTGATAACAACAACATAAACCACTTACCGTGTTACCGTAACCAAAAATAAACAACTCCGGTTGTACTCCAACCGGGGTTTGTGCAAAATGGGACATGATGTAAAGTTTTGTGAACAAAAACTCTACAACCATTGCTCCTCAAAGCTTACCGTAAATACAAGCTACTACAATCTGATGGTTTAGCGTGTAAATACCGTGAAGTAGTAGCAACAGAAGCGTGTCCTAAACTTTGACTAACCAAATGAATAGGCGCTCCCCTATCTAATGAGTGTGAAGCGTGTCCATGTCGCAACCAATGGGGACTAGGTGCGGGTAAACCTATTCTCAGTGAAGCTTTTTTAACAATCTCCCAAATCATCGCCCTGGTCAAAAAACCCTTACCTTGTCTACTTCTAAACACCGGATCTCCTTTACCAGCATCACCCCTTAACTGTGACAATTCCTTATACAAGTTACTGGGAATAATCACCACACGGGTTTTACTACCCTTACCATATATAGTAGCTTGTCCATTCTCATCACCACGTTCTGACAAATCCCCCCAAGTTAAACCGCTTAACTCAGTAGCACGTAACCCGCAGTAGTACAACATCTTTAAGATCAGTTTATTCCTGGTATTGTTCTCACTGTGAATTAGGATAGTAATTTCCTGTTCCGTTAAAATCCGTTCTGTTAAAGCGTCTTTAGGCTTAGGAGTTTTTAGGGGTTTACCGACATTGTATTTAATCAACCCTAACTCATATACAAAGCTAATTAGACTCTTGATAATATGGCTATAAGTTTTTTTAGTGTTGTCATTAGAACTTAAAGAATCTACCCACTGCTGTAAATCATCTAAACCAGCATTAACAAGTGGTTTGTTGACAAAAGTTAAGAACTTATTAGCAACGCGCTTGTAACTGTCCTGAGTAGCTTGACTTTTACCATGTAGCCACATATTAAGTAATACATCAATAGATTTATTTGCATATTGGTTAATTTCATTTGGTTGCGTAATAGTTAAAGCGTCCATCTTGCTAGTACCTTTGTACTATTTTAGTTAATTTTGAGTTTGACATAATTAATTTTCTGTTTATTCGGGTTATTGCTCTAAATATTGATTGGACATTTTCATCCATTCTTCGGGAGAAATTGCTTCAATCTCTTGCTTACGTTGCTGGACTTCGCAATTATCATTGTCAGTGCGTTCACCGCTTCCAGGCATTTTCAGTTTTTTAGCAAGTTGACGAATATTAATTTGTTGCTTGACAGTATTCCGCCAGTTGTCCCGATTGATTAAATCCAGCTTTTTACAAATATTGGGAATAAAGCGCGTATCAAAATTTTGAATTGGTACGTCTTTCCATCGTTGAGTTGCGTCACAACTGGCTTCTTGGCAAAGTACCCATTTATCCCGGTTTGAGTTGTACTTTGGCATAATTAATTGAACTAAATGCTGCGAGACTAAACCAGAATCTTGGCAACAGAAACATCGCCACCGAGGATAGAAAATTTCCTCCTCTTGCTGTTCCTCTTGAGGACGCAAAGGAATTGGTTCAAATTGCGGTAATTCATCAATCATAAAATATAGGGTATGCGTAAAATGAGCGTGTCTGTTGACTCTAAGACTGTCAAGTTTGACCCCATATCAAGTTATTAGCATTTGCCCAGTTAAAAAATTCTCGTCGTTCTTTTTCTTCTTGATTGTTCTCAGCATAAAAACCAAATTGTCCAAGAGCGCGAATTTTGGCGAGCCACTCATCTCGACGGGGATGGTTCTCCCATTTTTGCTGCTGAACTTGAGGAATTTTCCCCTGTACTTTCATCCACTCGGCTAATATCTCTTGCCAATGTGTCTCTATCCACTTATGGGGAAGTTCTGGAGGTTTAGGGAGTTTTTTCGCTTTTTCTAACCCAAACTTCAAAAAACTCTCTCTCTCGCTGTCTGAGAGAGAGTTTGTATAGTCTGAATAAGTCTGTTTAGTCTGAGGAGAATGGGAATCCTTGCTAGGAGAGGGTTGTGGCGGTTGATTTTCGCATTTTTGAGAATCTTGTCTCATTTCTGCAACTGGAGTCTCATTTTTGAAACTACTTTCGCATTTTTGAGAATCCTGTCTCATTTCTGCAACTGGAGTCTCATTTTTGAGACTGGATACACCTTTGAGATTGCGAATACTGATACCTTTATCTTGAAAGTCAAATAATTCCAACTCTTGGAATTTGGCAATCGCTCTGTAGTATGTAGCTTTGCTCACTTGGCACTCTGTCATAACTACTAAGGTATCAATATCCTGATAGACATCTCCCCAAGGTTCAATTTCAATCAGGTAGCTCCAGATTCTCCATTCAGCAGCAGTCAGTTTTGCTTGACGGAGGACTTTGGAAATTTCAGGAGTTACAGGATAAAATCTGCTTTTAATATTCATCCTGCGCCTCCTTAAATACGACCAAAATAGACGATTTTAAGCAGTTAGTTAGAATTAGCACCGTTTTTTCCAGACTGCACACTCTAAATAAACAAAGCATCTTTTGAGGCTCTGGATGGTAGAGAAAAGACGGCTTTGGTAGTGCGAGTTCACAATAAGCTCTCCAGCATTCTTGATACTGGGGAGGATAGAACCCACCCTGTAATTTTGAGATTCCCTGTGTCATAATCTATTGGATAAATTTCTCTGCCCTGCCCCTGTTCACCTAAACTGGGGTTGATTTTTTAGATAAATTCAACAAGAATGCTCCTGCTACACCGCTGGCGATTAGCTGTGGGAGGATGTTAATTAGTCATTGCTAAAGCACAAAAAATGCCTTATGGTAACTGATGCTTATTTGTTGATGTTGATCTAACATTGGATTGGAGGTTTCTAATCTTTTAATTAGCCTATCGCTGTATAAAGTAATCGTCAATTAGCCAATCAGCTAATTTTAGTAATGAAAGTTAATAATTCTGCCTCGGCTATTTCTTGCTCTGTGTCCGTTAATCATTCGGCTTCAGCTAGTTCTTACTCAGTGTCCCCCCTGTCCCAGTCCTTTGATGCGACAATAAAACGGTATAGGATTAGTGCCAAACAGTTGTCTGGCGAAACCAAGGTCTCAGAAAATCACATTTCCGAGTTTCGTCGGGGAAAATGCGACGTTAGCACTACCACCCTGTCAAAGTTGTTGGATGGTATGGAAGTTTTAGCTCCTGGTTCTAAACAATTCTTTTATCAACTGGTGTTAGGTAAAGAAAATCAGTCACCCAAATCCGTCAAGCGCTCTCTGGTTGAAGTGATTCAAACTGCGGATGAGGAGGAACTATTAGATGCAATGGCTGAAATTACCAGTCGTTTTCGTTCTCTCCGTGCCTTTGCAGATGTTTCTTCTGCCCAATCTTTGATAAATGTAAATAATTGCGCTTGATATCTTGATGCACAGATTTACACAGAGAATATTAGTCTGATCCTCTAGGCATAACAATTCAAATCAAGTTTAAATTTATTTAAAATCTTAATTGTGTAGGCAGACTGAACAGAGTGAAAATAAAGAAAGCTTTGCCAAAACGAATTGTGTTGAATTTGGCTGCTTTAAAACTTAAACAGTAAAACTAAATAGCCAATATTCCTCTTTCCTTTGTATTCGCTCAATAAATGGGGCGGACTACCTATTCGGGAACGATTTTACGCCATTTGAGGCTTGTTATTAAACGATTTACCCCGGATTATTGAGCAGTTACATTCCTTTTATGTCACCCTCCGAAAACAAACATAAAAGGCAACTTTTAAACCTTTTACTGAGGCGGTTGGTGGCTTTGTTTTTTAATATGATAAATGTCATCATTACATCACTTCTTTAAACTAAAACTCTCCTATCAATACCTTCACCAAAACCCTATTGATATCGTAATGATTTTATTGAGTATCGTTACACATTTTGCTTATTTCACGTCTACCTACTTATCTTCGTACTTTTAATTAGTGCTGGATAATTTTATTTCTGCTACCGCAGTCATCTTTCTAGTAATGACGCAACCAGAGATAAATGATTATGACTCAAACAGCATCAAGACAAAAGATAAAGACTGTAAAGCAGACAAAACAAACAAGTGTTGCTAATCCTGAAATAGACAATGAAGTATCAACAGATATCACAAAAATACCTGGATTTAAAAAGAAGAAATCTACATCTGCAAACCCTGATACTCCAACTGAACCCATCGAAAAGAAGCGGAATAAGCAAAAAAAATCTAAATCAAAGTTAAACCCTCCAATACCCAAAGAATTAGGCATGGAGGTAATATGTGAACAAGCTAAATTTTACGATGCCCTCTTTTTAGTGAATTGTGCTACTCCAGCTAAACCTAGTCATCCTATTCTTGCCAATGTCCTCATAATTGCAGATGTGGAAACACAACAGATAGGGGTCAAGCCGGGATAAGGGTAAAATGGGACACGTTGTAAATAAATGTTGCAGAAACCAATTTAGTGATTTACTAACTTGCCCGAAAATGGTAAAGAAACATTCAACTTTTGCACACTAAAATCAACTTTTTACGCGGTTCAGCTTCTCAAACTTGCTCATAAATAACCCTTTTTTGGGATGTTTTCATTTTGAACAATCAAGTTCAGATGGAAGCTGAAACAACGGTAAATTAAGAGTTTTGAGAATTAAGCACACAAAACTTTACAATGTGTCCCATTTTGCAGATATCCCGTCTGAACCCCAATTCTGTTTCAGTTTGTTGACTGATAAACTCTTCAGTCATTTTGATACAGTCGCTTAAATCAGCGATAGCGATTACGCTCGCCGTAGGCATCGCTACCACAGATCCAAAAGGTATTTCTTCCCCTACCAACAAATCAGCTAATTCATTGACTTGATAATCCGTTGTTTCTTGCCTAATAGCTGCATGAATAGCTATTTTCCCCCGATAATTAGTAGCTTTACCCCTGGTTTCATAATGTTTATACTTACCTACCAAAGAAGCCCAAGGTTGATGTAGAGTAATTGCCTTAATTTTGGTGATTGTCGGGGTTTGGTTGTCGAGGTTTGTCGCTGTTTCCAACTCCTGCGATAGCGAAGCGCTGCTGCAAGCAGTTCGCTGCGAGATAACAGACTCTTTTGAGAGCGATCGCTGATTGTTGAGGTGTAACTGCTCGTCCGTAGAGGTCAACGCAGTGCCGTCTGTTTTTGATATGGTGTCCAACACCGGGATAAATGGGAGTTGTACTGATAGCATCTCGCCAGTGTCCGCTAATGGGTACTCCACCCAACCAATCGGGAATCCCATCATCCACCCTGCCACCGATGGATGTAGTTTGTCCCCCTTGGCTATGAATGGCCGCAACTTCTGTTCTAATCTGTTCGTGCCAGCCGGTCTGCACCCCGTTGAGCCTTTGGGATACGTCGTAGGAGTAGGCAATAATAAACAGCCTTTCTCTTTCATGGGGTGCGCCGAGTTCCGCTGCTGATATGATTTGCGGATCTTCCCACTGATATTCAACCATTCTGAGTCCTCCAAGAACCCCTCTAAGTCCGTTTCTGATAAGTCCTGCGGGGTTTTCAATAACAATGAAATCAGGTCTTCCTGTAGCGATAGCGAAGCGCTGCTGCAAGCAGTTCGCTCTGAGGGCATAGAACCACATTCTTGATTCTGGATGTTCAAGCCCTGATCCATTGCCGGCAATGCTTGTACCTGTACAGGGAAATCCAATTGTGTACAGGTTAAATTGTCCTGGTTCTGGTTGCCAGTCTGTGATATCTGAATGGATGGCAATTTTGGGGAATCTATATCTAAGGACTCGCTGGGCTTCTGGGTTGTTTTCGATAAAGATTGTAGTTTGGATGCTTGCACCTGCGGCTTTAATTCCCAGTTCAAATCCACCAATTCCTGCGAAGAGTGCGGCGTGGGTAAGCATGAATTTTCCCCCTCTATTTTTGATAGTTGCAATTCTTCAATTTGGCTAAAGGAATAAGGGACTGTTACCCATCCATCCCAATCAATCACAAACCCTGATTTACCTACTTTAGCGATCGCTCCCTTGAGATTCTCTTTTTTAGAAAATATCCGCTGTCCTACTGTAAAACTATTCTCAGTTTCTTTGACTAATTCTTCAGTAGGTAGTTGGGATAATTGAGATAATGAAATTCCCTGTTTATTTTCTTCTAAAAATTCACTAGAATCTAGAACAATTTCATTCCAATACGGATCATATTGGTGCAATCGTTCTAGATTACCTATTTCGCTAGAATACTGTTCAGTTGAAAATAAAAGGGGTTCAGAATTAGATACAGAAGTGTTTTTAGATTTAGCCATGACTATTAGCCTCCAGGGGAAACGCATCTAATTTTTTTTGACAAAATGTAACTTCTATGAATAGATAAAAAGGGCAGTATTACCATGTTAATATCAAGCCAATAAATGAGTATGAAGAAAATTTGATGGTAAATTC
>NZ_VILA01000021.1:0-424 GCF_009712025.1 Dolichospermum sp. UHCC 0406
GAGTCATGGTTATTCTCTAACTTGGGAACTTGCTTAATTAAATTAAGCAGGTACTGCTGCTGATTGGGTTAAACCAACTGCTTCAGCATACTTCAAGTAGGTTTCAACGGAAGCGATAACGATCCGAGCTTCGATTGCTAGTAATTCGATACCAACTAAGGAAACACGAACCCAAGCGTCAATTACGATACCTTTGTCGAGGATTCTATCAATAACTTCTGCCAAGCTGGAGGAAGAATTGGTTTTTTCAACTGCCATTTTTTTAATTCCTTGTTATTTGTTGTCGGAAACTTGGGAAATGAGGAGAATAACTATAAATATGAGTCATGGTTATTCTCTGACTTGGTAACTTGCTTAATTAAATTAAGCAGGTACTGCTGCTGATTGGGTCAAACCAACTGCTTCAGCATACTTCAAGTAGGTT
>NZ_VILA01000022.1:0-25044 GCF_009712025.1 Dolichospermum sp. UHCC 0406
CGAATTTACCATCAAATTTTCTTCATACTCATTTATTGGCTTGATATTAACATGGTAATACTGCCCTTTTTATCTATTCATAGAAGTTACATTTTGTCAAAAAAAATTAGATGCGTTTCCCCTGGGTAATAGGACTTGCTGAAGATAGAGTTCCATTATCCCAAAGAGTGCCATTTAAGGTAGTTGCGTTAACCCATTTAAAGTTGTTAGCCATGATAGATGCTCCTATGTTTTAGAGTTTTTTTGTTCAAGAATTGATTAACTAAATTAATTGATACTGAATTACTGGGATCACGCAGGTGAATCTATCCTGAATTATTCACCAACTTACCATTGAGTACGAAGGGTTACGGCTGCACTACGATTGTATTGTGTGCCAAATGTATGCCAAATGTAGTATCGAATAGATTCCAGAAGTTATCTAAACCAGCAAAGGTGCTGAGTTGGTTATAGGTCAGCGTCAGGGCAGAATTGAGTAGAGTATTCATGGATTTAATTAGTTATTGGTATTAAGATGATGTCTGAAGGTAATAGTATGTGTCACAACTTGTAACACTTTTGAGTTAAAGACTATACAAGCACAAGTTTGACATAAATACTGATAAGTGTCAAACCCTATATCTATGCGACAAGTTAGAATATTTTTTTAATTGGTAGTCACCAATGTCAATACTACTATCAATTTTTAACAGCTTATATTCCCATCAAATATGCAATTGAAAGGTTAGAGTATGTTTAAAAATTCTAATTTTTTACAAACCTGCCCGGAACTTAAGTTCCGGTCTAAAAGCTAAAGTGCGTTAAAACGCACTCTAGTTAACTCAAAATCAAAAATTATCCTATTTTTGCTAAAATAGTCGGTTTTAACCGACTTTAGCTTTTAGACAGGGAATTTATTCCCTGGCTTGAATGGACTTGAATGGACTGCTAAACCCCTACACATCTAGTTTCTTTGTCATTTCGCAAAAGTTTACAGCGGTTTCCGCTCTTATGAGGTACATCTTAAGCCCCCTCATCGCTTGCGGGGAGGGGGTTGGGGGTGGGGTTCTTGTACCTCATAACATCGGGAAGTGCTGTATCCCTCTTTTGTCACTTTCCGATTTTTCCTATTAATAAAAAGTTCTCAAGAGACGCAATAACAATTGATTCAGGTGTTTGTCGTTAAAATTTCGTGGTTTAGTCATCTTGTGGAATTTCTATTCAGAAATAACTGGGCGATAGCGAAGCGCTGCTGCAAGCAGTTCGCCTACTGTATAAGAACTCTAGAATTCAGAAATGATAAAGCTTTTCGGAGAGTGACAGAACAGGGGTATAGTTGTAAAATTCCTGTTCCCTATTCACCGATTATTCAACATTCTTTGCCAAAGGGTAAACCCTAACAGCAAAATAATACCGATAGCAGTGACCAGCATCACTGGTAAACTCATACCCTGGACTTTCATAGCCAGCAAATTACAGCCTAAAGTAATTGACCAGAGGATAAAAGCCGCATTACGTTGGGATAGTCCCCAGGCTAACAAGCGATGATGGAGGTGGTCTTTACCTGGTGTACTCAAAGGATTTTTTCCTGCCATGAGCCGGCGCACAAACACTTGAGTAGTGTCAATAACTGGCAACAGCAGAAATAAAACTGTAGGTATTAGGGCATAGATTGTATTTAATTGGAGTTTACCTAAAATACTGGTTGCTGCTAAAACATAACCAAAAAAGTATGCCCCAGCATCACCCATAATGATGTGTGATGGATGAAAATTATGGCGTAAAAAGCCCAGCGCAGCCCCTCCCAAAGCTGCCAAAACCAAAGTAGCAGCAGCGCGATTATCAAACTGGGCAGAAACACCTAACAAACTGATAGCAGTAATAAAGCTGATACCACCAGCCAAACCATCCATGCCATCCATGAGGTTAACAGCATTAGTGATCCCCACCACCCACAGCACCGTTAACGCCATAGACAGGAGAGAATCAATGGGTGTACCAAAGGCAACTTGGATGCTAATCCCATTACCAACCAACAAAAGTGCAGTCGTTACTTGCGCCCATAACCGCACAGATGGAGGTAAGCCAAATTGGTCATCAATAAAGCCAACTAGAACTAAAATCGAACCACCGAGGAGAATCGTTAAAACCTGGGCTAAGACCCCTTGCAGTTCAATCGGCCGCAAGAGACTAGCCAAGACCAAAGCCGCAATAACACCCGCGTAGATTGCCAAACCTCCCGCATTAGGTAAAGGTTCTTGATTCAATCGTCGAGCGTTGGGTTGATCTGCCCAACCTACCTCTAAGGCAAATTTGCGAATTGTGGGAATTAAACGCCAGGTAACAATCAAAGCTAATAGAAACGTAAATACTACAGCTAACCAGCCGGAGCCGCTAGGGTCAGCAATGCCAAGGGATTTAAGGGAGTTCGCTAAGTTCATTTGCTCCCCATAGAATCATGAGTTTTATGGTCAAACATAAGTATCAACTGTTAATATTAATCAATTTTGGGATTTTGATTGTTAATCTAAATTGGGGAAAGGGATTAGCACTCTTGGTCAGTGAGTGCTAAATTGTCTAATGGAAGCAATAGAAAAATAAAACATGACTAAGATTATTGCATTTAATGAAGAATCACGACGGGCTTTAGAAAGAGGTATTAACGCACTGGCAGATGCAGTGAAAATAACTTTAGGTCCAAGAGGTCGTAACGTCCTATTAGAGAAAAAATTTGGTGTTCCCCAAATTGTTAACGATGGTATCACTGTTGCCAAAGAAATTGAATTAGAAGATCCTCTAGAAAATACTGGCGCTAGACTTATTCAGGAAGTAGCATCGAAAACTAAGGATGTAGCTGGCGATGGAACTACCACTGCCACAGTTTTAGCACAAGCCTTGATTAAAGAAGGGTTAAAAAATGTAGCCGCTGGGACAAATCCCATTAGCTTAAAACGGGGTATTGATAAAACCGTTGAAGCACTGGTAGCAGAAATTGCCAAAATTACTAAACCTGTAGAAGGAAGTGCAATCGCTCAAGTTGCCACAGTTTCCGCTGGTAATGATGCTGAAGTCGGACAGATGATTGCACTGGCCATGGAGAAAGTGACTAAAGACGGTGTAATTACCGTTGAAGAATCTAAATCCTTCACCACTGAACTAGAAGTAGTGGAAGGGATGCAGGTTGATAGAGGTTATATTTCTCCCTACTTTATCACCAACAATGAACGGATGACAGTAGAGTTTGAAAACTCCCGTATCCTGATTGTTGATAAGAAAATCAGCAGCATTCAAGATTTAGTCCCTATCTTGGAAAAAGTTGCTCGTTTAGGTCAACCTTTACTGATTATTGCTGAAGATGTAGACGGTGATGCTTTACAAACATTGGTTGTAAATAAAGCCCGTGGTGTATTGGCTGTAGCTGCGATTAAAGCCCCCGGTTTTGGTGAACGTCGCAAAGCTATGTTAGAAGATATTGCCATTCTCACAGATGGACAAATGATTTCTGAAGAAATTGGCTTGAGCTTAGATACAGCTACTTTGGAAATGTTGGGAACTGCTCAGAAAATCCACATTGACAAGGAAAATACCACCATTGTCGCTGGTAATACTGCTAAACCAGAAATCCAAATCCGGATTGAGCAAATTCGTAAACAATTGGCGGAAACTGATTCCGATTATGATACCGAAAAACTGCAAGAACGCATTGCTAAGTTAGCTGGTGGTATTGCCGTGATTAAAGTCGGTGCAGCTACGGAAACAGAACTGAAAGACAGAACCTTGCGGATTGAAGACGCACTCAACGCTACCAAAGCAGCGGTAGAAGAAGGTATTGTTCCTGGTGGTGGTGCAACCTTAATTTATCTATCTACCAAGGTAGATGCTATTAAAAACAGCCTCACTCCTGAAGAAAGAATTGGCGCTGATATTGTTAAAAAAGCTTTAGAAGCTCCCCTCCGGCAAATCGCGGAAAACGCTGGGGCAGAAGGTTCTGTGATTGTTGCCAGAGTTCGGGAAACTGATTTGAATATCGGTTATAACGCAGCTACAGGCGAATTTGAAGACTTAATTGCGGCTGGTATTATTGATCCCGCAAAAGTGGTTCGTTCCGCTTTACAAAATGCTTCTTCCATTGCTGGTATGGTACTAACCACCGAAGCCATTATTGCTGAAAAGCCTGAAAAACAATCCGCTGGGTCCCCTGATGGCGGCATGGGTGGTATGGGCGGCATGGGCGGTATGGGCGGTATGGGCGGCATGGGCGGCATGGGTATGTTCTAATTTGCCACTGTCCCAAATCCCAAATCCATAATTTATGAATTACCCACCCCTAACGCTTTCAGGGGTGGGTTTTTGTCATCATTTCAGTGGAGTCGCAAACGGTTCGTTAACGCTTAATTAAAATTAAGATTCTGGAATCTGGTTACTGAGCTTGTCGAAAAATCAAAAGGCTAACATCCTCAAGATAGATACCGCCTCTCTAAAAATATGTGAAAATGAGGGTAGAAACATCTGTTAAAAACAACTTAACACCATTTTCTATTTTTGACTCCTGACTCCTATTCCCAGGGGGTGAAACTATGATTGATACAAGTAACAATATAAGAATTGTCTCTTTAATTCCGAGTGCTACGGAAATCGTCGCTAAACTGGGTTTATTTGATGCTATGGTCGGGCGATCGCATGAATGTGACTATCCTCCCGAAATCACCAATCTTCCAGTTTGTACCCAAGCCCGTGTGAATGGTGACGCTAATGGCCATTCTATTCATGACGAAGCCAGCAATCTATTACAATCTGCTTTAGGTGTCTACAAAATCAAAATTGATGTTTTAGAGAAATTGCACCCTACCCACATTATCACCCAAGATCAATGTGATATCTGCGCCGTCAGTTTACCGGAAGTAGAAAAAGCAGTTGCCCAACTTACCCACAGTTCACCGCAAATAATTTCCTTACAACCGAACACACTACAGGAGCTTTGGGGTGATATTGAACGGGTTAGTCACACATTTGGAGTAGATTCAGTAGAAATACTGGAAAATTTAGAAGCCCGTGTGAGAATTTGTAAGCGAAGACTGCAAGGGCTATCCTGTGCAGAAATGCCTAAAGTCGCTTGCGTTGAATGGACTGATCCTTTGATGACCGCTACAAATTGGGTTCCTGAATTAATCAACTTAGCAGGAGGAAAACCATTATTTAGCCTGATGGGTAAACCTGTTACTCATGTTAAATGGGAAACATTAGTAGATAGTAACCCAGATGTGATTATTTTCATGCCCTGTGGCTTTGATTTACAACAGACTCAGCAAGAAGCTCAAGTATTAACTCAACGTCCAGAATGGAAAAAACTCCATGCAGTCCAATCAGGGAGAGTATTTATTACTGATGGCAATGCTTACTTTAACCGTCCTGGTCCGCGGTTGGTAGATTCTTTAGAAATTCTCGCAGAAATATTGCATCCAGATATCTTTGATTATGGTTATCAAGGTACTGGTTGGCAACTTTTATAAGCAGTATGCAAATAACCTGATTATAGGTAAGAGTTTTATTAAATTTTGGCCGTTGCGTTATTATTAATTATGTTTCGCGCAGAGGCGCAAAGAAGCAAAGGCGCAAAGTTTGAGATTTTGATTTCTTACCTATTTTTTGACTATTTACGCATATTATTCCGGGTATATCTGTGTTTGACACCTATAGGAAAATATTCAATATCACCAATGGGTTTTAATTCTACCAATGGAGTTTGATATTGTCGGGGAACATAGTTAGCAAACTCACTATTGAGACGCAATAATTGAGCAAGAATAGCAGCAGTTATAGATAATCTTTTCTCCTCTTTATCCTCTATTCCTGGTGCTAACTCTACTACTACAGATAAAAAGCGGTTTTTGTCTAAATCCTCTTTTACCTGTAAAACAAATTTACCTGTTACCCATTCTCTAATAATTGGTTGTTCTAATCCTACCGTCACATTTTCTGGATAGATATTTGCGCCAAAATAGGAAACCGTAAAATTAGAACGTCCGAAGATATAAACAAAAGGTAATTGATGAATTCCCCGATGATTTTGTAATTCTGTAATGGGATTAAAACCCCATGCTGCTAAAAATTCTCGCATTTGGGCATAAGTAATTAAGCCACCTTGATCAAGAATACTATATCTGATTAAAGGTACACCATTATCACCAGAAAATAGTAAATTTCCATCTTCCACTTCAAAAAACCGACTGTTAGGATCATATTGGACTAAGGTAGGTAAACGCGACTCCCCAAATAATGCTTTAGCAGCTTGAGGTGTGACTGCTAAAAACCGCCGAATACAAATACTAAGAGGGGTTTCATTGCCTAAAACTCCCGCGTCTGCTGTTCCATACATAGAAGCAAAATCATCACAGGGATTTTCAGAACCTATTCTTTGGGCTACTAAATTGCGCCATTCTTCACTAAATACTTCTCCTGCCATGACTAACTTAATATGATATTGTCCCCATTCGATATTATTGGCAATACCCGTATCAATGACATCTTTTAAAAATGGTGGATATCCTAATAACACAACTTGCTCAAAGTTACCACCTAATTCCTGGACAATTCGCAAAATTTCCGGTTTATTATTCCCTGGAGTAATGACGGTAATCGGATAACCCTTAGCGGCTAAATGACGACAACAATTAGTAGTAAACATTCCCCCTACCCAAGTTCCCAGAGCAAAACAAACTACTGCTAAAGTAGTTTTAGTATCTGCATGAAAACTATCATGAAAAATTTGCTCAAAGCGGGTGGCTATTTGTAATTCATCAGTGACGAAACGCGGCCAAAATGTGGGTTTACCTGTTGAGCCAGAGGAAGCTGCAATCATATCACAGCTTCCTAGTTGTCCATTATTACACAATTGGGGCAAAGAATAATAGGAAATATAATTTTCTTTATTAACTTTTGGTAAGTTTTGGAAATCTGCTAATGTTTGAATATCTTGAGGATTTATGCCTCGTTCTGCTAAAAATGCCTGGTAAGCGGGTACACTAGCAGCTACATCTTGAAATAATGCGATCGCTCTTTCTCGACTGTCAATGTGAAGATGCTGTTCTAGTTTCTCTGCTAAGGGAGTAGATATAAAATCTTCTAATCCCAGAATTGCCCGTTGTGTTGGTATTTGTGGTTTCATAAAGCTTGTGTGTTAACAAAAATCTGATCGCTCTTTGTCAGTATTTTATCTATAAATGCAATTTTTTAGCTTAACCGACAGAAGCCCCACGCCTGACCCTAAAGTTATGGTTGATGTATCAAATATTTTTTACCCCACCCTAACCCTCCCCTTGTAAAGGGGAGGGAACTGGATTTTTATTGTTTCCCCCCTTTACAAGGGGAAAGGGGGGTAGCAATGTAATGAAAATTACGGAATACAACTTTTGAAACATCCTCTAAGAGAGATTGCGAGAGATAACATTTAAATTAATCACAAATGAGTAAACCAATAGAAGTCCGCAACCCCCGCACAGGTAAATTTGATTATGTCATCGTTCCTCCACCACCAAAATTACTTTCCCAGCAATGTCACCGTTTGCGAAGAGGACAAATTATCTGGCAGAAATTAGGAGTTGAAGGCAGAATTGCCGCTTTAAAAGCCTGGAAAAAAGCAATATTATCAGACCGAACACAATTAACAGAAGCTTTAGTTAGTGATACGGGAAGATTATCAACATCAGTGACAGAAGTAGATTCATTTATTGCTAATATTGACAAATGGTGTAATTTAGCTCCACAATTACTACAAGGGACAGCTAAAAATACATCTATTCCGTTTATTGCTTTACAACAAACGGCTGTTCCTTATCCTCTGGTTGGCATAATTAGTCCTTGGAATTTTCCCCTATTGTTATCTACAATTGATACAATTCCAGCTTTATTAGCGGGTTGTGCAGTCATAGTTAAACCCAGTGAAATCACTCCCCGTTTTGTTGCTCCTTTAATGACAACTCTGAATACAATTCCGCAATTACGTGATGTTTTAAATTTTGTCGAAGGAGCAGGACAAACAGGAGCAGATTTAATCGAAGATGTAGATTTAATTTGTTTTACAGGTAGTGTAGAAACTGGGCGGTTAGTGGCAGAAGCAGCAGCCCAAAAATTCATTCCTGCTTGCTTAGAATTAGGTGGCAAAGACCCAGCTATTGTTTTAGAATCAGCAGATTTAGACTTAGCAACTTCAGCAATTTTGTGGGGTTCTGTTGTGAATTCGGGACAGTCATGTTTATCAATTGAAAGAATTTATGTTGCTGAATCTATTTTTGAACAATTTTATCATCAATTAGTCACTAAATCCCATAAATTGAAATTGGCATACCCAACTATTGAAAGTGGTGAAATTGGTCCGATTATTTGTGAAAAACAAGCAGCTATTATTAATGATCATCTGCTAGATGCAGTTTCTAAAGGGGCAGTAATTCACTGTGGTGGTAAAGTAGAAGAATTAGGTGGAGGTTGGTGGTGTCGTCCCACGGTTATGACTGAAGTTGACCATTCCATGAAAGTAATGACTGAAGAAACATTTGGTCCAATTATGCCGGTTATGTCTTTTGCTAATATAGAAGAAGCGATAAATTTAGCTAATGATTCTATTTATGGATTAAGTGCTGCTATATTTTCTGAATCAGAAGAGTTAGCATTAGAAATTGGTATGCAAATAGATGTAGGTGCTATTAGTATTAATGATGCAGGGTTAACAGCTATGATGCAAGAAGGAGAAAAAAATGCCTTTAAATTTTCTGGTTTGGGAGGTTCACGCATGGGTAAAGCTGCCTTTAAACGCTTTATGCGAAAAAAAGCCTTTTTGATTAAAACTAACATTGATAAAGACCCTTGGTGGTTTAATAATGAAGATTAGGGATATGGAAACTGGGTAAAAGTTTTCCCAATTACCAATTACCAATTACCAAATTATCAAAGATCAAGTGAATTTTGGCACAATTATTAATCATGTTGAGTATTTCCTTATTTACCTGTTAGAGGTTGTTTGAAAACTTTTTCGTGTGGGATCTGACACCCGCAGATCCCCCTAAATCCCCCTTGAAAAGGGGGACTTTGAGGAATTTAGCCCCCCTTTGTAAGGGGGGTTGGGGGGATCTCGATTAATTCTGATACTTTTCAAACATCCTCTTATGTGCTGTAAATAAAAGATAAGATAATAGTCTGTGGTTAATTTCCCATTTATTAAGGTAAAAACATGACTAAAAGTGACAAAATTAACTTTTCTACTCCGAGCGGATTTCCTGAATTTCTGCCTAGTGAAAAGCGTCTTGAAGTATATTTACTAGATATTATTCGCAAAGTTTTTGAAAGTTATGGTTTTACACCCATTGAAACCCCAGCAGTGGAAAGGTTAGAAGTTCTACAAGCTAAAGGTAATCAAGGTGACAATATTATTTATGGTATTGAGCCAATTTTACCACCAAATCGCCAAGCAGAAAAGGATAAATCTGGAGAAACAGGTTCAGAAGCAAGAGCTTTGAAATTTGATCAAACTGTTCCTTTTGCTGCTTATATTGCTCGTCACTTAAATGAATTAACTTTTCCTTTTGCTCGTTATCAAATGGATATGGTATTTCGGGGTGAACGGGCAAAAGATGGACGATTTCGACAGTTTCGGCAATGTGATATAGATGTAGTTGCTCGTGGTAAACTGAGTTTACTTTATGATGCCCAAATGCCCGCAATTATCACGGAAATATTTGAAAAGATTAATATTGGTGATTTTGTTATTCGCATTAATAACCGCAAAATCCTGACAGGATTTTTCCAATCAGTAGGAGTTGCTGAAAACCAAATTAAAACCTGCATTAGTATTATTGATAATTTGGAAAAAATTGGTGAAGCTAAAGTTAAACAAGAGTTAGAGACAGAAGGTATTTCCTCAGAACAAACGGAAAAAATTATTGAGTTTGTGAAAATTGATGGTAGTATTGATGATGTTTTAGATAAACTCAAACACCTGGCTGAGAATTTGCCAGAAACAGGACAATTTAATTTAGGAGTAACGGAATTAGAAACTGTAATTAATGGAGTGAGAAATTTAGGAGTTGCTGATAAACGTTTCTGTATTGATTTATCTATTGCTCGTGGTTTAAATTACTATACTGGAACAGTTTATGAAACTACCTTATTAGGTCATGCAGCTTTGGGGAGTATTTGTTCTGGTGGTAGATATGAAGAATTAGTGGGAACATTTATCGGTGAAAAAATGCCTGGTGTGGGTATTTCTATTGGTTTAACTCGGTTAATTAGCAGGTTGTTAAAAGCGGGTATTCTCAATACTTTATCTGCAACTCCTACTCAAGTGGTAGTAGTGAATATGCAAGAGGATTTAATGCCTGTTTATTTACAAGTATCTCAACAGTTACGTCAAGGGGGAATTAATGTTGTGACTAACTTTGAAAAACGCCCTTTAGGTAAACAATTTCAAGCCGCAGATAAACAGGGTATTAGATTTTGTGTAATTATTGGTGCGGAAGAAGCAGCAGCACAAAAATCATCATTGAAAGATTTACAAAGTGGTGAACAAATAGAAGTAGCTTTGGCAGATTTACCAGAAGAAGTTAAACGCAGACTGGCATAATTTTGATTACCACGCTAACAGCGTGGTAAATTATGAACAATCAGGAATAAATAGATGACGACAGAATCAGAAAACACTTTAAGAATTGCTCAACAAGCATTTGGGTATTTTACACAAGGCTTAGAAACTGGTAATTGGCAAGCATTTTTAGATATGCTAACGGATGATTTTACCTTTTGGTTTCCTATGGGAAAATTTCACGGGTTAAATATAGGTAAAGAACGAGCAAAGGAGTTTTTTGAATATGTTTCTGAGGCTTTCCAACCAGGAATTAAGATTACTTCTTTAGACAATATTACTAGCAATGAAAAAACCGTGATTTTTGAATTTCGGGATGAAGGTAACTTATTTGGCAATCCTTATAAAAATCGCGTTGCAGTTGCTTTTGATATTCGAGATAATCAAGTTTGTGCTTATCGAGAATACTTTGGTAGTGATGGTAAATCTTATTAACAAGAAATACAACAGCACAGAATCATAAAATTCATTAATTCATCCGCGTTTATCTGCGTTTATCTGCGTTCGTTTATCTATGTGAACCAAATAAAATAATCACTGTTCCCACAAGCGAAATTATCACACCTGATAAATCCCATCTATTTGGTTTTACTCCTTCAACTAACCACAACCAGAGTAATGATGAAAGGATATAAATTCCTCCATAAGCAGCATAAACTCTACCAGCATTATCGGCATCTACTTTAGTTAGGGAAATAGCAAAGATAATCAAAGCAAAAATTCCGGGAATAATCCAAAAGATGCTTTTTCCTAATCTTAACCATGCCCAAAAACTGTAGCACCCGGAAATTTCTCCGAATGCTGCAATTAAAAGAAAAATCAGACTGGATATGTTCACACTGGAACTACAAATTTTTCACTTCCAGCCAAATCAAAAGCTGAGTGAATAACTTGCAAAGCTTTCACCCCTTCATCTTCTCCCACAACACAACTAATTTTAATTTCTGAAGTAGCAATCATTTGAATGTTGATGTGATTTTTGGCTAAAGCTGTAAACATTTTGGCAGCAGTACCTGGTTGTCCCACCATCCCAGAACCAACTATACTCACCTTAGCGATCGCCTGATCTAATACTACCTCACCCCAATCAAACTCCGCTGCAACTTGCTGTAATTTCTGTTGGGCATTTTCTGCGTCCATTCTCGCTACAGTAAAGGCAATATCTCGACGGGGAACACCATCTACTATTCGACACCGTTGAGATTGAATAATCATATCCACACTGATATTATATTCTGCCAAAAATCCAAACAATTTGGCGGCCATACCCGGACGATTTGGTACTTGCCGAATCGCAATTCGCGCTTGATTCATATCCAGCGCAACACCACGCACAGCAGGGGTATTAGCACCAGGAGAAGCTAAAGCAGTAGAAGAAGAATTAATTTCAAAGGTGTGACAGAGGGCAGCTATAGCGCGATCGCAATCTACCGCATCAACAACACAACTCACCTTAACTTCACTGGTAGAAATCATCTGAATATTTACACCAGCATCAGCCAAAGTTTTAAACATCTGCGCTGCTACCCCCGGACGACCAATCATTCCCGCCCCCACAATACTCACTTTAGCAGTATCTTTTTCTACTATTACTTCCGCTTCATCTGAACTATGCTGATTTTTAAATATCGGTGCTATAGCCGATGATACTGCTTCCGCCCGTTTTAATATTGAAGTATTTACTGTAAAAGCAATGTCATTAGTATTACCTTCATGAATAGACTGAATAATTAAATCCACATCAACATTTTCCTGGGAAATTTGCCCAAATAACTGGGCTGCTATCCCTGGTCTATCAGGAACACGCAATAAAGCCACCTTAGCCTGTTGAATATCAAACTCCACAGCATCCACAGGTCGAGCTAATTCTAAATTCACTAACGCCCGATCTTGCCTTGGAGGCGTTGTTACCCAAGTTCCGGGCTGATCTGTCCAACTCGACCGTACCACCAGGGGAACGCCATAATTGCGGGCAATTTCCACAGCCCTGGGATGTAATACCTTCGCCCCTAAACTAGCCAATTCCAGCATTTCATCACTAGTGATTTCTGTCAATAATTGAGCTTGGGGAACAAGGCGCGGATCTGTAGTTAAAATTCCGGGGACATCTGTATAAATTTCACAAAAATCTGCACCGATAGCGGCGGCGATCGCCACTGCGGAAGTGTCAGAACCACCACGTCCCAAAGTAGTAATTTCTAATTCTTCTGTACTGCTAATTCCTTGAAACCCGGCAACCACAACCACTTTGCCGCCATTAATTTGCCGCATTAAGCGTTCAGTTTCAATATGTAAAATCCGAGCGCGAGAGTGTTCTGCTTCGGTAACAATGCCTACCTGAGCGCCAGTCATCGAAATTGCTGGTTGATCAATTTCCTGCAATGCCATACTTAGTAAAGCAATGGTAACTTGCTCTCCCGTAGAAAGCAGCATATCCATTTCCCGACGACTAGGAGTTTTAGAGATATCATGAGCTAGTTTCACTAACCCATCAGTAGTTTTACCCATCGCTGAAACCACTACTACTACAGAATTTCCAGCTTTGACCGTTTTTTTAACTCTAGTCGCAACAGCTTGAATCCGTTCAACTGAACCAACTGATGTACCACCGTATTTTTGAACTATGAGCGCCATAAAATTCTCTTTAATCACTTGTTTTGCCACAGTCAAGGTTGTCATGACTATGAAAAACCCTGAAAGTGCCAGCTTAGATTACCAGAAAAAATACATCCGTTAGCAATCTTGGACTCTGATTTTAATCACAAATTAACCATTTACATGAATTATCTTAACCAATTTATCACCTTTTTTGTTTATTGTGGTTAGGGATAAAAAAGTATTGTTATGCAAATAAATAAATACTAATCCGCTCAAACATGGCAAATAATACCACGTATTCCTAGCAGACTGTTTATTTACATAACACTGCTAGGATATTTTATAGAATTAGGAGTCAGGAGTTCAGGAGTTCAGGAGTTCAGGAGTTCAGGAGTCAGGAGTCAGGAGTCAGGAGTCAGGAGTCAGGAGTCAGGAGTCAGGAGTCAGGAGTCAGGAGTTCAGGAGGAAGGAGAAAGAAGAATAGTTTTCACCAATTACCAATTACCAATCACCAATCACCAATTACCAATTACCAATCACCAATCACCAATCACCAATCACCAATCACCAATCACCAATTACCAATTACCTGTTCCCTGTTCCCTCTCTCAACGAGTGAATTTAATTTTGTCCGACTACTTAAAATTAAATGTTTAAATTGAATTTAAACTGAGATTGTTCGTTTCTTAATCTTCTCTTAACTATTTAGTATCAAATTAATACCAGGATGTAATTCCCTAAGTAAGTATTTCTAAAAACTTAAGAGGCAGTATGGCTTTTTTATCCACCATTTTGAATCGTGTTGTTGCCACTTCAGTCATAACCGGGGCTGTTGCATTGAGTCCAATGCTGAGTGCGATCGCTCAAGCTCAAACTTTAAACGGTGCTGGAGCAACCTTTCCCGCTCCTTTGTACGAACGTTATGCTCGTGAAGTTAAGAAAAAATACCCCGACTTGAAAGTTAACTACCAAGCCATTGGTAGTGGTGGTGGTATTCGTCAAACCATTGCGGGAACAGTTGACTTTGGTGGTAGTGACGCAGCGATGAAAGATGATGAAATCGCTAAAGTTAAGAATGGTGTGATCTTAGTACCCACTGCTGGTGGTGCCGTTTCCGTTGTTTATAATTTACCTGGTGTCAACAAATTGAGATTATCTCGTACCACATTACCAGCAATTTTCTCTGGACAAATTAAAAACTGGAATGATCCAAAAATTAAAGCGGATAACCCCGGTGCAAATCTACCAAATAGTCCAATTAAATTTGTAGTTCGCGCTGATGGTAGTGGTACAACATTTATTTTCACCAACCATTTAAGTGCTATTAGTGGTTATTTCAAAGGCAGAATTGGAGCTAACACCGCTCCCAAATGGACTTTACCAAACGTCCTCAAAGGTAAAGGTAATCCTGGTGTAGCTGCTTTAGTGAGAAGCACCCCTGGATCTATTGGTTATGTTGAATATGACTACGCTGCTAAAAACAAACTAAATTCAGCGGAAGTACAAAATAAGAAAGGAGAATTTGTCGCTCCTTCTTTAGCATCTGCTAACTCAGCTTTATCCAATGTAGCTTTTCCTAGTAACTACCGCGTTTTTATCGGAGATCCCAGTCAAGGTTATCCTATCGTTGGTTTGACATGGATGATGGTTTATCACAAATATTCCACTCCTACTAAAGCTGAAGCTGTGAAGAAATGGATTAACTGGGTACTCAAAGATGGTCAACAGTATAATGATGACCTCAACTACACCAAAATTCCTGGTGATGTTGTGAACCGTGTTCTCCAAACAGTAAATAGCACCGTTAAGTAATTTTTACGTAAGCATTCAGCCGTCATCTAGACTGTTACGTAGCTAAATTTGATCATCCTAATTTGGTGGGGGTAATTCATGAATTACCCCTACGGGCTGATTGGTGAACGCTTATATCTAATGTACCAGATTTCATAAACTTTTTATTGATCATGGCTAATTTAAGTGATGGAAATATTGATTTAAGATCGACAGGTGGCGTTAATTTCTGGTTTGATAAGGGATTTACATGGCTAGTGTATATTTTCTCTGGTATTACTGTAGCTATCCTCTTTCTCATGACCTGGGTGATTTTTAAAGAAGCACAACCAGCTATTGATAAATTTGGATTGGGCTTTTTATGGGGACAAGATTGGGATACAGGGAATCAAATTTTTGGGGCATTACCTTACATCTACGGAACTTTGGTCAGCAGTGCGATCGCTGTTTTATTAACTATACCCGTAGGCATATCCATAGCCTTAGTCACAAGTGAAGACTTTTTACCAAATCCAGTCAAAACTACCATAGCCTTTGTCATCGAATTAATTGCCGCTATCCCCAGTGTAATTATTGGTTTATGGGGAATTTTCATCTTTATTCCTTTCATCGTCCCCATAGAAAAATGGTTAAGTAGTGTCCTTGGGTTTATACCACTATTTAATACACAAGACCCTGCCGGCAACAATATGTTGACAGCAGGTATTGTTCTCGCCATTATGACCTTACCCGCAATGGCAGCTATTTCTCGTGATGTTTTAATGGTTATCCCTAAAGAGTTACGTAGCTCATCTATGGCTTTAGGAGGAACTCGTTGGGAAACAATTTTTCGAGTCTTATTACCAGCAGCATTTTCTGGGATGGTTAGTGCAACAATGCTATCTCTGGGTAGGGCTTTAGGAGAAACAATGGCTGTAACAATGCTAATTGGTAACTCCGCCCAAATCAGTCTATCTCTTTTAGATCCAGCATATAATATCCCCGCAGTTTTAGCCAATGAATTTGCCGAAGCCGAACCGGGCTTACATATTGGGGCATTAAGTTATTTAGGTCTAATTTTATTTGCCTTAACTCTAGCTATAAATATTGCGGCTGTATTAGTAGTGGAGTGGGTTGGTAAAAAGAATAGATAAGTAGGGGCAAACCCCCCGTGGTTGCCCAAATTCAATTTATTCCTCTACAAAAAATCTAAAATCTAAAATCCAAAATCCAAAATTAACATGAGTGCTTATCCAAATTCAGAAATAGATCAGTCCACAGCGACTGAATTGTATCAGCCATTATCCAGAGGTAGGCAATTATTTACATACGCAATGAATGGGATTGCCTTTGGTTTGAGTGTTTTAGCACTGTTGCCACTATCATCCATACTGTGGGAAATCATGTCACGGGGGCTTTCTGGTTTCAAGCTAGAGATGTTATTTCATCCATTAATTGAAAATGGGTTTGCTAATGCTATTCTTGGTACTATACTTATGGTAAGTATCGGTGCATTACTCAGTATTCCTGTCGGGGTAATTACAGGAATTTTCTTAGCAGAATTTAGTCAAACCAGCCCACTTACGCGGTATGTGCGGTTTATTACTAGCATTCTGACAGGTGTTCCTTCCATTATTGTTGGGATATTCACTTACGGTGTAATTGTTTTATTAACTAAGGGATTTAGCGCCATTGCCGGTGGTTTTGCCTTAGCTGTAATCATGCTACCAATGATAGTATTGACAACAGAAGAGGCTTTAAAGCTCATTCCTGTTCCCCAACGTCTTGCATCCGCAGCCTTAGGAGGAACTCGTTTTCAAACTACCTTTCGTGTTATTGTTAGTTCGGCTATCCCAGGGATTACTACCGGTATTTCCCTAGCTATAGCCCGTGCTTCTGGCGAAACAGCGCCACTAATTTTTACCGCTTTATTTAGTCAAAATTGGTCTGATGGTTTATTAAGTCCTACTGCTTCCTTACCAGTATTGATTTTTAACCTTTATAACAATCCCGATCCAGCCGTAAATCAATTAGTATGGACAACCTCCATCATTCTCCTAACTTTAGTTTTGTTTTTCAGCGTGCTATCTCGCGTAATTGCTAAGAAAAGATAAGGTCAACTAAAAAATTTTCTTTCGTACTTTAGTCAATCATGAGTAACTTAACTACTGCCATCCAAGTCAAGAATCTTAGCTTTTATTATGGAAACTATAAAGCTATTGAAGGAATATCATTAGATATTTATAAAAACCAAGTTACTGCATTAATTGGTCCTAGTGGTTGTGGTAAATCTACATTTATTAAAACCATTAATCGGATTAGTGAATTAGAAGGAAAAGTCAAAGTCGAAGGTCAGATAGAATTTTTTGGTCAGAACATCTACGATCCTAAGATTAATATCAATCGTCTGCGTCGGGAAATTGGCATGGTATTCCAAAAACCCAATCCTTTTCCCATGAGCATTTATGAAAATGTGGCTTATGGTGTGAGAATTGCTGGTAGATCTCCAAAAGTAGTATTAGATGAAATTGTCGAATCTGCCCTGAAAGGTGCGGCTTTGTGGGATGAAGTCAAAGATAAACTTCATCAGTCTGCTACAGGTCTTTCTGGTGGACAACAACAACGTCTCTGTATCGCTAGGGCTTTAGCGGTTAAACCCAAGGTTTTACTAATGGATGAACCCTGTTCAGCCCTTGATCCGATCGCTACAATGAAAGTAGAAGAATTAATTCACAAATTGCGAACAGAATTCACGATTGTGATTGTTACTCATAATATGCAGCAAGCAACTCGCGTTTCTGATTTTACTGCTTTTTTCAGCACCGATGAAAGCCGCATTGGTCAAATGGTGGAATTCGGGGAGACTAGTCAAATCTTTCGGAATCCGCTAGATACTCGCACCCATGACTATGTGTCTGGACGATTCGGTTAAGTACATACAATAGAAAAGTGTAGATTGAGGGTAATCAGGATTTAAAATTAATTGCATTCCTATTCCCAAATCCGAAATCGGTATGACTCATTCTACAGATATTGTCACCTTAGCTCGTTGGATGGCGGCTGATTTTAGCAATCAAGCCCAGGTTTTTGAGAATCCGGCTTTTTTTGCCCATATTCGTGTATGTATGCGTCCCCTCCATTGGGGGGTGTTATCAGGGGTAAGTTTGTTCGTGGAACAAGCTTATGATTATATGCTGAATAAGCCCTATCGGGTGCGGGTGTTACATCTGACTACGGTGGGGGATAAAATCCATATTGAAAACTATACTGTCAAAGATGAAAAAGACTTTTATGGTGCTTCCCGTGATTTACCAAGATTGCAGACTTTAACGAGCGATCGCTTGGAAAGACTCTGTGGTTGTAACATGATTGTAGAGTGGACTGGGAACAAATTCCAAGGCACAGTCGAACCAGGAAAAGGCTGCATTGTCATCCGTGACGGGCAAAGAACCTATTTAGATAGTGATTTTGAACTTGATGGTCAACAGTTCATCAGCCGCGACAGAGGACGAAATCCTGATACAGATGAGCATATTTGGGGTTCTGTCGCAGGGCCATTTTACTTTGCGCGCTGGGCGAATTTTGCCGAAGAAGTGAAATTAAATCCCTAAGATCCATTGGAGGACAGGCTTTTTGTCTGTCCAGTTAAGTAAAAACATGAATCTTCAAAAAAAATTCTCCCAGATAGTGCAAATTTGGAAAATTGGTGCTACTATTAGCAATTGTGGGCGCGGCGACATAGCCAAGTGGTAAGGCAGAGGTCTGCAAAACCTCCATCCCCCGGTTCAAATCCGGGTGTCGCCTTTGAGAAAACAGCTAAAACTAATATTTTAGATAGTCAGATAAGGGACGGGTTTAATACTCGTCCCTAATTTTTTTGGGATACTTTTGGGGTAAATTCGGCTAGTTTGGGATAACTGCAAAGTGTAATTATCCTGGAGTTATCCCTAAAAAAACTGATATGTAACTTACAATACACTAATTTACAAACTATTGCTAGTGCAGTTCTTTACTTTTCAAATATGCTGGTAATGTCGTATATTTGATATTGCATAGCCTAATTAACACTAATTTCAATAATATGGCAGAAAAAGTATTAGTTCCCTTCACCTTAGATGGTGGAACTATTTTAGTGGAAGTTGAAGCACCAGAAAAACCAAAAGAAGGAGGACGAGAGAGGGTTTCAAAGAATCATTCTGAAATCGTTTCTGACAAAATTACAGAAGCAAAACAAACTTTTGCAGAAGCTATCCAGCAGATTAAACCAGTAGTTACGACTATTGCAGATCAATTCAAAGATTTGGATACTAAAGAAATGGAAGTAAAGTTTGGTGTGAAATTGTCTACTCAAGCAGGAGTGATTTTAACTTCTGTAGGTGGAGAAGTAAACTTTGAAATTACTGTGAAGTGGAGCAAGGAAGAGAGTTCAAAACAACAGAGTTCATAGGTTCTATGTCACAGGAAAGTCAAGATAAGAGGTTTGAAAGTGCGATCGCTCGCATTTACTATAAAGATACCAAACAAGTTATTGGTGCTGGTTTTTTGGTAACTCAGCAGCATCTTCTGACCTGCGCTCATGTAGTTATGGATGCTTTAGGTATTAAGGAAGAAAAAGAATTACTAAATGAAGTTATCGAACTTGACTTTCCTTTTATTGCTCCTGGAACAATAATAAAAGCTAAGGTTGTATTTTGGCGTGGTTTAACAAGCCAAAAAGGAGAAGATATTGCTGGACTTGAATTACAAGATACTCCACCAAATTCCGCAAATCCCGTTCAACTAATTTCTACATTAGATTTGCAAAACCATAATTTTGATTTTCAAATTTTTGGCTTTCCTAAAGATTATGATTACAATGGTCGTTGGTCATTTGGTAAGATACATATAAACAGAGAAGATGCTTTTGGCTTAGTACAAATACACACAGCAGAAAAAAGTTATCAAATTGAACCAGGATATAGTGGTTCTGCGGTGTGGTTTCCATCCTTACAAGAAGCAGTAGGAATGGTTGTAGAAAGAGTTATTACAGAAGAAGATGATAAAAGAGCATTTATGATTTCTGCAACTGTGCTGCTTGAATCTTGGAGTTTTTTGAGCCTCATTCAAGTCTTAACTACTAATCTGGATACAGCTATAAATTTTGCTATTCAAACAGCTTATAAATCTTGTGGTTTAGTAAATTCGCCTCAAACCACAGTAGAAGGTATTGTTAAAGATTTGTATGATGGGGATAAACGTAATTTAGATAGTAATGAAAAATTTAATCATAACGACAATACAGCACAATTTATAAAATATTTAATTACTAATTCTCAAATTCCTCAAACAAAGTTAGAAAAATGGGGAAGTGATAATATAGACAATTTTGATAACCTGATTAAAAATGTTAACCAACAATATCAAAATACTGATACTAAACCGGAATCATACATATTAATTAAAATAGAACCATTGACAACAAAATCAAGATCAAAAATCCCAAAATTTAAAATTAGTGGTGGTGTTATTCCTAATATTCAAAATTATATAAAACACCAAACAGGGTTTGAGTCAATTAAATTTTCTGATTCTCCTGATGATAGCTTTACACTCAAAGAAATTGAAAAAAACCTTTTTCTTTCATTATTCCAAAAAATTCCTTGTAAGTTAGAAAAGGATAAAAAATTTGTATTTTTTCTACCCCCACAATACCTTAATCATCCTGTTGAAACATGGGAAATTGATGATTTTGGAGATAGAATTCCTGTACGTCAGAGATATCCGGTGATGGTTCGTGATGTTACACGCTTAGACACAAACTATTTAAATGTTAAACAAAGCAATTGGATTGATAAATGGCAGCAATTAGAAAATATTACCTGCAATGATTTTCAAAAGCTACATGAATATAATGAAACAAGATTTTCTGTATTAATGAAGCAAGCAATTGGTGTTATACTAAATATTTTTGATGAGAATAAAAAAAATGATGCTGATAAAATTATTAAGATTTTTAGTTCATTGAAGAGTAATGTTGTTCCTATCGCTATCTGTCACAGAGATAAAATTACTTTAGAGCAACAAGAATATGAAATCAGAGCAAATAATGAGTTAAATTGCTATATTCATACATTACCTAATCATGTTCTGGAACAATATGAAAAATTTTTGCTTAATGACAACGACAATCAATATCTATTCGTAAATAATGTTTTTATCATTTACGAAAACCCTCACATTTTACCATTTAAATCTGAACCAATCATTATTAACTAGGTATTCTTATGACAGACTGGAAAATATTTCAAGGAAACAATACACAAAATATAAACTGGACCCTTCCAGAACCACCAAGTTGGCGAGATTTTAATAATAGTGAAAGCGACCCCAAAAAAAGACGCGCAGAAACATTTCAAGCACGTTCAGAAGAAATAGACCTAGTGAATGCGGCTTTATATTTACGACGACCTTTATTAGTAACTGGTAAACCAGGAACAGGTAAAACTTCTTTAGCCTATGCTGTAGCTTATGAACTAGGATTAGGAGAAGTATTACATTGGCCAATTACCACCCGCACCACGCTAAAAGATGGACTTTATAATTATGATGCCATAGGACGTTTACAAGATGCTAAAGATAAAGATAAAGACAAAGACAACTTAGCAGAAATTGGTAAATATATTAATTTAAGTTCACTGGGAACAGCTTTACTACCATCTGACAAACCCAGAGTTTTATTAATTGATGAAATTGATAAAAGTGACATTGATTTACCTAATGATTTACTACATATTTTTGAAGAGGGAGAATTTGAAATACCAGAACTAAGGCGCATAGCTGATAAACTAGATCGGGTAGAAGTACAGACAGCATATAAAGATCAAAAAGCCACTATTGAAAAAGGTAGAATTCGCTGTACATCCTTTCCTTTTGTGATTTTAACCAGTAATGGTGAACGAGATTTTCCTCCTCCCTTTTTAAGACGTTGTATCAGATTAAATATTCAAGAACCAGATAAAACAGAATTAGAACGAATAGTTAAAGCACATCTACAGTTAGATGATGAACTATCTGAAAAAGCGGATAATTTAATTGAGCAATTTCTCAAAAAACGTCAAAATGGGGAATTAGCAACAGATCAACTTCTTAACGCTGTTTACTTAGTTACTAGAGAAAATTCACCAACAGGGACAACTAAAGATGATTTGATTGAGAAAATATTAAAGTATTTAGATAGTTCCGAGGATTCATGATCAACAGGTTGATTAAACGTCTACAACACCTAGAACTGGACATGAGTGCAGAAGAAATTGCTGATGCTATTTGGTTAGCAAACCAGATCAAATTACCATTAGCAATTACATCTGTTGATGAAGTTACTCAACCAAATCAAATTTCTCAAACTGAGATTTCTAAATTACCTCAACGAGAAAGTGATCAAAATTTAGATGCTTCGGATGATTCTACAGTAGAAAAAACTCAAGAAACTACAGCTAAAGCTTATACAAAAAATGGTGTAGATTCTATTTCTCAATCTAATTCTACTGAAAAATCAACCTCTGAAAAATCAAAACCTGCATCATCAGGAGTACCTTTTAAAGCTCCTGCTGTTGCTGCTTTACCTAATGCTTTAGAAATTGGTAGGTCACTCCGTCCATTGATGCGGAAAGTTCCATCTCGGATAAAATTTGTTTTAGATGAAGAAAATACAGCCCAACAAATAGCGGAAAATGATGTTTGGATACCAGTTTTAAAACCTGCGCGAGAACGTTGGTTAGATTTAGTGATAGTTGTTGAAGAAAATCGCGCGACTGTAGTTTGGGAAGAAACTATCAATGAGTTTCGCAAATTAATGGAAAGACATGGAGCTTTTAGAAATGTTTATACTTGGAATTTATGCACAAATGATGGTAAACCGCAATTTTTTCACCAGCAGAGAAAAGCTACAAAAAAACAACGTTCCCGCAGTCCCAAAGAACTATTAGAACCTAATGGTAGACGTTTAATATTATTAATTAGTGATTGTATTTCCTCTTTATGGTGGGAAGGAGAAATAGATAATTTATTAGAATTATGGTCTAAACAAGTCTCGGTAACAATTCTGCAATTATTACCGGAACAATTATGGGAACGCACTGTTTTAGATTTGGGTATTTCCGTTTCTTTAAGTGCGATTGAACCAGGTTTACTCAATTCTAAATTGACTATTCATGATTTCCCCTTCTGGTTAGAAGAAAAACCCAATCAAGCGTTAAAGTTACCTATTGTGATTTTAGAACCTGAATCTTTAGAATATTGGGCAAAAGTGATTGCAGGTACAGGTAATATTGACACAGTGGGTATTTTATTTATGCCTAATTGGCAAGAGTTAAAACCCACAGATAAATTATCCAGTTCACAAACAACAAAAGATCCAGAATTATTAGTTAATAACTTTTATCGTAGTGCTTCACCTTTAGCGAGAAGATTAGCAAATTTGATGTCTTCTGCACCTGTAAGTATACCTGTAATTCATCTGATTCAAGAAAAAATGTTGCCACCACCAAGAAAGCCAATTATTTTGGCGGAAATTTTTATGAGTGGTTTGTTAGAACCTAAGTTAATTAGTAAAGAAAATCAGCCAGAAAAGTGGCAATATGATTTTGTTGAGGGAGTGCGAGAAGTTTTATGGCGTTCTGTAAGATTAACAGAAATTGAAGCCATGTTCAAAGCTGTTTCTGAATATATATGTCAGAAAGCTGGTATATCAATTAGAAGTTTTCCTGCATTGCTATTTCCTAATTCTGGTTTGGATGAAAAAACAAAGGCAGAAATTTTCCCCTTTGCTGAGATTAATCAACAAGTATTGCGTCAGTTAGGGGGAGATTATGCTAGGTTAGCAGAACAGTTAAACCCAGTAGGGGTAATTCACGAATTACCTCTACCAGAAATCAAAACCTTTGAATTTGAATCTGCTATCATCACAGAAAATGAAACATCTATCAACTTAGAACCTTTTGATTTTGAAGTTGCTACTATTGAGCTTAAAAAATTAGGATGGCCGAAACAAAAAACAGAATTGAGTATTAAGAGAAAACAAAAACAAGCCCAGCAGTTTATAGAAGACTTAGGTAATGGTATTCAACTAGAAATGGTAGCAATTCCCGGTGGTAGTTTTATGATGGGTTTACCAAAAAATGAGCCAGGACGCAGGGAAACTGAGAGTCCCCAGCATCAAGTTACAGTACCACCGTTTTTATTGGGTAAATATCCTGTTACCCAAGCACAATGGCAAGTAGTAGCCGCTTTACCTCAAGTCAACCAAGAACTAAAACCAAATCCATCTAGGTTTGAAGGAGCAAATCGTCCTGTAGAACGGGTTTCTTGGCATGATGCGGTGGAGTTTTGTAACCGACTATCAAATCATAGTCAAAGACCCTATAGACTGCCCAGTGAAGCAGAATGGGAATATGCTTGTCGTGCCGGAACTACCACACCATTTCATTTTGGTGAGACGATTACAACAGATTTAGCTAATTATGATGGTAACTATATTTATGGTGATGGAGTTAAAGGAATTCGGAAAGGAGAAACAACAGAAGTAGGAAGTTTTAAAATAGCCAATGAATTTGGATTATATGATATGCACGGTAATGTATGGGAATGGTGTCAAGATGATTGGCACGCTAACTATACAAATGCACCTAATGATGGCACCGCCTGGAATAGTCAGAGCGGTAATCTTAAACTGCTGTGCGGTGGTTCGTGGCTCAACTATCCTGTGTATTGCCGTTCTGCTTTTCGCTACATCCTCAACCTCGATAACTACAACATCAATATCGGTTTTCGGGTTGTATGTAGTGGTGCGGCGAGGACTCTTTAGCCCTTTGTACTCTTGCGCTTTTGCCCTTTACCTTTGTAATTGTCTGAATCAGGATGTCCAGGATTTAAGGATTTACAGGATGGGTTGGTCGTTTTGTTTATAGGTTTTCTGATACTGATTTTAATTGATTGTTTTATTAAGGTATTCCCTGGAAATATCATTGTCTGAATCAGGATGTCCAGGATTTAAAGATGTACAGGATGGTTTGGTGGTTTTGTGGATGGGT